>JAZSIZ010000092.1:0-11790 GCA_045534015.1 Victivallaceae bacterium | reverse complement strand
AAAGAGATTAAAAAATCAGCGTTGATGAGATTAGAGCGGTAGTTTGAGCGTGGCTATTGAATAAATAACCACCGAAAACGCCCCGCTTTAAGATCGCAACGATGATTTTTAAGAATTTTTGAGGACTTTTGAAATTGCCTCTTTTAATCAATGATGCAGAAAAAAAGTTGGTTATGCCGTTTTCTGCAGTTCGGGATGGAAAAGTTCACGGTAAAATTTCCGGAACTGCAAATTATCAAAAGAATATTGAGCAGACCGCTGCTCTTATAAAAGGGAAGAAGAAGCCTGAAAAAAAGAATGATCGCTGAACAGCAATAACATGGGGCTGTTGCAAAAGTGACAGCCCTCTGTCTTTTTTTTTGCATCAGCCCCTTACAGAAACGATCGTTTCACTATACAATTTTGTAATGTGATTGGAATTAAAATCTGCAACTGCCGGAAAATTCAAGCGGAAATTTCCCATGGATAATGCCGCAAACCGGCAAAAAGGTTCTCCTTTGTATTACCGGAAATCCTTTGCCCGCGCCGGAATACCATTTTCTTCACAGTAACGGTCAAAAAGTCCGCCGGCAGATTTGTAAATGCTGTGAGGACTGATAAAGTGCGAAAACTCAAAAGTAATGGCATTTTCAATACCGGCTTCTTCAGCTGCTTTAAGCTTAAGCCTTAATTTTTCCCATTTTATAGGCAGAAAGTCGATCGGCATATCCCGATCAAAGCTTTCGCTGTTTGTCCAGCACTCGATCCCGTTTTCATCGCAAAGTTTCTTATTGATTTTGAGGAAGGTCGGAAGTAATTCAATTTCAACATGACCATCCTGAAATGCAACGATATCAACTATTCCTTTGATTTTTTCCATATTGGTGCGCCATTCTGCTTCGTGCAGCTCCGGAGGAATGGTCTGACCGAGTTTGACCATTTGCGCATTGTAAGCTTTTGCGCCTTTCATTCCCGGGGAAATCATAATTTTCACTCCGGGCATTCTTTCTTTGAGCATGGTTCCCAATTCACGGTAACAGGTGGTAGCAGCGGTATTTGTCCCTGCGATTTCCTGGGAAAGATACCAGCCTTTGAAAGCTTTGCGTTTACCGTAACGATCGATGATCTCGTTACAGACTTTCCGCATAAGCGCGACTTCAGGAACGACCTGATAATCGGGTTCCCACCACGGATTTCCGGAGTCATAAGTCCCGCAAAAAAAGTCCATTTCATACTTTTCAGCCAAATCGAGGAACATATCAATAAGATCAACAGGAGGCAGAAATCCATGTTTTTCTCTCTGCAAAACTTCCGATGGATAAGTCATCCACCGTTTGTGACCGCAGCGGATCAGAATAACCGTATTGACACCAAATTTTTTCATTGCGGCAAAATCAGCATCCCACTCCTCTTTTCCCCAATTCTGGTGGGGAATATCGTGGCTTATCTCATCTAAAAAAGTTCCTGTGATACGCATATACGACTCCTTACTTAAATCAAAAAAACTAAATCCCTCATATTCATTGAAGCGTGAAACGCTTGATCTGCATATTTCGGAAAGAGATAATGCCTGTATTGGAATTGATGTCCTGGGCTTCTCCGGAAAAGATGATTTCCACCGAATCTGCATCATCCGGAACAACAACCATCGTAGCAAGCTTGCCATCGATCATCCTGGTGACAAAATCATCGGTATCACTGAAGGCAGTTAACGGATGCTGACCTCTTTTATATACAACTCTTATCGCCGGATATCCAATTCCCTGCACACCGGCAGATGCCGACACCAGGAAAATATCACCGGGCTTGACAGTGAGCGTATATTTCGCACCGGCTTTGCCCCATGCCTTGCGAATCAAGATCCCGGAATTATCTGTTGAAACAGATTTCACATCCTGCCATGACGGAGCATTATACCCGGTAAATTTTTTCCAGTCGGCAATCAGATTCTCACTCTGCTCCATTTTGCCGCTGCGCAATAATTCATGGGCAAAAGTTTCCGGATTACGGGCAATGAGAAATGCCGTTTCACACCCCGGAATCACTTCGCGCCAATACTGTTTTTTCACATTTTGAGAATGAGTGTACCACCAACGGTAACGCTCATTATACACCCAGATATATCCATCGGAAACCCGCCGTGCCGCCATCAGATTTACCAGCAGACGCACAGCCGGTTTCATACCGCGCAGGTCAAGCGGTGTGGGGAACTGATCCGCCGGCAGATAACGGTCAAGATAGATTGCCGGAGCATATTTGACCATTGCCCGGTACTTATCACGCACATCTGGAGCAACATACGGAAGAACTCCCTGTGAAGATATGACCTTGCCGTAAGCAAAATCCATAAAACCATTAAACGCATAACTGTCTTCCTGACCGTCAAAAATATTCATCTCTGCCGGAGCGGCTTCGATCATGCCGTCAAAAAAAGCGGCAGTGAAACTGTTGAGAGTATTGCGGCTTTCAGCTCCGGGACGGTGATCACGATAGTTAAAGCTGTACATATAAAGCACCAACAGATCCATATCCGGGAATTCAGCGGCGATGGCTTCCATCACCGCTTTGCCGCGCTGACGGGTTTTCACCAGATACTCGGCGTAAGTGTGCTGTGCCTTCTGCGGCTGAGTGGAATAGGCGAGTTGATTGGCTCCGGCGACATACGCTTCCGGATCGAGCATGATCCCCCGCATCCCGGCGGCTTTAGCCACCCGTGCGGCAGTACGGTAGTTTTGCACCACGTTTTCCCATGCCGCATCGTCAAAAATATCGATCCGGCCGGGATTGATGCCGACCTGAACGAAACTGTTGGCGACCTTGGGGGAATTCAAGGCTCGCAACCGGGCGATCGCTCTTGAGAAATGCTCAAAAGGTTTGAGAGCATCCATATGGACCCAGGTAAGATAATAACTCTCGTTATTCTCATTGACTCCAACCATCTGCACTCCGGCACCATCCATCGGAGAAGCGGTCACAGTTGCAATATTGGTTGCGAAACTGTCAGACGTGAGAAAATCCCACCCTATTTCGATAAATTTCACATCTTCTGCGGCCGCCGCACTGAAAAAACAGGCCAGTAAAACCATCAATACCGTAACTTTTCTCATACTCTCAAACCTTGTCCGTAAAAAATATCAGCGTACACTCCAATCAAAGGTACTCTGACCATTGGGGTAGAACATCTGAAGGAAACTGCCGGAAGTACTTCCACGCTCACTTTCACTGATCTGGACAGCACGGCTGCCGCCATCAAGATGCAAATAATTGGCAGCGTTGCCATGTTTCTGCAACTTCATCCGCTTGTTTGTCCCTTCGCTTTCCCATTGAAAATTGACTGCGACATTGGGATTTTCCATATCCGGCTCACCAAGCATGATATATGATGAGGGATAAAGAAACTCGTTGATTTTTCTTGGAACATGAACAGTACCGCCGGAATTCATCCAACCGTTGTTGATATTCCAAATGTAAGTAGAGTGGGCACAATAAGCATCTCCAAATGTTTTGGTGCCGATCTCCGCCCGGTTCACATAGTCGGTCGGGCAATAATAAATTTCCGGAACTTTTGTAGAGCCGGTAGCTCCATCCAATTTTTCCAACAAGAATGCATAGTTTGCCTTCGAAATTTTAGCCCAGGAATCGCTGGCACTGTGAGAAGGAAGATACCCGTCATGAGCATCAATATACATTGCAGTCTTGGTGCCGATCTGTTTCTGATTGTTGATACAGCTTGCCACTCTGCCCCGCTCTCTGGCGGAATTCAGTGCCGGAAGCAGGATCGCCGCCAAAATAGCGATAATTGCGATAACAACAAGAAGTTCAATAAGAGTAAAACATGCCTTTTTTGCTCCGTCACAGCAGGATATTTTCATTTTCTTTCTCCTTTTTTGATTGATTTTTATTCAAGTGTTTTACTGCACCCGTCTGAATAAAAATATATCTGATTTTGCTTGACAAAACAATAGAATAAATGTATTTTAAATAGAAGATTTGTTGCAAGGTGTATTATGTTGACAGAATATTTTTACCGTCCCTTTAATAAAGGCAGAATAAATTCTCTGCTGAAAGTCCGTTCCTGCGGTCACTACGTAAAAGAATGCGGTTGGAGTGATATGCATGAAGTAAAGGATTTTATCCAGTTGTACTGGTGTCTGAAAGGTGAATTGCATTTTCGTCATCCGGCGGGAGATTTCACACTGCATGCCGATGATGTCTGCTATCACTTTCCCGGAGATTATCACGATGTTACCGTTATCACTCCGGCGGCAGATTTTTTCTGGTTGACGATCGACCGTGAATCTTCCCCTGCCCTGATAAAGCTGTTCGATCTGGAGCGCAAACCGCATTATGCCGGCAGCTGTCCGATGGAAAAATTCATAAAATTGAACAACAATATCAAATCAACGGCAATAGAGGCAGAGTTGCTCTGTTCTGCAACAGCTTATGATATAATCCTGCTCTCGCAGAATCCGCCGGAACTGGATAAGATCAATAATGTCATCACAAAATTTGAATATTATGTTGACAAACATTTTCACGACCAGGCTCTGACTGTGGAAACGATCGCAGAATTTTGCGGTATCCACCGGACAACGCTTTTCCGGATCATCCGGCAGAGCAAAAAACGATCTCCAAAAGAGTATATCACTGATCTGCGTTTGGAACATGCTGTAAAATTACTGCGCTCAACAACCGACACCATTCAGGAAGTCGCCGATGCCAGCGGATTTTGCGATGCCGGATACTTTACCAAAGTATGTCTTGCCAAACTCGGCAAACGGCCGGGCGATATCCGCAAAGTATAACGGAACAAAATGGCTGCAAATCATCATTGTGATCTTAAAGCGGAGCATTTCCGGTGGTTATTTATTCAACAGCCACTCCTTGTCACGGCACAACCGGCAAGCAACTCCGGATCAAACTGCCGCTTTAATCTCATCAACGCAGATTTTTCAATCTTTTTTTGAATTACTTTTGAAATTACCTCATAAATCTGTGCAACGCTGTGCTGTTGATTTTTTATACTACTGCTGCAACTTCTACTTCAACCAAAGCTCCTTTGGGCAGAGCTGCGGCTGCAACACAACTGCGGGCTGGTTTGCCCGTGAAGTATTTTGCATATACAGCGTTGAATTCTGCAAAGTCATTGATATTGACAAGAAAGCAGGTCGTTTTCACAACATCATCAAAGGTCGCCCCGGATGCCTCAAGAACTGCGGAAATATTCTGCATAACTTGTTCAGTTTGCGTTTTGATATCATTTCCGACAAGGTTTCCGCTTACCGGGTCAAGCGCAATTTGCCCGGAGCAGAAAAGTAAATTCCCTGATTTTACTGCCTGTGAATATGGTCCGACTGCTGCCGGAGCATTATTTGTTGAGATGATCTCTTTCATAGTAAAATCCTTTCCTTAATTTAAAATCTGATACCCGGCATTGGTTATCTCCTGTCGGATCTGCATAAACTGTTCTCTGTTCCTGGTCTCCATTTTGATGTGCAGAAAACAACCGATAATGTCCGCATGTTCACCACCCGGATCGTGACGGACTTGAATGACGTTTGCTCCGCAATCAGCAATGATTGCAGATACTTCCCGCAACTGTCCGGGCTTATCCAGCATGGCGATTTTCAATTCTGCCACTCTGCCGCTTGAAAGCAATCCCCGGTTGATCACCCGGGAAAGAATGTTGACATCAATATTTCCCCCCGACACTACCGCACAAACTTTTTTCCCGGCAAGTTCAAGTTTCTTTGCAAGTACCGCCGCCACGCCGACTGCACCGGCTCCCTCTGCAACAAGTTTCTGCTTTTCCATCAAGGTCAAGATGGCACTTGCAATTTCATCATCACTGACCGTCAACATACCGTCAACATATTTGCAACATAACTCTCTGGTCAGATCTCCCGGTCTTTTTACCGCTATACCGTCTGCAAAGGTGGAAACTTTATCCAGTGTAACACTCTGTCTTTCAGAAAAAGCCTTACACATTCCGGACGCACCATCTGCCTGAACACCGTAAACTTTGACATCCGGTTTCAGTTGTTTCAATGTAAACGCCACCCCGGAACACAAGCCGCCGCCACCGACCGGAACCAATACGGTATCAACATCGCGAAACTGTTCAAGTATTTCAAGGGCAATAGTTCCCTGCCCGGCAATGACATCCTCATCATCAAAAGGATGAACAAAAATACTGTCATGTTCCTGACAATATTTTTCCGCCGCCAGATAAGCATCATCGTAAACGCCATCGACCAGATGGACTTCAGCACCAAGTTTTTTGGTTGCTTCAACTTTAGATATTGGAGCGATACTGGGCATGAAAATCACTGCTTTGCGGTGAAGTTTCCCGGCGGCAAGAGAGACTCCCTGCGAATGATTTCCTGCGGAACAAGCGACAATCTCCCGGTCATCTTGCGGTAAAGAGGCTATTTTGAAAAAAGCTCCGCGCAATTTGAAAGATCCGGTCAGCTGTAAATTTTCTGCTTTCAAACGGAAGTCGCAATCATCTGTCAAACCGTTGCTTTCTATCATGTCGGTATAGCGTGCCACACTTTTAAGCAGATGGTGTGCCCGGTAAACCTTATCCAATGTCAACATAATTTTGCCCCCTTATCTGCGGATGATACCAGTGCGGCATAACGCTTGAGATAACCGGATAACTGCCGCGAAGGAGCAAAAACTTTTCTGCTCCGTCTTTCTGCAAGGGTATTTTCATCAACCATAAGTTCCAGAGAATGGTTTGGAATATCTATTTTTATCAGATCTCCCTCTGCAACTAATGCAATATTTCCACCGGACACAGCTTCCGGAGATACGTGTCCTATCGCCGCACCCCTTGTTGCACCGGAAAATCTGCCATCTGTTATGAGAGCCACATCAGCATCCAACCCCATCCCGGCAATGGCACTGGTAGGAGAAAGCATCTCCCTCATCCCCGGTCCGCCGGCAGGCCCCTCATTGCGAATGACAACACAATCGCCTTTGACGATTGTGCCTGACAGGATTGCTTTCACAGCATCTTCCTCGCACTCAAATACCCGTGCCTTTCCGGTAAATGTCAACATCTCCGGTCTGACGGCACAACGCTTGACTATCGCCCCGTCAGGAGCAAGGTTGCCATAGAGTACAGCAAGACCGCCCTCGGCAGAATATTGATGGATAACCTCCGGATCTTTGACTTCAGCGTCGGCAATGACTTCGCCAAGTGTTTTACCGCAAACCGTCATGGCATCCAGATTCAGCAGGAAAGAAACCTGATTCATTACAGCGGTTACACCTCCGGCACGGAGAAGATCTTGCATGTGGTGTTTGCCTGCCGGGGCAAGGCGACACATATTTGGAGTGCGGGAACTGATTTCATTTACAGTATGCAAATCAAAATCAACACCGGCTTCAGCAGCAATGGCGGGCAGATGCAAAACCGTGTTAGTTGAACATCCCAGAGCCATATCCACCGTCAAAGCATTATGAAACGCCTTTGCAGTCATGATGTCACGGGGGCGGAGATTGTTTTTAAACAATTCCAAAACTGTCATTCCCGCCCGTTTGGCGAGGTGAGTTCTCTGTGAGTAAACAGCAGGAATTGTACCGTTTCCCGGCAAAGCCATTCCGATCGCTTCGCAGAGGCAATTCATGCTGTTGGCGGTGAACATCCCGGAACATGAACCGCAGCCCGGACAGCTGGAACACTCCACTTCCGATAATTCCGCTTCACTCATTTTTCCGGCATTGACCGCCCCGACCGCCTCAAATACGGTGTTGAGATCTTTCCCATCCAGAGAGAGCATGGGACCACCGGACACAAAAACTGCAGGCAGATTACATCTTGCCGCTGCCATCAGCATTCCGGGGACGACTTTATCGCAGTTGGGGATGAAAACCAGAGCATCAAAGCAGTGGGCCTTTACCATACATTCGATACTGTCGGCAATCAATTCTCTTGAAGCAAGACTGTAGTGCATGCCGTCATGTCCCATGGCAAGACCATCGCAGACTGCAACCGTATTAAATTCCATCGGAGTACCACCGGCAGCAAGAACTCCATCTTTGACCGCACGGGCGATCTGCTGCAAGTGCATGTGTCCGGGAACAACTTCGTTGAAACTGTTGACCACGCCCACCAGAGGTCGTGTCATTTGTTCACGGGTATATCCCAGCGCACCCAATAAGGCACGCTGGGGAGCGGCAGTTACGCCGCAAGTAAGTTTATCGCTGTTCATTATTTGTTCCAATTCATTTTAGCACGCAATTCTGCGCCTACGGTTTCCATTTGATGAGCTTTGGCAGCTTCACGCTGTTTGGTAAAAAGCGGTCTGCCATCGGCATTTTCTTTCAGCCATTTGCGGGCGAAAGTGCCATCCTGAATTTCAGAAAGCACCTTTTTCATTTCCGCTTTGGTTGCATCGGTGATCAAACGGTGTCCGGTATTGTAATCACCATATTCAGCGGTATCACTGATGCTGTAACGCATAAAGGAAAATCCGCCCTTGACCACCAGATCGATGATGAGCTTCATTTCATGGATACACTCAAAGTAGGCACTTTCCGGCTTGTATCCGGCTTCGACCAGCGTTTCAAAACCTGCCTGCATCAAAGCGGTGACACCTCCGCACAAGACTGCCTGCTCTCCAAAGAGGTCTGTTTCTGTTTCTTCCCTGAAGGTGGTTTCCAGAATTCCGGCACGACCGGCACCGAGACCTGCCGCATACGCTAAAGCCAATTCCATAGCATTTCCAGTTGCATCCTGCTGAACAGCGACCAGACAGGGGACACCTTTACCCTCAACAAACTGACTGCGGACAGTATGTCCCGGCCCTTTGGGGGCGATCATCACGACATTGACAAAATCCGGTGGAACGATCTCTTTGAAGTGAACATTGAATCCGTGAGCAAAACTCAAAGTCATGCCGGGACACAGATTATCGCGGACACCTTTTTCATAGATGGAACGCATCTTTTCATCATTGACCAGCATCATTACCCAGTCCGCTTTTTTGACAGCATCGGGGGTATTCAACACCTCGAATCCATCAGCTCGGGCAACTGCGGCACTCTTGGAATTTTCATAAAGTCCGACAACCACATTGACTCCGCTGTCACGCAAATTTTGAGCGTGAGCGTGCCCCTGACTGCCGTAACCGATCACGGCTACGGTAAGGTTGTTGAGGAGTTCTTTGTTGCAGTCGCTGTCATAGTACATCTTGCTCATTTTCTTTTTCCTTTCCTTGAGGTTTGTTATATTAGAGCGTTGAGTTGTTTAACAAAACAACAGTTTTGACATCAAAAAGTTTGCTCAATTGCCGCATCATCTGACTTTGTACAGCGGCATCACCACGGGAAGCAATCCGCATGACTGACAATGCCGGATCACGGCTTTCCTGAACAGAAATTTTTTCAATATTGTGCTTGCATTTTGCATAAAGCCCGGTGATCCGGTTCAGCACTCCGCATTGGTTGGAAACGGTAAGTTCGACAGTGAAAAGTTCCATTTTTCAATTCCTTCCGGTTATTAAATCCTGCACACTGCCTCCCGGCGGGATCATAGGCAGAACAAATTCATCCATATCAAGTTGACAATCCAGTACTGTTGGTGTATCTGGAACAAGTGTATTCAATGCATCTTGCAACTCAAACAATGAGGTAACTTTTTTTCCCTCTGCACCAAAAGCTTTTGCCAATGCTGAAAAATCAGTTTTGCGGTTCAAAGTGGTTGAGGAATAATGTTTTTTATAAAACATCGTCTGCCACTGACGCACCATGCCTAGGACACCGTTATTAAAGATCACGATCAACAGCGGCAAATTTTGTGATACAGCGGTGGCAAGTTCCTGCAAACACATTCCGAAGCTGCCGTCTCCGGTAAAAAGGACTGTCCTTTTTCTGTCATTGGCAATACATCCGCCGATTGCCGCACCAAGACCGAATCCCATAGTGCCAAGTCCTCCGGAAGTAAGCAGTGTCCGGGGAGATTGGAACAGGTAATACTGCATTGTCCACATCTGGTGCTGTCCGACATCAGTAGCAACAATGGTATCTGATTCACAGTATTTTGCAACTGTTTTCAGCAGAGTCCGGGGAGTAAGATTTTTTTCTTTCGGAAGCAGATCAAGTTTTTTTGCTTCAACAACTCTTTCCTGCCATTGGGGATGGGATTGCTGCGGCAGAAGCAAAAGCAGTTTTTGCAGAACATTTTTCACGTCTCCGCACAATTCAATATCGGCAACGGTATTTTTATTGATTTCAGATAAATCAATATCCACATGGATCAGCTTTTTCCCTTGCTTGTATTTGGCAGTATTGCCGGTGGCACGATCAGAGAAACGTACTCCGAGAGCAATGATGAGATCACATTCACTTTGCAATTTTGCCGAACTTTGACTTCCGTGCATTCCGCACATCCCCAAATTTGCCGGATGCCCGGCAGGCAGTGCCGTCAATCCCATCATGCTGAAAGCAACAGGAGCCGATATTCTTTCAGCCAAAACACGCAGTTCATTGCTTGCACCGGACGCGACCACGCCTCCACCGGCGTAAATCAACGGGCGTTCTGATTCGGTTATAGCGGTAACAGCAGCAGTCAAATCTTCATCCGGCAGATCATTGAAAAAGAGTTTCTGCGAGACAAATTCTGATTCATCGCACACATCAGTCTGGATACTTTTGGGGATATCCACAAGAACCGGACCGGGGCGACCTGATGAAGCGATTTCAAACGCGGCATCCAGTATTCCGGAAAGTTCCCTGACATCACTTACAGCAAAATTGTGCTTTACGACCGGACGGGTTATTCCTGTGATATCTACCTCCTGAAAACTGTCTTTGCCTAAAAGCGGGACAGCTACATTTCCGGTAATGGCAACCAGAGGTACGCTGTCAAGATAAGCATTGGCTATACCTGTAACCAGATTTGTCGCTCCCGGTCCGCTTGTAGAAATGACCACACCGGGGGTACCGGTAACACGGGCGAAACCATCTGCAGCGTGGGCGGCGTTTTGTTCATGGGCGCACAGTACATGGTTCAATCGGTGGGAATTTTTATAAAGTTCATCATAAATAGGGAGAACTGCACCGCCTGGATAACCGAAAACGGTCTTGATCTTGTTTCGACACAAGGATTCGATAACTATTTCTGCGCCTGATCTTTTCATTTGAGTATTCCTGATTTTGCGTTGATTAAAATTAAAAGCCCTGCCGGAAATCGTTTCTCCGGCAGGGCTGTGATCCAATGTTTTATAAAAGGGACTTTTCTATGCCATGCCGGGCGGCGTAATAATAATTACGCTGATAATAATGGAAATAATAATGGCGATGACAATGGATACGACAAAGGAACCGGACACAGAAAGTGCCTGGATATTGCAGAAACTGTTTTCAAACTTCATCGCATTCATCTTTATTATTCCTGTCAAGCTATGATAAACAAAAAACTCTCTGCAGCTGATCACCGCAGAGAGTTTTGAATTTTTTATTTCTTATACCGTTTCTCTCAACAATAACCAGCCGTACCGCAACCAATAATAATGGCGGCGATAATAATAATTATGCTGTTAATGTTGTTGAAAAAGGTATTCATTTTATTCTCATTTAATTTTGAAACAGTTTTTAATATACCATCATTTTTTATTCTTTCAAGGGGAAAAAATAAAAAAATAATAAATTTTTTTCAGCTGACGATTGTAAAAGTAAACGCACGCTCTTTTTGATAGCAGTGTGCGTTTACTATGACAAACAGTAATTGTGCATTTAGTCTGACAAATTGAAATATTGGTTATAGATGTGCTATCATAAAAGTCACGGTTATTCCCCCTC
>JAZSIZ010000070.1:0-6803 GCA_045534015.1 Victivallaceae bacterium | reverse complement strand
CTGATGTGAAATATGATCCACATTTCAAGGCTGCTAATAAACAGAACAGAGCTGCTTGATTAATTTTAATCAACGAAAAACAACCAAAAGAAAAAATAGTTAAAAGAAGATTTTTCAGGATTTGCTTTTTGTCCAGTCCGGATGATCTCGTGCTAAGGCTGAGTCTGATATTGCCAATATCACAAAGAAGATTGTGGCGAAGATTGAAGACATCGGGACGGACATTTATCAGGCGTCGCTTTCGGCAGAAGCATTACAGAACGCGAATAGGAGCAAGACAAAAGCATACCTTTTAGGAATCATCTTTCGCTGATTATCAACTTTTTTAACGTTTTTTTGCAAACACGACTTGACAAATAGTCTCTAATAGGAGCGTTAACCTACAAGGCGATAAATAAAAATGGCAAAAGAGCAGATGCAAAAAGAGATTGCCCGGATGAACCACAAAATTGAGTTGGAGCTGACGGAAATCAAGAACCTCGCCCAGCGGATCCTCAACGGAGCAGATAATCCCTGCAACATTACCTTCCACACGCCGAGCCGGATGCTTGCCCAGAGCGAAAACACGCTCAAGGAACTCATTGCCGCCGCGATACCCTTAAAGAAATCCTCGAAGATATGGAGGACTGAATTATGGATCCGTGGTTCAATAAAAAATTCTGTGACCGCTGTCACAAATCCCTTGCGGACGGCTTCAGTATGAGCCGCTTCAACACCGACGCCTTGTGCTATGACTGCCTTGAAGCGGAGCGTCAGCATCCGGACTACCAGAAAGCGGTGGATGCAGAACTCACCGCACTCCGCTCCGGCAACCGCAACTTTGCTGGTCTCGGATGGCCCGGCAAAAATGGGAGGGTAAAATAATGGCAACCACCAAGACTAACATCACCGTACAGCTTACTGGCACTGATGGAAATATTTTTCGCGTGATAGCCAAAGTCCGTGAAGCTCTCCGCAGAAACGGACGCTCCAACCTGATTCAGGAATTCACCGATTATATCACCAGCAGCAGTTCCTACGAAGAGGCACTCTGCCGCGTTATGGAATATGTTATCGTAAAATAAGGAGCAGAACTATGCGTGCAGTAAAAATCGATCCCGTCAGCCGGACGGTCACGGAAATCAACCTCAAGAAAAATCCCAACAAAACACTGCAGGAGCTGTATGAAATCATCGGCTGTGACCTCGTGGAACTCATCCAAATCAATGAAGATATGGTCATGGTGGTGGACGAAGAGGGCAAATGCAAAGATGTCCAAGGAGCGTTTACTTTTATCGGCAGTGGCATGATCATCGCCGGGACAGCCATCATCCTCGGTGGCAGAGGAAACCGCTTCAAAGCTCTGCCGGAAAACCTCGCATCCTTTGAAATGATGACAGAATGGATAGAACCGGCAGATATTCCGCCGCCGCAGTACACCATTATCAACATCAACTGAACGGAAAATATGATGAAAACAGTTCTGATTGAAAAGACTTCCAAAAAACTGAAACTTTATGAACTTATAATCATGGCGTTATTGTTCATCACGCTGCTTTCAGGCTTCGGAGCATTATACATTGCCATCCCGCTTGCAATCGGCGTATGGAGCATTTCCGGACTATGCCTGATAGCCTTTATCGGCATTCGCATCGCCATCTGGTGGAATCACGGATGAGAAAGTAACTGTAGTTCGGAGAAAGTTCGGCGTGAGGTTCAGAGATATAGTCCCCAAAATAGAACCGATTATGCATTTTACAACGATATGGCGTTTTTGCTAATAGAACAGGTAAAGTCAACCGTTTTTATTTTGCAAAAATCTACTAAAAGATACTGTTTTTTTACTTTTTTTGATTGAAAAATCATTCATAAGTGATATAATATCTTTATGCGTGATTTTGATAATGCTTGGAGGTAAAATATGGCTGTGTCATATAAAAAACTGTTTCATATGCTGATTGAGAAAGATATGACCACAACTCAACTGTAGGAAAAAGCCGGTTTTTCTGCAAATATCATTCCCCGAATGAAGCGGAATGGTTATGTTTCATTGGATACCGTAGAAAGTATCTGTGGCGTTTTGAATTGTGGAGTTGACGATATATTGGAATTTGTGCCGGAAAAAAGTTTTACGATCAAAGACGCGAAAGATTGCCCGGAGGAATAAAATGATTTTTGCTGAAACAGAAAAAACTGAATTAAAACAAAAATTCAACGATATCCTTCCGAAAGAAATTGTTGCATTCCTGAATACTGACGGCGGATCAATTTACATTGGTGTAAACGATGATGGCACGGTCTGCGGTGTACAAAACCTGGATGAATCACTGAAAAGAGTCGCTGATATATTGGAAAATCAAATTTTGCCAGATCCCCGTTCTTTTGTTGAATTAGGAACAAAATTCGTTGACGGTAAACATGTAATTGAAGTCAAAGTACAGAAAGGCGATGGGCTGTATTATATCAAAAAATACGGACGAAGCTCGCAAGGATGCTTCATCCGGGTTGGTTCTACCAGCCGTCCGATGACGGAAGAACAGATAACTGTTGTTCACAATAAATATCTTGACTCTAAAGTAAAGATAACCGAGATCGCAAGCAGAATAGAAAATCCGTCATTTCAGTATTTGAAATTGTTGCTGACCGAAAAAGGATTTACTATTAATGAAGAGACTTTTGCCCGTAATTTTCACCTGTTGACCCAAGATGGCATTTACAATAAAATGGCGGAACTGCTGGCTGACAAAAACGAAGTTTCCATAAAAGTCGTGCGTTTCAAAAGCAAGACCAAAGCTAATGGAATTGCTCTGCGTAACGAATACGGAGAAAAATGTCTGGTTGTAGCAATGAAACAGGCTTTTGATTATTGTGCCGATGTCATCAATGAAACCAGAGTCAGTTTCAGTAATGGGGTACGCAATAATCAGAAACTTTTTGATAAAGATGCTTTTCGTGAAGCGTGGTTCAATGCCTGTCTGCATAATAATTGGGCTGATGGCACACCGCCGGCAATTTATATCTATACCGATAGAATGGAAATCATCTCTACCGGCGGACTACCGTTCAATCTTTCCCAAGAAGATTTTTTCCGTGGCGTATCCAAGCCGGTCAATGAAGAACTGGCAAAACTCTTTATCCGTTTAGATCTGATGGAACAGACAGGCTACGGAGTTCCGCTGGTTGCCGGAAAATATGGGAAGGACGCTTTTGAGTTTTTAGATTTCTTTTTGCGGGTCACAATTCCATTCGCCTTTGAACTTGAAAATGATGATCCTCAAAAAACGGAAAATCCTATCCGGGAAACTGGGGAGAAAACTGGGGAGAAAACTGGGGAGAAAATCGTTAAGGCAATATTCCAAAATCCAAATATAACGATAGCAGAACTTGCAGAAGCAGTAAATATTTCTGTCAAAGGGGTGGAGTGGCAAATCCGACAGTTGAAAAAGAAAAACATAATCCGCCGTGTTGGTGCTGATAAAGGTGGTTATTGGCAAATTATTACGGAATCGGAAGATAAAAAGGAACTTTGACTTATGCCTAAAAAATATATCGATGTTGCGATTTGTTATGACTTTGACGGAACGCTTTCTCCCAAGAATATGCAGGAGTATGATTTTTTTAACGCACTCGGCAATGGAGCAAAGAATTTCTGGGCAGAATCAGAGGCATTAGCACTTGCAAATAATGCAGATGGGATATTGGCGTATATGATGCTGATGATTGATCGGGCTAAAACGTGCAAAGTGAAAAACAACCCGTTCAGCATTCCGGGAGTATGGCAGGGGCATTGAGCTGTATAAAGGAGTTGAAACCTGGTTTGATACGATAAATCAGTATGGAAAAACGCTCGGACTTTCTATAAATCACTATATCATTTCCTCCGGCATCAAAAAGATGATCGAAGGTTCTCCTGTCGCCGATAAATTCAAAAAAATATACGCCTGTTCCTTTATTTATGATCAAAACGATGTTGCTGCGTGGCCGGCAGTTGCAGTCAACTACACAACCAAAACTCAATTTATATTCCGCATAAATAAAGGGATCGAAGATGATAATGATCATGTTACGATCAATAAATTTATTCCCCAGAAAGAGAGAGCTATTCCTTTTTCGCGGATGATATATCTCGGTGATGGTGCAACTGATGTGCCTTGTATGCGACTGGTAAAAGATCTCGGTGGAACTTCCATTGCCGTATACCCGCCCCGGAATAAGACAAAACATACTGCAACGGAAAAACTGCTTACCGATGGCAGAGTAAACTTTATATCACAGGCAGACTATACTTCCGGCTCGCGATTACATGAACTGGTGAAGATCATTCTGGAAAAAATTGCCGCTGATGCGAAATATTTGTCTTTCCCCAATGCCAAATTAGCAAAATAAGGTGAGTTGCTTAACTTTGAAAGAAACATTGTTATTATTCCAAAAAATTAACTCACCGGAGGTGTATCTATGGAAAATCAAATCGACTGGAAAAAAGAGTGTGAAAACATTGCATCTGAAATTGTTGAAGATGTTTGCCATAAATTTGTTGGCAATGAAAAAATCGAACTTCATATAACTCCGACTCTCAAACCGGGACCGGTCTATGGACGCCTTGCCTATACCAGATACCCAGACAAACAACGCACAGTAATCATTGAATATTCCATCATTCCGCGCAGTGAAATTAAGTTGGATAAAGAAGTACTGTATCAAATCGCTCTGGATAAAATGCTGAACATCTGTGCTATGGAATGTTGGCAGAAACATAAAAGTTCGCTTGAGTTTGCCAACACTCTTTGTAACTTTGCTGAACACGCTGTCGGAGAAGAACTTGACCGGATCTTTTCCGTAACAGCCACCGCCAATCCGGATAAGTACCCCATCTGGAAAACTCACGGTCACGCAGCTTTGCCGCTTGGTGAACGGCTCAAAGAATTTGACGAATGGAAAAAACGGCGGAATTCAAAATAAGCTGTTGACAAAACAATTATGCGGAGTTATTATATAGACAAACAAAAAAATTTTAACAGAAAGAATTTGCGGTATGGATTGGGAAAAGTTCAAAAAGCAGTGGTTGGAAAAGAGAGAAAACTGGACAGATCATGGCGGTCATATTGCCGGACAGGAGACGAATGGAGTTGAATTCCGAATTTTTAAGGATTTAACGGTTGCTTTTGGTATATGGAAAGATGCTGCCAAGCGGGAATATATAAGAAACGATTTTAAGGATTATAGAGAAGAACATCAGGAAAATATTGATAAATCTGGTGGTCCAGCAAGTTATGTGTGTTTGAAGCCGATTCCCAAAGCAAAATCATTTGATAAAATCGAAACTGTTTTTGTGGATTTTTGCAACACGCATAAAGAGTTTTTTGCAACGATTACAGGTAAAATTAATGAGAAATTTCCTATAACTGAAAAGACAAACGCAGAACATTCAACAAGCACACCCGCCAAAAAAACGAAAGAAAAGAAAAACTCCGGCAAAACTGCTGAAACAGAGAAAGTTACTTTGTCGATTGATTACGATTATGTAAAAGCGGTGGAGAAAGAGTTTGTGGAGCGTTTTAACAACGCGATTAAGGACTGGAATATTTCTTCTGATTTAAAAAAGAAATTGAGAATAGATAAAGAAATAACTGACAATCCACTGTTCCAAATCTTTTTCGCAGAAGCAAATGATCCTAAAGAAATTGATAAGTACAATAAAGCCCAAGGAAGAAAACCGGAGCATTATATTTATAAATATTTTCCGCAAGAGGGTATTTGCGGCAATCCGACGTCCGCAAAAATTTTGATTTTCAGCAACAACCCCGGTGCTGGTGGCTTTTGGGATGATGGAGGGGAAAAGACTATAGATCATGTGATTAATATGCTCAAAGAAAATTTTGAAGAGGGGCACGATTTTTTCGGTGCGTTAACTACTAACAGCAATATGGGCAATGGATGTTTTTATCCGTTTTTGAAAACTTACATATACAACAACAATCTTGAATTAAGTACCAAGTACTGGCGAAATCATTTGATTCACGCAAAACCTAACAAAGATTCAACTTTTTTGCTGGACTATGAATTAGGTTCAAAAGATAGAGAAACAATTTTGAAGGGACACAAGGAAAACATTATGACACTGGAACGTTTCAGTTATCATACCTTGAATTTTGACCAAAAAGTTATGGAAGGAGAATTCAAAGATCATATAGAAAGCTTAAAAGAAAAAATAATTGGTATAATTACTAAGGCGATGGCTGATCATAAAATATTAGTTTTTGCACGTGGCTTCAACAGCAAAGGTCACAGCTGGCAAAAATTTTTGGGTGAAGAGACTGTCGGAAAAATAATGGAGCATGATCATACATATTTTACTTCCAATGGTAATCCGTATATCAGCAGCAAGAATATAATTAATAAAAAAGGCGAGCAGGCTTTTGGTAAATTATTAGACCAATACAAAAAGCTTTGCGAAAAATAACTTTGCAAAGAATATAATATCTGCACGGTAGAGCATTAGAAACTCTGCCGGGCGTTTTTTATACACCATCAGGTCAATAAAACCACCGGCTTTGCCGGTGAGTACCGAAAAATCTTCAGAAATAGTTTGTAAAAGTTCACCTTTGCTACTACACTTTCAGACCTGCCAGTCGAACTTAATATAATAACAAAGGTGTAAAAATGACAAAAGATACGACTAATAATTTATCACACACTCGTTGGAAATGCAAGTACCATTTAGTATTTGCTCCCAAATTTCGCCGTCAAATTGTATATGGTAAGATTAGGGAAGATGTGGGTCGTATTTTGCGAACTTTATGTGAGCAAAAGAAAGTTGAAATTCA
>JAZSIZ010000152.1:0-25363 GCA_045534015.1 Victivallaceae bacterium | reverse complement strand
GATGTGCTGATCTTCGGCCCCGCGTTCATCGGTCGGGTCGAAGAAATCAGCCACCGGATACCCCGTGTCAAATGCAAACTCTATGTCGGCGAAGACTGCCCCAGTTTCGCCGAATCGTACTACCGGCTCACCGCCCGCTGCTCGGATCAGGACCCGGAGATCCCGTTGACCGATCTGGACGAAGCAGCGATTTATTTTTCCAGCGGCACCACCGGCTTCCCCAAGGCGATCATCCATCTGCACCGCAGTCTGATGCACGCCTGCCTGGTCGAACAGGCCCATCACAAACAGACCCGCGAGGATACCTTACTCTGCATCCCGCCGCTGTATCACACTGGTGCCAAAATGCACTGGTTCGGCAGTTTTCTGGTCGGCGGCAAAGCAGTCTTGCTGCGCGGCATAAAACCGGAGTGGATCATCAATGCCGTCTCACAGGAAAAGTGTACCATCGTCTGGCTGCTGGTTCCGTGGGCGCAGGATATTCTTGATGCCATCGACCGGGGCGAGATCGATTTGAAAAATTATGATCTTGCCCGGTGGCGGTTGATGCATATCGGTGCCCAGCCGGTGCCGCCGAGTCTGATCAAGCGGTGGAAAGAGCATTTTCCCAACCATCAATACGATACCAACTACGGTTTGAGCGAATCCATCGGCCCCGGTGCGGTGCATCTGGGAGTGGAAAATATCGATCATGTCGGAGCGATCGGCATTGCCGGATATAAGTGGGAAACGAGGATCGTTGATGAAAAACGTAACGATGTGAAAAAAGGCGAAGTCGGTGAATTGGCAGTTCGCGGTGACGGTGTGATGCGCTGTTATTACAAAGATGAGAAAGCCACAGCCGAAGTGCTTTCCAGTGACAACTGGCTTTTTACCGGAGATATGGCAAGAGAGTCTGAAGACGGTTTTATCTATCTGGTCGATCGTAAAAAGGATGTGATCATCACCGGTGGTGAAAATCTTTATCCGGTGCAGATCGAGGATTTTATCCGCCGCAATAACGCGGTTAAGGATGTGGCGGTGATCGGTCTGCCGGATCCACGGCTCGGTGAAATCGCTGCGGCGATCGTGGAATTGAAGCCGGATTTTGAATTAAGCGAAGCTCAACTAAATGACTTCTGCATGGCTCTGCCCCGTTATCAGCGTCCCCGCAAGGTGATTTTTGCTGAAGTTCCCCGGAATCCGACCGGAAAGATTGAAAAACCCAAGCTCCGCCGTCTGTACGGTGCCGACCAGCTGGTCGCCCAGCAGAATGAATTGAATGCGTGAGATGAACTTGAAACGCACCGGATCAGAGGAGCAGATCTTCTGATCCGGATTCTTTTTCTGTGCTGCTGAAAATATCATTTTCCGGCTCTTTATCCTCTTGCCCGGAAGCATTATCAACCGGTATTTCCGGTTCATCACTGCGGTATCCATGGGGTGAAAACTCCTCCCATTTTTCTTTGTCACCGGTGTAAAGCAGGACTTTTTTTCTCAATCCGTCAAGAATATCATAGCCATGCTGCCGCAGCAGACAGCAGCGTATATAACAATCTGTAGACTCTTCCAATGTCATGCCCCCGACGTCAAGTTTATTCATCATTACTTCGAGTTCATTCATTGTTTCTTCAAAATTCATTACCTTTATATCTTTGGGGATTTTGATCGCTGCCATATTTATTTTTCTCCTGTGTTTATGCTCAAATATATCTCTTTTTTTTGTAATTTCAAGTTGAAAAGCAGTTAAAATGGTGTATATTGGGTAACATGGTTGACAATTATCGTTTCCGGTGATGGTCATGGTTGTTTTCAGGGGAACTTTTACGTTTTTCCGGGTGTGCGGCAGAAGGAGTTGAGAAGATGCAGAGAAATGAAGTCTGTCGTTGTGCCAAATGCGGTTTGCAATTGGAAATTACCGCCGTCTGTTGTTGCGGTTTGCCGGTTTGCTGCGGTGAAATCATGCAGTCGCAGAAAGAAAATTCTGTCGATGCTGCGGCGGAAAAACATGTTCCGGTGGTTGAAGCTCTGGATAACGGCATTCTGGTCAAGGTCGGCAGCGTGGAGCATCCGATGAGTGCAGAGCATTACATCGAATGGATCGAAGTCATAAATGGTAATTATGTGAACCGCTGTTACCTCAAGCCCGGGGATCTGCCGCAGGCGGCATTCTATGTTCCATTGTCACCCAAATTGATCATACGGGCAAGTTGCAATATTCACGGGCTGTGGAAAAAGTCCTGAAAAATAAAAAATAGAGAACGGGGATATGAAAAGTTTTTATAATGCCGAAAAGATTTCGGAAAATGTGTGGTGGGTCGGTGCGGTTGACTGGAGTGTCCGCAACTTCCACGGGTATCTTACTGAACGCGGTACTACTTACAACGCTTTTTTGATCATTGATGAAAAAATCACATTGATCGATACCGTGAAACAGGGCTTTTTCGCCGAGATGATGGAGCGTATTGCATCAGTTGTTGATCCGGAAAAGATCGATTACATCATTTCAAACCATGCTGAACCGGATCACTCCGGATGTCTGGCTGAAACCATCGCCGCTGTGAAACCGGAAAAAGTTTTTGCGTCTGCAATGGGCGCAAAGACGCTTAAAGCATATTACGGTATCGATGTTGAAGTCGCATCTCTTCCGGTTTCACTGGGGCAGGGAACGCTCTCTTTCGTCGATACCAAAATGCTCCATTGGCCCGACAGCATGGTCAGTTTCTACGACCGTGACGGAGTGCTTTTTGCGCAGGATGCTTTCGGTCAGCACCTTGCCGGCAGCAAATTGTGGGCAGATGAGTATGATCCGGCAATTCTGGAACATGAGATGATCAAATATTATGCCAATATCATCAACGCCCAGAGCGCAAAGGTGCTGGCTTTGCTGGATGCACTTCCGGCATTGAATCTGCCGCTGCAAATCCTTGCTCCGGATCATGGACCGCTCTTCCGCAAAGATTTCGATAAAGTTTTCGCCGCTTACCGCCGTTATGCAGAACAAAAGCCGCAGGCGCGTGCTGTGGTGGTCTATGCTACTATGTGGCATGCTACGGAAGCTCTGGCAAGAGCTTTTGCCGATGGCGTACGCAGTGCCGGAATTGAGGTGGAAATGATTGATCTTGCAGTAAGTGAACGCAGCGCAGTGATGACTGCCGTGGCAAAATCCGGTCTGGCTGCTTTCGGCGCACCGACGATGAATAATCAGGTCTTTCCGGCGATGGCAGATATTTTGACCTATATAAAGGGTTTGAAACCACAGAATAAAATCGGTTTTGCATTCGGTTCCTGCGGATGGAGCGGGGAGGGGGCAAAACAGATTTTTGCGGAATTGGAGGCAATGAAATTTGATTTGCCGCTGCCCTTTATCCAGTCGAAGTACAAGCCGACCAAAGAGGAGCTTATGAAAGCTTTTGATGCCGGATACGAGTTGGCGGAAAAACTTAAAAACAATGTGCAATAAGGAGTTTCGGGTATGTGGGAAGGAGTCATGCTGATCTGCTTCGGGGCGAGCTGGCCTCCGGCGATCATCAAGACATTGCGGGTAAAAAATCCGCAGGGAAAAAGTTTTATTTTTCTCTCTCTGGTGCTGATCGGTTATATGTGCGGTATCATCGGAAAGGCTGTTGCCATGGGCAAAGGGTGTTTGACCTACTGGGTGTTCTGGATGTATATTCTGGATTTTGTCATGGTCGCCACTGATTATACATTGTGCGCTTATTATACAATTCAGCGCAGAAAAAAAGATTTGGAGTGAATCGGTTTCAAGCCGGTTGAAAATAAAAACAAGGAGATAAAGTTATGAAAAAGTATGTGTGCGAAGTTTGCGGCTACGTTTACGATCCTGAAGTCGGCGATCCGGATAGCGGTATTGCCCCCGGAACTGCTTTCGAGGATATTCCGGATACCTGGAATTGCCCCGCCTGCGGCGTCGGCAAAGACAGCTTCGTCGCCGAAGACTGACGTTTCAGAAAAAAGCTGTGTGATGCCCTCCGTGGCATATTCAACGCACGGGTGCGAGGCGGTTGCCGCCGAGCGCGCAGTCCGCATGCGAATATACTTTTGCCCGCTAAGAGCAAAAGCCGAGCAACAATAGTTGCGAGGATGAGCGGAGGGCGAGCAATAAGCCGCGAGTGAACGGAAAGACAGCCAAAGGCTGTCGCCCCGTGAACGCAGGCGCAATAATTTTGTGGGCGGATCCCGATAGCCTTGAGGAGTAACGGGAAAGCCCGGAAAGAGGGGTCTGGGGAGAACAACCGGAGGTTTTCTCCCCGGTGTGCGGCACAGTATGCCATATAAACATAATCTACGCTCAGAACGCTTGCAGGCTGCTCCTGACGCCCACCGTGGTACATTACACACACTGGGGCAAGGCGGTTGCCGACGGTTGTGTGCGTGCTTGATCGACGCTTTTGAAAAAAAGCTTTGCAAAACCCGCTGGGCGGGTTGCCGGGTGTCGCGGCACTCCGTTGTCGTGCCTTGATCGACGCTTTTGAAAAAAGCTTTGCAAAACCTCAGAGGAGTAATATCCTCCGGGGTTTTTCTTTTTTGCTCCGTAATCATCCGCAACCATCCGTTCAGACGCTCATCCCGCCCGTCCGTCTCCGCCTTACGGCTCCGCCGTGACAAGGCAGGGCGGCACAACCCCTGAACGGTATGCTCACATTATCTGCGGTAAGTTTTTTTATTGTACTTGACAAAAGCATTATGAGATGATAGATTAAGTGGAGTTGCAGTGGATAATTATTTAACGCATCAAAACAGGAAAGGAAAAATATTATGATCGTATCATGTCCAAATTGTCAGAAACACTATAAAGTCGCCGGACCGGGGATATATGAGTGTCTTGAGTGCGGTACAGATATTATTGTCCGTAATCAGGATGCTCCGTCAAATCCGGTTGCAAATAAAGCTGCTGCTGCCCGTGAAAAAGCTGCTGCCGGAAAAGGAGCGAACAAGGTGTTGATTTATTCCATTGCCGGCGGCGTTGTGGTGATCATTGCAGCGGCGGCGTTTTATCTTTTCCTTGGCGATTCCGGTGAAACTTCCACAGCTCCGATTGCCAAAGCTCCGGCTGCGGTTCAGAATAAAGCTGCCGATACACAGGAAGGCAAGGAGAGTGAAGCAGAAGCAAAAAATGATTCCGAAGCCTATGCTGAATGTGAAAAACTTGGAATCAAATTCAGTGATGATAAACTTACTCTGGTCAGTGTACCGGAAGATTTGACCGGTGATATTGTCATCCCCGAAGGTGTGAGGATCATCGGCAGAAAAGCTTTCTCCGGCAGTAAGATAACCAGTGTTACATTCCCGGCGTCTCTGGTTGAGATCCAGGGAAAAGCATTTAATAAATGTAAAACTCTTGCCGTGATAAATTTCTCGACCGGCTTGAAAACTATCGGCTCGAGAGCATTTCAGGCAACTGCAATTAAAAGCGTCGTCATCCCTGAAGGCGTTACCAAAATCGGTGGCGAAGCATTCCAAAGTTGCGGTCAGCTGACAAGTGTAACATTTCCTGATTCTCTTGAAGTTATTGAAATCGATGCGTTTACCAAATGTCCAAAACTGACTGCGGTCACGGTTTCAGCAAATGTAAAAATTGATGAAAAAGCTTTCGACAAACAGTGCAAAGTTACTGAAAAGTGACCTTTAATATTTAATTGCTGAAAACGGAATCAGACTTTTTCAGCTGATGCCGTCAGCCAAAGGGCGCATCGGGAATTATCCGGTGTGCCTTTTTTCTCTTACTGCCCGAACTGTCACGAAAATAAATTACTGTGAGAACCGGTTCGGGAAAGTGTCAGGATCAAAGTATCGTTACTCAATGAATAAATCAGCAGCCAGTCGGGCTTGATGTGACATTTCCGGAAGTCCGAATAATTGCCGATCAATGCGTGGTCATGGTATTGTTCCGGCAAGGTTGCGCCAGTGCTTAACAGTCTGATTACATCGTCAAGTAAAGACATATCTGCTCCTTGCTTCATCAAAAGTTTGTAATCTTTCTTGAATCTGCTGGTTCAGATGACTGTGTAACTCATTTTTTAAGCTCCGCAAGGGCATCTTCAACGTTGGCATAAGTTTTGGCGTTGGGATCCTTTGCCAACTGCCGGGCTTCTTCCATCGCTGCAAGCGTTACAGCGTTAGGGGTATCCATTGTGATTTGAAAAGGAATACCTCTTGTACGCAAAGACTGCTTGATAAAAATATTGATGGCAGTGGTCAAGCTCATCCCCAGAGAGTCAAACATAGCCTCTGCTTCTTTTTTGGTTTCAACATTCATCCGAATACTTAAATTGGTGGTCGTAGTACGCATATTGCACCTCCTGATTATCTTATTGCACTAATAATATACAAGTTTTTTGTGCAAATCAAGTGTTTTGCACAAATTATTTATATTTTTGACAATATAGCACAGAAAACTGTTTCTTTCGTGAGGGCACTGGTTCGCTGAAATCAAAAATGGGTAGTATAGAGTTTTGCAAACTTGGATTTGCATTTGAGGGGGATTTGAGAGGGGGGCAAGTTCCCCTCGAAATCTGTAAAAGTTATAGAAAACGGCGATTTTAGAGGTTTCGACTCATTTCAAGCGGGTCGGATGGACGATAAGATTAAAAATGACGTTTGGAAAATTCCCTGCCAGAACCGGTTTTCAGATAGTCCTCGAAAGCAACAGCTTTTTCCTTGTTGTCAAATGCGATTGCTGTTTGGATACGCCACGGCTTGAATTTTGATGTGTGCGGCACTTCTCCAGCATTATGTTTTGCAAGACGGGCTTGCAGATCTTGCGTTGAACCTACATAATGATGCGTTTCTGTTGCAACATCTATTAAAATATAAACATAATGAAAGTTTTTCATAAACGAACCTCTTTCCCGATACATAACGTTGTAGTCTGCCTTCGCCAAGGCTTCCGTCTTCGTAAAACTACGCCGTGACAAGCCGGCGGGACAGACTTCCTCGCCAGCTTCGCTGTCGTTTTACGCTTGCCAATCCACCCGCTGTTCGCGGGATGGCTTGCCCAGACGTAAAAAAAGCCGTCAGATTTTCTGCAACATCTAAATCATAACGCAGTAGTCCGCCTTCATTTTATTACGGCGGGACAGACTTCCTGCGGTTGCTTCGCATCCGCTTTACGCCTTGTCAATCCACCCGCTGTTCGCGGGATGGCTTGCCCAGACGTAAAAAAAGCCGTCAGATTTCTGACGGCTTTTGGAAGTCTGGTGGAGCAGAAGAGACTCGAACTCTCGACCCTCACACTGCCAGTGTGATGCTCTAGCCAACTGAGCTACTGCCCCGTAATTTTGTTACTTCATTTAATATAGCGTGGAATTGTATTTTGTCAAGTCTGTTTTTAGAAAAAATGACTATTTTTTTGCAATTCCAGATGCCGGAAGCGATTTATTCTGCAAACGGTGTTCGAGCAAAGCGTCAACGATCGCTTCGCAATTTTTTTCCCGTTTCTGCAACTCTTTTTCCATCACTTCGGTACGGCGTTTGTTGGATTCAATATCTCTTCTGGTATCCTGCAAACGCTGAAGAAAATCTTCATGGATCTTCAAACGCAGTTGTTTTTTCAACTCTTCCTTTTTTGCCGGATCGCTTTCTTTATTGCATTGGATCGCCAATTCATCCAGTTCCTGCTGCCGTTTTTTTTCTGCGGCATAGAGCTGATCGGCTTTTTCCTGCATCACGCTTCTGAATTTTTCCGGATCACTGCGCTGCAATTTCAAAAGTTCTTCCTGTTCATGTCTGGAAAGGCGGGAAAATGCCCGCCATGTACCCGGACCCCGGCGGTAATTTTCCGGACTGCGGGGAGCTGCTTTGGTCTTTTCCTCTTTTTTCTCCGGAATCTGGATTTCCCTGACTTCAGCTTTTTTCTCCACCACCTTTTTTTCTTCCTGCCGGTCGACTTTTTTTATCCCGGCAGCTTTTTCCGCCTGACCGGGATCGTTCTGGGCGTGCGGAATTGTTACCACTTCACAGCTGCCTGATTTGTAAGCTTTTACTTCAATTTCCCGTGAAGGATCATTGATCGTTGCTCCGAATCGGTGGCAACCGGCAAAAAAGATTACCGTCAACAGACTGAAAATAAAACTGCTGTACTGACAAATTTTCATTTACAACTCGTTCCTCAATTGTATCGGATATCCATGTCCGACGGGAAGTCCGACATTACTGCCATGTTGAAATTTGCCTGTTCCAATTCGGTCGTGTCGCCGAGTTTCAGCATATCGCCGGAAACAGCGTTCACCTGAACTGCGGCAGTGACCTTTTCTGCTTCCGGTTGAGCTTTTACCGAAGCAGTAACTGCGGCATTCGGCTGCTGCTGCTGTTTTGCGGCAAGGGCGACAGCTTCCCGGGGCGTTGATGGCGCACTGCCGGACGGAACAAATACGAAAAGTGCCGCTGCCGCCGCAGCAGAAGTCAATCCTATGGCGGGAAGCATTTTTACTGCCGTTTTTTTGCAGCGGATCCGCCTCGCTTTAATTGCACCTGCAGCCAGTATCGCAGCATCAATATCTGCCGGAGGGAGTTTCTCCGGAGATGCCGGAAGCTGCAATTTCAGAAACTTTTTCATTTTATCAAGCCTCCTGAATCTATATTACTTAAAAAATACCTTAATTTTTTCAACGCATAACGCATTCTGCTTAAAACTGTTCCCAGAGAACATTGTTGTATTTCCGCAATCTCTTTGAACGATAACTCTGCTTCTTCACGCAGCAGAAACACCTCTTTTTGTTCCGGCTGCAATTGATCAAGGGCAAAACTGATAGCTTTGCTTATATCTCCTGTCCCGAGTTCTCTATCCGGAGAAAATGCTGTTGTTTCAGAAAGTTCCATGGAGTCTTCTCCATCGAGTGTGACAAACTTATCCGGTTTGTTGTGCCGCAGACGGTCAATGAATATATTGCGGGAGACCCGGAAAAGCCACGCACTGAACTTACCTGAATCCTGATATTTCGGGAGCTTATCGATCACCCGCAGCCAGGTTTCAGCAAAAATCTCATCTACTTCAGCATAATTGTTTCCTGCCAGATTGTTAAGATAACCGTACAGGGGTTTGCGATAGCGATAATAAAGCGTCTCAAACGCTTTGTCATCCCCATCTGCATACGCCCTGATCAGCATAATGTCTTCTGCTGTTTCATAAGCTTCTGATATTGCTTTTTGTTTCATCATTTTTGTCAGAAGTTCTTTTCATCCTTATAACGGCGTGCCGGTATCTTTTATTTTATAACGATAGAGAATTTTCCAGAATTCGAGGTCATTGGCAAGCACTCCTGCCGGTGGCTGCGAAGTGATTGGAACCCATTTGAATTGCTGTCCCTCTCTGGCAGAGGGGATCGAATCATTCATCCGTCCGGCGAGGATAAAGTACAGACGCAGACGGTCATTTTCCATGGTGTGGAGTATTTCCTGCGGTTCAATATCCAGAGCAAGTTCCTCCAGCAGTTCCCGTTTGGCGGCATCGGCAACTGTTTCCCCCGGTTCCAGTTTTCCCCCGGGGAATTCCCACCCGGCAGGTGGTTTGTCCACCGGACGGTTTGCCATAAGCACTTTCCCGTTTTCTACAATAACTGCTGCGGCGACTTCGATCATCAAACGATAACTCCCAGAATTGCCAGTAATACTCCGACTGCCATCTGCGCCATTGAATAAATGTAATTCATGCCGGCAAAAATCAGCAGCATGACGACAAAACAGGCAATATTGGCACGTTCCGCTGCCTGTTGGGAGCGGATCGGGAAAAACTCTGTCACCACCTGAAAACCGTCAAAGCCCGGAACCGGCAGCAAATTTATGATCAGCAGCACCACATTGAGGACAGCTCCGTAGCAGAGCATCTGTGCCGCATAGAGATTTCCGGAAAAACGTGCAGTCAGATAACCGAGCAGCGTGAAAGCGAAAAACAAAAACAAATTTGCCAATACTCCGGCAAGGGCAACCGTTATCCGTTTTCTGCGGGTATTCAGATAATACGGATCGACCGGAACCTGTCCCCATGCCAGTCCGATAAGAACCAGCATCAGTAACGATATCCACCCCATTTGTTTGAATGGGTTCATTGTCAGATGTCCGCGGTCGGCGGCGGTCGGATCACCCATTTTCAATGCGGCATAGGCATGCATATACTCATGCAGACAAACTGAAAATATTACCAGTAATACAATCGTTGCAAAAGTTCTCGGATTTTCAAAAAGTAATGTTATGAACATGAACCTGTCACCCTTATTTGAGGAGCATGCAGTCCCCGTAACTGTAAAATCTCATATTTTCCGCTTTGGCTCTCTCATAAGCCGCAAGGACTTTTTCCCGGTCGGCAAAGCAGCTGACCAGCATCAGCAAGGTACTGCACGGCAGATGGAAGTTGGTCAGCAGCATATCTTCACCTTTCGGCTGGCGGGGCGGATAGAGAAAGATATTGGTTCTGCCGCTTCGGGCAGTGACCACACCGTTTTCATCACAGCAGCTTTCCAGAACTCTTACCGTCGTAGTACCCACTGCCAGCACTTTCCCTCCGTTGCGCCGGGTGGAATTGACCAGCTCTGCTGTTGCTTGCGGCAGGACAAAATCTTCATAGTGCATCTGATGAGTTTCAGCATAGTCACTGGAAACCGGTTTGAATGTTCCGGCTCCGACATGTAGAGTCAATTCTCCGATATTGATCCCTTTGGCTTTTGCCGCCGCGAGGATTTCCGGAGTGAAGTGCAATCCGGCGGTCGGAGCCGCGACTGCACCTTTTACTGCCGCATAGACTGTCTGGTAACGTTCGGAGTCAGCTTCTTCTGCTTCCCGGTGCAAATAAGGGGGCAGGGGGATATGACCGTAACGCTCTTCCAGAGCTGAAATATCCCTGTTGGAAAAACGTATGCGGAAGGTATTGTCTTCATTTCTTCCGGTGACGGTGAATGTTTCGCCGTTGTGGTTGAGAGTGCCATCGGGGTGTTGGAGAAGTGCGACCGTGCCTTCTTTAGCTCTTTTTCCGGGTTTGAGCATACAGTTCCATTCATCGGAAGCTCCGGAAGCCGGTTCGAGGAGCAGTATCTCAAATGCCGCTCCATCGGGTCTGCCGTCTTTTTTTGCGAACATTCTTCCCCGCAGGACTTTGGTGTTGTTGCAGATCAGAGCATCGCCGGGAGCGAGAAAATCCAGAATATCGGAAAATGGGTGTATCTCGATTTCTCCGGTTTTCCGGTCAAGGACCATCATGCGTGAAGCATCTCTGGTAACTGCCGGATAACGTGCAATGAATTTTTCCGGCAGTTCGTAATCAAATAATTTAGTGGCAAGCATCGGGATCTACTCCTCCCCCCGCATCTGTTTGCGGGCCTGACGCAATCTTTCCAATTCATATTCACTGAGGCTGTTGATGCCCTGTTCTGAAAGTTTATCCAGCAGATAATCCAATTCTTTCTGGCTGACTTTGCCCTGATTCTGTGCCTGTGTTCTGGCGGCGGATTTATCTTTGTCTGCCGGATTACTGTAATGCGGGCGGGCAAAACGCGGTCTGGGTGCTGACAGTTTGCGGGAAATGGAGCGCAGTGGATCCCATGGGAGATTTCTGCCGAAGTAGCAGAGCATGATTATATAACCGCCGAGAAAGCCGCCGAGATGGGCGAGGTGGGCGATCCCTCTGTCTATATTGGAAAATTCCATGACCAGCTCCATAATGGTGTAACAGATCACCAGTGTGGTGGTTTTGATCGGGGTGAACGGCATGAAAATCATGGTGAAGCGGCAATCCGGTTCCAGTGTTGCCGCCGCCGCCATCATGGCGCAGACAGCTCCGGAAGCTCCGACCAGCTGGATCGGGTATACCGGAGCCGGATTGAAGAGAATGAACAGAATATTTCCAAAAGCAGCTCCCAGAAGATAGAGCAGCAGCATTTTGTGACCGCTTATATGTTTGGCAACCAGTGAACCGAAAATATACAGTCCCCACATGTTGAAAAAGATATGGAAAAATCCGTCGTGCAGGAATCCGGCAGTGAATATTTCCCAGAGATAACGTGTCTGAAAGAATTTCTCACCCGGTTCTATTGTCAGGCTGAAAAAATCAAACATATTGTTCCTGACGATGAAAAAAGCGGCAATGTTGATGATTATCAAAATCCACAACATCTGTTTCCCGCTCATTGCATCGCTGTGTACCGGACGGTCATTCATATAATCACGGTTGTATAACCCCATAACTGAAACCTCGTTCTGTAAAATTTCTGAAAATTACTATAAGTCACCGGATAAGTTTTTTCAACACAATTCTCCGAAAAGTGAGACATTTCCGCTGCGGGTGATCTTCACCAGCCGCAGATCGCCGGTTTTTACTTTATCATCCGGCTCAAAGTGGACAACAAAATTTGTTCCTGTTCTCCCCGTCCAGCGGGCTTCGTTGCGGGAACTGACCCCCTCGCACAGAACTTCCTGTGTCGAACCGACCAGAGTTGCCAGTTTGGCAGAGATCCGGTTCTGCAGATCATCCAGCAGGATATTGTTGCGGCGCAGTTTTTCCTCTTCGCTCACCGTATCAGCCAGCAGAGCTGATTTGGCTCCGGGGCGGGGGGAATATTTGAAAATGTACGCCTGTTCAAAACCGACTTCATTCATCAGAGCCCTGGTCAACTCAAAGTCGCTTTCCTCTTCTCCGGGGAAACCGACGATCACATCGGTTGAAAAAGTCAGATCCGGGATCGCAGACCGCAATTGCGCCACTTTCTCACGGTAACTGTCAGCGGTGTATTGCCGGTTCATCGCCTGTAAAATGCGGTCGGAACCCGATTGCAGAGGCAGATGAATATTGTGGCAGACTTTTTTGCATGAAGCCAATGCGGAAATCAGACGGTCATTGAAGTAACTGACATAAGGAGAGGTGTAGCGGATATGCTCCAATCCGGAAATTTTATCAAGTTCTTCGAGCAGTTCTGCGAAGGGGGAATATCCCGGAGCAGGGGGGCGTATGTCGCCATTCAGCCCGTAAGCGGCAACATTCTGACCGAGCAGAAGGATCTCTTTCACTCCGGAATCAACCAGCTGCCGGGCTTCAGCGATAATGGATTCTTTACTTCTGGAAACCTCTCTGCCCCGGACGTACGGAACGATACAGTAGCTGCAGAAGCGGTTGCATCCTCTGGTGATGGCGATCTGGGCACTCCATGAATTTTCTCCGTGGGCTCCGAGCATGTCGATCTCTTCCGGAGCAACTCCGGTATCGGAAAAACGTTCTCTTGTGGCGGCGATCTTTTCTGTTATTTCCAGAGCCTGATGGATCTGACCGGTGCCGAGTACGAAATCCAGATGGGGCAATTCGGCAAGCAGCTGGTCGCCCAGCCGTTGAGCCATACAGCCCATGACACCGATGATCAATTCCGGTTTGCGGAGTTTGTGTTTCCGCATGTAACCGATTTTTCCTTTTGCTTTGCGCTCGGCGGCATCCCGTACACTGCAGGTATTGAAAAGCAGGACATCAGCCTCGTTTTCATCGGCAGTAAGGGTGTGACCGGCGGCGGTGAAACAGGCTCCGACAGCTTCGGAATCCCTTTCATTCATCTGACAGCCGTAAGTTTTGATAAATATTTTCATGATTCGAGCAACACCAGATTGTCGCGGTGAACCGCTTCAGTTTCAGCTTCTTTACCCATGATGGCGATCACTTCTTCAGTGTGTTTGCCGCAGAGCAGCAGACAGTCTTTCGCATCAAAATTGATCAGCCCCCGTGCGATCGTTTTGCGTCCGGTGGTGATGATTTCCACGGTGTCACCACGGTGAAACTCGCCTTTGACCGCAATAACTCCGCTGGGCAGCAGACTTTTTCCCCGCTCCGAGACGGCTTTGGCGGCACCGTCATCAATGATCAATGCTCCTGAAACCCTGCTGAAAAATCCCAGCCAGCGTTTGCGTCCGGGGACACGGTGATTGCGGGGGATGAAAATAGTTCCGCAATCTTCGCTGCGGAGGATCCGGTCAAAAATTTCCGGATCTCTGCCGTCAGCGATCCAGAGGTAGGCTCCGGCGGCAGTGGCAAGATCTGCGGCGCGGAGTTTGGAATCCATTCCGCCGATGGAAAGATTGCTGTCGTCGGTTCCTCCGGCGAGGGAACGTATTTTGTCGGTAAGTTTGGTCACAGTGGAGATCCTGCCGGCAAGTTTTCCATTTTCATCCCGGTCACGCAGACCGTCGATGGTGGTGAGCAGGATGGTCAGATCCGCACCGGTAACTGAAGTGAGCATTCCGGCGAGAGTATCGTTGTCGCCGAATTTCAGTTCATCAATGGAAACGGAGTCATTTTCATTGGCGATCGGTAATATGCCGCGTTCCCAGAGCGCATTGATACAGTTGTTGACATTGAGATAACGGCGGCGGCTGCGGAGATCAGAGGCGGTCAGCAGCAGCTGGGCTACGGAGAAACCGTGTTTGGCGGCTTCTTCAGAATATATGGACATGAGTCTGGTCTGTCCCAGAGCGGCGAGAGCCTGTTTGTGGGCGAGTTCTGCCGGACGGCGGGTTACTCCGGCAATTTCCATACCCATGCCGACGGCACCGGAAGAAACCAGCAGCACCTGATGTCCGGCGTTGCGCAGTTTGGCGATCCCTGCGACCAGTCTGGCGATAGATTCCCGGTCGATCAACAGTCTTGTTCCTGCTTTGACAATGATTTTTTTTGCTGTACTTACCGCTGTTGTGCGGTCGTTTGTCTGATTCAGCATTGCGGTTGTCCTCAAAATTAAAAATTCAAACAATAATATTCTCTATAATATATCACCGGATGGTGGTTATTTTCAAGGGAAAGCCCCGTTTTGATAAAAAAAATGCGATTTTTTTTGAAAAATGATTTGAAAAAAAGCAAAAACATCAATATAGTAGTATTTTAAGTATTTGAGAGCAGTTTTTTACATACAATCAAGAAAGGTGGTATTATGGCTACTACGTGTCCTTACTGCAATATCGAGGTGCGTGAAAGCGCAATCGAGGCTGAAGACGGCTGCTGTCCGGAGTGCGGTGCGCAGATTTCCGGCGTCCGTTCTCTGCTGGATGATCCGGATGGCGATTACTTTGATTACGATGATGAAAATGATGACATCTACAGCGGACTGGATGATGACGAGGATGATGGTCATGATTTCTCCCGCCGGGATCTGGATGATGATGATATTTTCGGCGATGATGCTTTTGACGATGATCTTGATGCTGAATTGGTTGACGAGATGTTCGGAGAATTGGATGATGAGGAGGATTTTGAAGATTTTGATGAAGCAGAATTTTCCGATGAAGAATTTTCCGATGAAGATCTTGATCTGGATAAGTGATCGTGTAAAAATTCGATTTGCAGAGCCGGGGATGAATTTTCCCCGGTTCTTTTTTTTACTTATTCAGGCGGGTTGAGCAGCGGCATCCTGCACTGCTGCCGCCGCTTCCTGAAATAAGTCCACAACTCCGGATCCCGGTAAAGTTTTTTGAGAAGTGCTGTCGGTGAAATGCAGCATGCTGCCGCTGCTTTCCGGTGGTCCAGAGAATTTTCTTCCAATACATCCAGCAGGCGGGCGGCAAAGAGTGCGTAGGTGTCGGAATTAAGAGAACATTCCATATTTTCCGGAGGAACTGCCGGGAAAACACGGTATTTGAGGGCAAGTTGCATTTTTAATTTGCGCAGTGCATTGCTGCGGTTGCGGAACTGACTGCGTTCGGTGCAGTCTGAAGCACTGATGCCGAATTCAGTTAATTCTACTTTTACCGCAGAAGAGGTCTTGTTGCGTTTCTGACCGCCCGGTCCGCTCCCTTTGGTAAAAGTTATGCGGCAGATTTCAGAGAGTTCTTTTTCTGTTGTCTGCAATATTGTATCGCGCTGTCCGGCAGGTGTCATTATTTTTCTTTCCTTGTGCTTGACTATTTGTACGTTATGGAATATATTATATCAAATCGTATTTGTCAAGTTGCATAAAAACTTTTTTCAGAAAGGGACGATGGTGAAACGCAACCGTAAAAAAATCGGTATTCTTGCCGGAGTATCGGTTCTTGCTGCTCTGTTTATCGGTAGTGCTGCTGTCGCTCCGGTTCAGGATAAGTGGGAAAAGGAGCCGGTGGGGGTGGAGGTGGAGGAAAAACTCTCCCTTGTTGAAAAACCGGGAGTTTCTGAACCCGGTGAATCTCTGTTGGAGGAAGGTGATGTCGATTTTGATTTGGAAATCGATGAGGCTGATGCTATTGCCGAAATTGAGCTGGCGATGCCATTTGATGATGAAGTTGCTGAAACGGCTGTTGTAAAGCCGGCTGCAGCTGATCCTGAAGAAGATAACAGCGCAAAAGCATTGCCGCCGCCGGATGTGCCGGTTTATCTGCAAATGCAGTATCTGCCGACAGAAAACGGTTATATCCATCCGCATGAAAAGCGGGTCAACGGGTTGGCAATCGGTTATTATCTGCCGCAGCAGGAGATCAATGGAGTCAGTCTGGCTCTGTGCCACATGTACAACCGGAAAAAGCAGGGATTCAGTGCATCTTTACTGGATGTGTGCGTTGATTCAGACGGGGCAGCCTTTTTTCTTGTCGGCGGAGCAGTGATCAACCGCGGTTTCAGTATGGGATTGTGGAATATGACAGAGAATAATCAGGGAGTGCAGTTCGGACTTTTCAATCAGGAGGAGGATGATATACTGTTTGAGTATGAATTCAAGCCGGAGCCTGATAAAGAGAGTTTCGGTGTTCAGGCAGGATTGGTCAACTATTCTGATGCCAGAGGGGTGCAGTTCGGTTTGTGGAACATCAACCCCAACAGTCTTATTCCGCACTTTCCTTTGTTCAACATTTGTCTGTGACGTTCTGAAATTGTAAAAACAGAGAAAAAACGCTGTTTTTTTCTGATGACAAGTTGCAATCCCGGGCAGATGAATTATATTCTGGAGAAGATGTTTTTTTGTGCCGGAATTTTTCCGGGGTACGTTTTACAATTTTTTTTTGAAAGGCAGAGCGCATGGAAAAATTATTCTGTTCTGTTTCCAACACTTTGGGGCTTCCCGGCAATACGATGAATATGCTGATTGCCGGAATCGCGCTCTATATGATAATCATGTTGTTTATCGGCTGGTTTTCCAGTCGTAAAGTCAGCGGTATAAGTGATTTCATTGTTGCCGGCAGACGTTTGCCGCTGTGGATGGCTACTGCGACATTGCTTGCTACGTGGTTCGGAGCCGGTTCCAGTATGGGAGTGGCGGCAACGGTTTATGCTGACGGTGTGAATGGAGTGCTGGCTGATCCTTTCGGTGCCGCACTGAGTCTGATTTTTGCCGGTGTATTTATCGTCGGGCTGCTGCGCAACAAGGGGTGTATGACCGTTACCGACATTATAGAACGGCGTTTCGGTAAAGCTGCCGGGGTTTATGCTTCATTGTGGATGATTCCGGTTTATGTCGGTTGGCTCGGTGCGCAGTTGCTCGGGTTGGGAACGATCCTCAATCTGCTGACCGGAATAGATATTGTACACGGAACGTTGATCGGAGCTGCGGTTGTTTTGCTTTATACCTGTGCCGGAGGCATGTGGGCAGTAACTCTTACAGATGTGGTTCAAGTGGGAATCATGGTTGCCGGATTGGTGATTTTACTGCCCGGCAGTGTGAAACTGGCGGGCGGGATGGATGTGGTTCTGGAAAATCTTTCTGAAACAGACACTTTGCTTCCGGTGGGCGCGACCTGTTTTAATGATTATGTTTACTATATCGGCAGTTGGATCGTTATGGGACTTGGCTGTATGGTCGGTCAGGATCTTTTGCAGCGTTCACTTGCCAGCAGGAATGCGGGGGTTGCGGTCTCCAGCAGTATTATTTCCGGATTCTGTTACATGATCATCGGTCTGATTCCGATCGTTATCGGTATTGCCGCCCGGGTGATTCTGCCTGAATACGGTGTTTCTGCCGAGATGATGGGGGATCAATTGGAAAATCAGGTGCTGCCCCGGATCGCGATCATGGTTCTCGGGGAAAGTTATCCGGTACTGCTTACGATTTTTATTTCTGCTCTGACAGCGGCGATCATGAGTTCTGCCGACAGTTCACTTTTGGCGGGAGCTTCTTTGTTGTGCAACAATGTGATTGCGCCATTGGCTCCGTCTCTGAAAGAGAAGTGGTTATTGAAAAGCACCCGTATTGCGACTGTGGTTCTGACGGTGATCGCTCTGGTCATGGCAATATGGGTTCAGAGTATTTATGATTTGATGATCAACAGCTGGATTTCACAGCTGGTGATAATATTCCTGCCGGTGATCATGGCTCTTTATGTGCCCAAAGCAACCAAAAATACCGCATGGGCAACGATGATCGTCGGAACTGTGGTCTGGTTGGGATATACTTTTGTGGCAAGCAGCGGCAGCGGAATGGCATTTTCAGAATTGCTTGCCAGTGATCTTTTTGACCGGGCGATAACCTGTGGGGCGGTTTACGGTTTTGTGTCGGCATTGCTGGCATTTGTCTGTTGCTATATAGGAGAAAGGCTTGCCGGGGATGATGAAAACAGTCAGGCTTGACGGAAAGAACTGTGATCTTGTTGCGGATGAGGTGTGTGAGATCCTGCGGCAAAAAGGCAGTGTGGTGCTGGTCCCTACTGAAACGGTGTACGGTTTGATCGCCCGGGCGGATGATCCGGCTGCTGCTGAACGTATATTCCGTCTGAAGCACCGCAGCGGTTCAAAGCGGCTGGGGTGGTTCATCGGCAACTGGCGGGATCTGGAAAAATACGGGGTGCTGCTTGACGGTTTACCGGAAAAGCTCGCATCAGCTTACTGTCCCGGGGCTTTGACGGTGATTGCTCCATGTAAAGATGGTTCGACCCAGGGGTTCCGGGTGCCGGATAATGAGCTGTTGGCAAAGATATTGGCAAAGTTGGAAGTTCCGTTGTTCCAGACCAGTGCCAATGCTTCGGGGATGCCGGATGCCAGAAGTTGTTCAGAGGCGGTAAGCCAGCTTGACGGCGAAGTGGATTATGCGGTTGACGGTGGGGAAATCCCGGCTGATGCACAGGCTTCGACTGTGGTCGATGCCACCGGAGAAAAGATAAAAATTCTCCGTCAGGGAGCTCTGGATTTGCAGAAGTGGATTTGATATGCTATATTAATTAGCTGAACGTGGAATTTGTTGTCAGCTGTGAGGGTGTAATTGAAAAATTTTTTCAAAGTTCTTTTTGCTGTACAGGTATTGTGCATGACTCCGGTGGTGTTGGCTTCCGGAAAGGTTTTTTCTGTCGGGAAAGCTCATGCACCTGCCGCGCAATCAGAGAATAATTCGATTCTGGCATCCGTGGATGGTGAAGTTATCACTTTGATGGATGTTCTGCCCCTTACCTCGGAAAAAGAGCGTCAGGCAAGAGCAGTTTATTCCGGGGAGAGATTGTTCCGTGAGATCAGCAGTTACCGCAAGGCGGCGGTAGATGATTTGATCGATAATATTCTTATACGCAAGGAGTTCTCGAAATATAACTTCGTTTTGTCCGGTCAGGATATCGAGCGTGAGATCGATGCTCTGGCACTGCGTACAGGTTGCCAATCCCGGGCGCAGTTGGAAAAGCGTCTGCATAAAGATGGCGGATCGCTTGCTGAATTGCGTTTGAGTATCCGCAAGAACATGATGGTTCAGCTGATGATCTACCGGCAGTTGAAAATTGCCGATCAGGTTTCACCGAAAGAGTTGTACGAATATTATCTTGCCAATGCCAGTTCCTTTGTTTATCCGGACAAGGTGGAACTGGCAATGTTGAAGCTTGATTCCAACCGTCTGCTGCTGGAAGAGGAGATCCGCAAAGTGGGTGAAGCGTTGAAAAACGATCCTGAAAAATTTTCAGAGCTGGTGAAAATTTATTCTCCGGATCTGGGCAGTGATGAATTGGGTGAAATTGAATGCAAACTGCTCCGTCCGGAATTTGCAGCAGCTTTCAAAGAGTTTGTTCCCGGGAAGATCGCCGGGCCGATCAGGATATATGAGGGTGTGGTATGGCTCAAAGTCATTTCGTACACTCCTGTAAAAAAGATGACATTTCAGGAAGTTGAAGCGCAGTTGAAACTGGAGTTGGAACGTAAACGCCGGGAGAATGTTATAAAAGATTATGCCGGAAAATTACGTTCGGAAGCTTTGATTGAATATTATTTTTAATCAATTTTGAGGATATACAGGGAATATGAAATTATTTTGCAGTAAATGCAGCAGTGTTTTTTCTGTTGAAGCAGGAGATTCCGCTGTGGTGAATTGCCCACAGTGCAATGAAGAAATTTCCCGTCCGGAAAGTGAATTAGCTCCCGGAGTCGTTATCGGTGATTTTCAAATAGAGCGCAGTTTGAGCAAAGGCGGCATGGGAGAAGTTTTCCAGGCGCGGCAGATCTCTCTTGACCGTCAGGTGGCTTTGAAGATTCTGCAAAAAGAGTATACTGAAGACCGGGATTATGTTGCCAGTCTTTTCCGTGAAGCACGGGCGGCGGCGAAAATCAGTCATCCCAATATTGTTCAGGCTTATGCGGTCGGTCAGGATGAGGGGTTCTACTATTTTGCCATGGAGCTGGTGCGTGGTGATACGCTGAAAAATATTCTCCGCAAAGAGGGGGCTCTTGAAGCGAAAAATGCGGCGAAGATCATCAATGATGTAGCCAAAGCTCTGGATATTGCCTGGCGCGAACAGAAACTGGTTCATCAGGACATCAAGCCGGATAACATCATGGTGGATGTCAATGGTTTTTCCAAACTGGCTGATTTGGGTCTTGCCAAAACGGCATCGCTTGAAACTGTGGAAGATGAGAATGCCGAAGAAGTTCTCGGTACTCCGCAGTACATCAGTCCGGAGCAGCTGACCGGTGTCCCCACAGATGTGCGCAGTGACATATACAGTCTGGGGGCGACCTTTTATCATATTGTCACCGGACAGCTTCCGTACCGGGCGACCGATCTGATGGAACTTGCCCGCATGCACGATGCCGGTAATCTTACTGCTCCGAAAGAGATAAAAGCGGATGTTCCGGAAGAGGTCAGCCGCATCATTGTCAAAATGATGGCACGGAATATCGACAACCGTTATCAGACTCCGGCGGAATTGAGTGCAGATCTTGAACGTTTTCTGAATAAAAGTGATTCGGATGATTTTGATATTGATGATATTGTTTTGACCACCCGCAGCAGGGCGGATGAAAGTAATGTGGTGAAAAGTTCATTGTCATCCGACGGGGGAATCAAATTGCAGACCCCCGGACAATCTGCCACGGAAGCTCCGGCTTTGAAGTCGCCGTCAGCTCCGAAGTTGTCTGCTCCTAAAGCTCCGGCTTTGAAATCGCCGTCCGCTCCGAAATTGTCAGCCCCGAAAGCTCCTGCTCCTAAAGCTCCGGCTTTAAAATCGCCGTCCGCTCCGAAATTGTCCGCCCCGAAAGCTCCTGCTCCTAAAGCTCCGGCTCCTAAAGCTCCGGCTCCTAAAGCTCCTGCTTTAAAATCGCCGTCTGTTCCGAAAGCTCCTGCAGCCCCCGGGAAAACAGAAAAAACGTCAGTTCCTGCAGAACCGGTATTGAAATCTCCGGTCGCGCCTAAAACGCCGTCCGCTCCGAAATCTCCGGCCGCCCCCGGAATACCCGGAGCCGCCCCCGGAATGCCCGGAGCCGCCGGTGGAGTGCCCCGTCCCGGAATGCCCGGAGTTGCCCCCGGAATGCCCGGAGTTGCCCCCGGAATACCCGGAGCCGCCCCCGGAATGCCCGGTGGAGTGCCCCGTCCCGGAATGCCAGCCGGACAGCGTCCCGGTACTGCCAAAAAGAGCGAACCGGGATTCTGGGAAAAGAACAAGAAATCTTTGATTCTGTTGATAATTCTCTGTGTGATCGGAGCCGGAATCGGTGGTTACCACCTGTGGAATATGCAGCAGCAGCCTGCAGCATCCGGTTCATCTTCCGGAGAAAACTCTGAATCTGGAGAAGATAATCTGGCCGATCCGGAAGCAGTTCCCGGCGGTGAAAATGGCGAAGGATCCGTAGAAGAAGCGGACGAAGCTTCTGCTGATGCAGAAAGTTCTTCAGAAGCGGAAGTCAAGCCGGAAGCTCTTGATGTTCCTGTTGTTTCAGATGACCGGAATGTATTGGAAAGAGATTATGCCAATGTAAAAATTGATTTGCCGGACCGTCAGGAAAATGATGGTTCCGGAGCGGAAGAAAAGCTCGAATTTATCAGTTCTGAAGCCACATATAAAAAGTATGAGCTTCCTGATTTGTCCCGACAGGAGTATCTCGACCGTGCCAGAAAATTGATTGAATGGCGTATCAGTAATCAGGATAAAAATGAAGAATTCCTTGCCAAGGTGGATGAAGAGTGGGATTATCTGCGTTATCCGGTTTCTGACAAAGAGTATGCCTTGCTCAATGAAGTAATGGGTATGTTCTCCGGTTTGGATGAGCGTTACCGCTGTGCCGGAGCGCGTGCAAAAATGCGGGTCGCTCATCTGGCGAAAATCGAGGAAGATAAAAAACGTCAGGATGAATTTGAGCGGAGAGGACGTCTTGACCGGGAAGCTCTGTTGCGTGATAAGCAGGAGCAGGAACGGCAGGAGGCTGGAAGTGCCAAACTCAAGGCTGAAGCAGATAAACAGAATAGGGCACACTTGAATTCGATCAACGCTGAAGTTGACCGGTTGTTGATCAATTGTCTTGTCGCTCTGCATGAGGGTGCGGTTTCAGGTGATGATAAAAAGCTGAAACAGGAGATCGCCAAAGCAGAAATCTTTATCAAAAACGAGAAGACATTTACTGCGGATGAAAAGAAGGCGATTATGCGGCTGCAGGGATATTTGAAAAGAATGCCGGCAGAAAGAGCTGCATTGAATAAAGTATTCTCCCGCTTTTTCACGATCAAGCCGCGGCATAATATCCGTCTGCTGCCTGAAAAAGGATCGACCGTGCTGCTGGTTCAGGTGAAACCGGGGTATCTGGTGTGTCAGGATAATGATAAGAAAGAGGTCATTATCGCTTATAAAAAGATGAGTCCGAGAACCAGACAGACCTGGCTGGCGGTCATCAAAAAGAGCAAGATCGCCAACGCGGAATTTTATTCAGATCTCCTTCATCTGAAAAAACCGGATCCGAAACTGATTCCCAAAGGATTCTGGAAAGAACTCTGGCCGCTGGTTGAAAAAGGAATGCTCTGACATCACCGTGTAAATCGGCTGAAGAAGAAATGAAACTGTCTGTGAAAATCGGTCACAGGCAGTTTTTTTATGGCATTTGCCACCGGAAAATATTGTTGTTGTCCTGATTTGTGTAAAAAATACAACTTGCGGTGGTGCATTGCGGGCGGTAAAAGTGCCGTTCCGGTTTCACAACATTCATCACATTACCGGAATATTCCAGCCGGTCACAAATCGGTACGGATCGCTTGGGAGTAATCCGGATCGCACTCCAGATATTGAGTTACTTTGCGGCGTTCTTTCAATTGAGCAAAACTTTCACCTTCTTTGTGGGCAAGGTACCCCAGATCAAAAAGCAATTCATCTGAATATCCATTTAAGAGCAATCTTATATCTCCGGTAAAACTTGGGTCGATCCAGCGCAGAGCCGGAGACAGTGAGGTGGTGCAATTGCTGGTCAAACTGTTGTAAAAGCGTGGATTGCGGTACTGTTCTGCAATAGAGCGGAGCAAAGTTTCAAGAATCAGTCTGCATTGTTCTTCAGTTGCATTGGTCCGGTAGAGATAAAGTTCCTCTTTACGGTAATTTGTCCGCAGTTTGAAAAGATCTTCTTCTGTGGCGATCACCGGCAGCAATTCATATTGCTTGTACATTCCCGGGATCAATCCCTGTTTTGCACCTTCCGGCAGTCTGGTTTCCATGGAAAATGCCAGCTTCTGCCCATCGGAAAAAACGAAACTGAGCATGGTGTGAGCCACTGCATTCAATCCGTCCCAGTGAGACACAGCCAGGTCGATATGGATCACTTTATCCATATCGATCACGACATTTTTGTAGCGGACAGTGTAATCGTGTTCGGTGGTATAAATGAAATCCCGTACATCGATTATTTCGGCAGCAGAACCGTTGAAAATGACATTCGGACGGCGTCCCCACGGGGGCTGCCATACGGTGTTATGAAAACGTTCTTCCGGGGTGAGCATGGCAAAAAGCAGGATGATCAGTATTTCAATAAAGAGCAGATCAAGTGCGGCAAACCAATCGCCGTTTAATGCTTTAAAAACAAGGAAACCGCATATCAGGATAAAAAAGGCAGTTCCTGTGAGCCGGAATATGCCGTGCCAATTTACCGTATAATATACTGCTCCGGTACACCAGACGGCAGTGAGTATCAACCCGGCAAAGGCAAAGTATTTCAGTATATTCAGCGAAATTGTCATATTCGTTATGTTTCTTATAATTGACTGTGGTTTCTGTTTCAATATAATGCAGAAATATTCTGAAGTCAATGTCAATATCAGATTATTACAGAATTTTATCGGCGGAGAAGAAAAATCAGGGAAATTTACAGGAAATTTACGATAACGATTTGCATTTTATTTAAACTGGATGTATGGTAGTACCAGAGCGAAAATAGGAGGTTCATTTATGCTACAACCGGTAAAACACAAAAATACTGTGGAAATCGCTATTGACAATATTGGTGATTTCATTATCAATCACATGCAGGTGGGGGATATTCTGCCCGGAGAACGGGAGATCGCAGAAAGACTGCAAATTTCCCGCAATATCACCCGGGAGGCTTTGCAGCATTACCGGACACTTGGGATCATTGAATCCAAACCCAAAGTCGGAGCAGTTGTTGCCCGGTTGACTCCGGTGAAAGCTTTTGACGGCTATCTGCCTTTTATTTCCATAATGGAGCATGGCATGGAAGATCTTGCATCCTTGCGGCTGATGCTGGAGCTCGGTGCTGCTGAAGCAGCTGTCAGCCGGGTGAAAAAAGATGATATCGACCGTCTTTATGAGCAGTGCCGCCGGATCGAATCTCTGATGAAAAAAGTTCTGGATGGTGAGGAAACATGCCGCAGTGAAATGTTTGATGCCGATCTGGAGTTTCACGCGGAAATGCTCAAATTGAGCGGCAATAAACTGGTGGAATCCATGATCCCGCTGGTGGTGGAATTCTTTTCCCGGCAGTGTTCCAAACGCAAAAAAATGTCCGGGGCAAGACTTGGCGGATATCAGGAACACTTTGCCATGGTCGAAGCCTTGCAGAATCACGATTTGCCGGTATTGCAGCTGCTGATCAGATCACATATCAATCTTTACATCGGTAATGCCGGGATAGTGTCAAAAGTAGTATGAAAAAATGAAAAAACGAGTGTGGACAGGGTGGTACATCCGAACCCTTTCGCAGTCAAGCCAAAATCCGGCATAACCGGTCGCGTTTTACGCTCCCTTTTATTCCGTTTTTGGCTGTGAC
>JAZSIZ010000127.1:0-16224 GCA_045534015.1 Victivallaceae bacterium | reverse complement strand
GGACAACTCCTTGGCTCACAGAACGACATGGCTACGATCCGACTTTGTCTCGCTGCTCCGTTGTCGCAGCTCAATCAACGCTTTTTTGAAAAAAAGCTTGGCAAAAATCACGTATGCAATCACAACAGATTTGTCACGATTGGCTCGGTGAATTACTGACGGTTTGATTGCTTACCTTGCTGCAACACTTTAAATAGCTCAAAACAAATGCATGAGCAGAATCAGTATTCTCCGGCAACTTTCAATGACAGTGCCGGATAAGTGTCTGCTACTACCGGCAAATGAACAGAAAATTCTTCTGAACTGATTTTTTATTTGTTAAGGGTTTTGCAACAGCCACTTTGCAAGTAATATCAAGAACTTTTATCTTTTATCAAGTTTTCGATAACATGATAATGGTTCTATTTTAACAGTGCCAGGACTATTAATGATATGCCGATGATCACTCCTGCGGTAAGCAGAAGTTTGACGATCAAGGCTATTCTCTTTTTCTTTTTTTCCAACTCAATCAGACGTAAAACCACACCCTCTGACTGTTGCCGTGTCCGGGTCGCCATTTCTTCGGTAAGAAATCCGGAGTAATTCAGCAAAGCACCTTCGTTATTGACACACTGCTGAATTTCCGCATCAAGTTTTTTACCGGCATTAAGCCTTTTCCGGAATTCTGCAAGCGTATTGTATCTCGCCGCAGCCTGGGTACGCAATGTCTGATTGATTGCCTTTGCCTGATCATAAACTTTTTTGCCTTCGATGAGTTGTCCGATGGTCTGCTTCAACTCATCATCCGCAAAACGTTGAGCCAATTGGAATGTGGAATGATCCAGAAAATTTACCGCATACAGCCGGGTATCGTCAGTACTCTTCAATTCAGCTTTCAACCGGTAAAAATAAGCCCAACCGGATTCCGGTTCCTGATCAAGAGCTTTTTCGCAATACTGCAAGGCTGATGCAAAATCACCGGATTCAAAAAACAGCAGAGCTCTTCTCAATAATGGATTGTTTTTTCCGGTCGCCGGAGCCGCCGCCGCCGGAACCGCCGCCGGAGACGGCTGTTTGGCGGCAACTTTTTTCAATCCGTGCAAAATGTCCTGAACAAACCCGATTTTACCCATATCCTGCGCCTGGAACATGGAAAGTTCTTCCGGAATATCGTACGCATCCATCTCTTTATAGCAGGGAATGATCAGCTTTGAACGATCCTTTTTCATCAGAGCCATAAAGCGGCTCCATTCATTTTTCACCCACACTGCATTGAAAAACTCTTTTCTACTGCCGATGACCAGCATCGCTTTTGCAGAATTCAAAGCTGCAAAAATGTACGGTTCATACTGCTGACCGAGTTTTCCTTCCAGAGTGATCCGGGCAAAAAACACCTTCAATCCCTCATTGGTCAAAGCGTAATAAATATCCTGCGCCACCACGGAATCTTTGGTACGCGCACCATTTTCATCACTCTCTTTATAACAGATAAAGACATCAAAGGGCTCTTCATTATTGGAAATGGCAAGAATATTTTTCTGGATTTCTGCAATTCTGGCAGCTTCCATCTGGTAAATCGACTTTTCGGTTTCTCCGGCACGTTCCAATGCAGCATGGTAGTCCATATCGGCAAGAATGGAATCAAATTGCACCCGGTGACAGGTGGGTATCCGCTCATGGGAAACCGGATCTTCAACATATTCTATACCGAAACGGGACAAAACCAATCCCCAGTACGCCTCCGGATCATCCGGATTATTGTTGATCACCTGCTCATAGGTGGCAACAGCTTTGTCATAGTCATTGGTTCTGCGGAAGTGTTCCGCACGGTTGTAAAGATTGACCAGCTGATCATCAAATGTTCTGGGAAAGGTGGAAAGAGTCCCGCAATAAGGGCATGTCCCGCTGAAAACATTTTCCGGCAGGCTCAACGAACCGCCGCACATTTTGCATTGAATAGTTGCCATATCATCCCCTCTAAATCTTGAAATATAATTTAATTACAGACAAGTTAATATAGCACATCTTAAATCTTTTGTCAACACATGCAAAATCAAATCTGCCAAAAACGCCCTCTCTTCCGGAAACACACTGTCTCCACGAAGGAATACCCCTCCGGTAAGCAGCAATTTTCACAGGATAATGCAGCTTTTACGATCCTTCTGACGGGATTTTCAGGAAGTACACAACAACTCTCTGCATGTTGCAGCCATTGACGCAGCTTATTTGCCTTTCTGATCGTTGACTGGAGCGGTGTTTTCAGATTTTTCCGCTCCGGAATTTTCTCCGGCAGCGGAAGATTCGGCAGCGGGAGACTCGGCAGCGGGAGATTCGGCAGCGGGAGATCCGGCAGCGGTTTCCTGTCCCGCCGGTTCTTCAACAATGACTTCTTTTTGTACCGGTTCCTGTGTTTCCGGAGTTACTGCAGATTTGAGCAATCCGGTGGCATTCAGCAGCACGATCAAAAGGCAGGGAATCACAATAAAGATCATACAAATATGGTAGATCCATTCACGATACCACTTCTTGCATGATTTTTTGATTTCCCCGCTGAACTTATTCAATCCGATCACCGCCGTCACCAGCAAAGTGGTGAATATCGCACCGACCGGCATCAAGACGCTGTTGCTGATAAAGTCAAGTGTATCAAGAATATCCTTGCCCTTGAACTGCTCGATGAATGCCAACGGATGGATATGACTCAACACATTATATCCAAGCACCGTCACCACGCCGATGATCACCACTTCAGCAAGACACAAGGCAATAGCTTTTGCCCGGGGCAAACGCATTTCCTGCATCAGGGTGTGAACATTGGTTTCCAGCAGAGATACTGCACTGGTCGCCGCTGCAAACAGTACCAGTACAAAGAACATCAATCCGATGATCTGACCACCGGCAAATGAAGCAAATACCTGCGGCATGACTATAAAAATCAATCCGGGCCCGGCATTCCCGGCAGCTTCCTCCCCGCCAAATGCCACCACCGCCGGAATGATCATCAAACCGGCAAGAAATGATACTGCCGTATCAAACAACTCCACATGGTTGACACTGGCAACCAGATTGTCCTCTTTGCGCATATAAGAACCGTAGGTGATCATGATCCCCATAGCAATGGAAAGTGAGAAAAACAACTGCCCCATCGCCTCAACCACAGTCATATAACTGAATTTGCTCCAATCCGGCTTCAAATAATAGATGAATCCGGCTTTGGCATTGGGCAGAAACATGCAATAAATACAGATCCCGATGATCAATAGTATCAATGCCGGCATCAGAATTTTATTGAATCGCTCAATACCTTTTTCCACGCCGCAACAGACCACCAGCGAAGTGATTGTCACAAAAATAACAAAAAACAATATCGCCCAATGCGGATTGTCAAGAAAATCGACAAAATAAGCCGCCGAATCTGCACTGTTGGCAAATCCGGAAACCGGTGTGGAAAAGAAAGTGAATACATATCTGGTCACCCAACCGCCGATCACACAGTAATACGGCAAAATTATCATTGGCACAACAGCGTTGATCCAACCGCCCGGAGCAATCAATTTTCCCGGTACTCCCTGACGGCGGCAAAGTTTACGGAAAGCTCCAATGGGACTGCGCCCGGTCATCCTGCCGATACAATTCTCTGAAATCAATAATGCATAACCGAATGTCAGCATCAAAACAAAATAGGTCAACAGAAAAATTCCGCCGCCATATTTTGCCGTCAGATACGGAAATCGCCAGATATTGCCCAATCCCACTGCGGAACCGGCGGCGGCAAGCACAAAACCGAGTCTGCTGGAAAAACCTTCCTGTTTCATAAGCAGTTAACCCTTTCAATTTACTTTGTTCATCAAACGCAAAATACCTTCCAGCAAAGTTGCCGGATGCGGCGGACAGCCCGGGACATAAAGATCCGGCTTCAAAATCTCTTCCACACCATCGTGACAAACTTCGCTCCCGGCATAAATACCACCGGAAATGGCACAACTGCCGCAGGCGATCACCCATACCGGACGGGGAGCTGCATCATAACTCTTTTTCAGCGCAAGAAGCATATTTTCACTTACCGGTCCGGTGACCAGAATACAATCAGCATGACGGGGAGAAGCCACCACCTGAATCCCGAATCTGCCCATATCCCAGGCAAGAGTATTCAACACATTGAAATCCAACTCACATGCCGCACAACCACCGGCGGAAACCTGACGGATCTTCAGAGAATTTCCGCAGAATTTGAGAAATTTCCGGTCTGTGGCACGTTCCGGAATGTACGGTGTCCCGTCCACAACAAGATTTTTTCTGCTCATCGCTGCCAAGTGGTACTCTTTGCTCATGGACAATGCCCCGGTGGGACATACCTCCGCGCACTTGGAACAGAATATACATTTGCCGGTATCGACAACTATTTTACTGTCAACTTGTTCCACCGCTTCACAGGGACAAACTTGCACACATTTGCCGCAATTGCTGCACTTTTCCTGAATTATCTCATGCCGTCCGGCAAAACGTTCCGGCAAAACCGGGGCACTACCGGGAAAAGAACCGGTGCGGTATCCCTGAAACATTCTGCTTTTAAGAGAGTTCCACATAAAAATCCATCTCCTTACAAATCGTGTCCGCAATATGACAAATTGAAACTCTTGTTGCAAATCGGGAAATGGGCGATCTCCTCATTACGCAACGCCATTGCCAAACCTTCCCAGTTATGGAAAGAGGGATCCGTGATCTTCAACGCTTTGAAGTGTCCGGTTTCATCCGTCACCGCCACATGGCACAATTCGCCGCGCCACGCTTCGGTAACTGCCACGGCGACCGCATTTGCCTGCAAAGAACCGACAGGTACAGCTTCCACGGTCATTCCGGCTCCGGAAAAACGGTCAAGCATGGAACAAAGATAATCACAGGAACGCTTCAATTCCATATAACGAACCTGCGCCCGGGAAAGGACATCTCCGCAAAATCCGGAAACATCCAACGCCTGCGGCACAGCAAAATCTCCGGCGAAATCCCGTCTGGCATCCATATCCATTTTACAGGCACGGGCAGCGACACCGACCAAACCGAGTTCTTTTGCCGTTCCGGTGGAAACCATTCCGGTATTTTCCAAACGGTCAAGCACTGTCGGTGAATTGAACATAAGTTCCAGAGCGTTCCACAATTCCGGCATTACAGTACGCAATTTTCCGGCGATCTTCTGCGCCAGAAGCGGATCCACCGGATAACGGCAGCCGCCCGGAATCACAAAATTGCGCCCGAAACGGTTGCCCGCCAAATCTGCACTCATATTCAGATAATCACCTCTGATCCTGCCGCAGAAACTTGCCGTCGGCAGAAATGCCACATCTCCGGCAAGAGCCCCCAGATCTCCGATATGATTGGCACACCGCTCCAACTCCAGAGCGATCTGCCGCAGATCATTTACTTTATTTTCCACAGTAACATTGCCGAGAGCTTCGATCAGTTTCGCATAGTTCCATGCGGCGGCAATGGAAGAATCCCCGGCGGCAGTTTCAATCAGATGCGCCGTTCTCTTATCCGGCCCGCCAAGCAGCATTTTTTCCACGCCCCGGTGCTGATACCCCAGAGATATTTCCAGAGAGTAGACCATCTCACCCATGCATTCAAAACGGAAATGCCCCGGTTCAATAACCCCGGCATGCACCGGACCTACTGCAACTTCATGAACCGCTTTGCCATCCATCGCAAAAAACGGCATATTTCCGACATTACCACCGGGAAAGCGCAGAGGTTTCAAATTGGGGTGCCCTTCCGGCATAATACCGCAGCTTTCAAAAATATCCCGCTCAAACCGGTTGAATCCGGCGTAATGCGCCGTCAGTGACGGAAAGGATTTTTCCACCAGACAGCTGCTCACCCGGAATCCGGAATGTTCCGGATCGGCAAGTACTGCAGTCAAACGGAATTTATCATTATCTTTCAATGCAAAAAATGAACTTATCCGGCAATTTTCTTCTTTGACCGCCGCTAAAGTACCGTTGATAAAATCACTGCACTCCAGCACCGGCACATCCTGCCAGGCAGAAGCACTGCCGTTTTTCATCAGCAAATATTTTTTCCCATCCATGATCAGTTACCTCCCGCCTGCCAGCCATACTGCCGCAATTGCCACTCCCAGCAATGTGACCAGAGTAATCGCCATTGCCGGAACTTTGGCAAGCTTATCCGCTCCGGGATCATACGTCTGTTTTACGCTTCCCGGAACAGTCATTTTCAACATTCTTTCACTCATACCGCAGAAAATCACCAGCAACAGCAGCAATACCGCCGCTCCGAGGATCAACCCCGCCTGTCTGACCAGCGCCAATTCAGTAAAGAAAAGCGGTGACGGCGGAGTTCCGCAGATCAGCAGCATCCCGAATACCCACAGCGCACCATTTGCCGGAAGGCGGTCAAACAATCCATCCACCCGGGCAATCGATCTGGTACGGTAACTCAAAAGGATATTTCCGGCAAGCAGAAACATTGTCATTTTGAGCAATGAATGGGCAATCACATGGATCATCACATAATCCGGCAGACCATAGACCAGCAGCAACGCGATCACCCCCATGTGTTCCACACTGGAATATGCCAGCATCCGTTTGAAATCTTTCTGGTTGATAATGAAAAATGCCGCAACTGCCAACGAAAGAAATCCGAAAAATTTGAGATAACCGCCGCAGAAATCCATCAACTCCGCAGGAACGATATCCCAGAGCCGGATCACCGCCAGCAAAGAACAATTGATCAATGCTCCGGAAAGCAGTGCCGATACCGGAGAAGCTGCTTCACTGTAGGCATCCGGCAGCCAGGTGTGAAATGGAGCCAAACCCATTTTCAGCGCATAACCGGCAAAGCAGAGTACAAATCCTGCCTTGAACCAGACCGGATTGAATTTGCCGGTCAACGTCATTACCGTCAGATTATGAAATGTTATCGCTCCGGGGACATTCATCGATGCCGCAATCAGCATCGTTCCGAAAAGTGCCAACCCGATACCGATCGAACAGATCAGCAGATATTTCCACATCGCTTCCAATGCACCTTTGCTCTTACGGTAATAGATCAGCGGCGCACTGGATAAAGTGGTCGCTTCCACCGCAACCCAGAGCATTCCGAAATCCTGCGCTAAAGCTGTCAACGTCATCGTAAACAGAAACAGCAGTAAAAATGCGGCAAAATATGAGCGTTTCATCACCGGATGCCCCGCATTGACCCGGTCATCCAGCGGCAGCCAGAAACAGATGTGCAGAGAGGTGAGCAAAAAGAGCATACTGGTCACACCGAGAATGATAAATCCATCCCGGTCGGCATTCAGCATGATCGACTCCGTAAGATGCAGTGCTTCACCGTAAAACGGCAGAATTCCGCACAAAATGGCATGACATACCGCCGCCGCCATCAAAATCATTCCGGCAAAACGGTCACAACGGGAAACCGCCAGCACCAACGCCAGCACCAGCGGGATCAACAACAGAAACAATATGATCATCAGCGCACCTCCTCACTTTCCGGCAGATCATCCAGCTGATTGAGCCGGTCGGCATCGATATGGGAAAATTCCCGGCTGATCTGATGGACCGTTATTCCCATGATAAAAACCAGAACCAGTACGTCCAGCAGAATACCGAGTTCCACGATCACCGGATGTTCACGCATGACAGCCGCCCCGAAAAGGGTGATGCCGTTTTCAAAAACCAGAAACCCGATCACCTGAGTCAAAGCCTTTTTACGCGCCAGCACAATAAAAAGTCCGGTCATCACCGTGGTGAATGCCGCCGGGATCGCCAAACCTGCCAGCGGAGACGAATTGGAGGGAACCGACAGTTTACCGGCAATAAAGAAACTGAAAAGTGCCAGCAGCAGAACCGTCACCGCTGAAAATGAATAGCCGACCACCGGTTCCAGTTCACGCTTCACCCCTGCCCGCTTCATCGTACGCAAAAGCAGCAGCGGCAGCAATACCCCTTTGAGCAGAAGATTGACCAGTGCCAGCGGCAGATGGTCAAAGTGAAAACTTTCCGCCAGAGTCAGAGGAATTATGCCAAGGATCATACCCTGCAGAACCACCAGACGTATGCAATGCACCAGACGGCTGGAAACCGCCAGCATCAGGCAGGAAAGAAAAAATAACGCAAGCAGAAATTCATTGAAGTTTTCCATCACCAACCTCCATTGAAAAAGAGCCGGAAAAATATCGCCAGCACCGCCATGACCACTGCCGCGATCAACAACGGCGGAACTTTGAGAAAACGGTAACGTGCCATGCCGGATTCCACACAGCCGACGATCACACTGCACAGAATCACTCCGCCGAAATACAACCCGGTTTCGCCCCACCACGGCAATCCGCCGCCGGGCAGAAGCATCATGGTGATCAGCGAGGAAAAAATCCACAACTTCAAGCTTGAGGCATACAGAATCGCCGCCAGATCGATTCCCGAATAATCGAGGATCATCGCTTCATGGATCATGGTCAATTCCAGATGGGTTTCCGGATCATCAAAGGGGACACGGCAGTTTTCCGCCAGCATCACCAGAAACATCGCCAGCACCACCAGCAGCACCGGAGTAAGATCGATCCAGTTGCCTATACCGCTGAAATTCAACATTTCAAAAAGCGAATGTGAACCGGTGAATATACAGAGAAACGAAAGTACCGCAAAGACTGCCGCTTCCGCCAATGCCGAAAAATGCACCTCCCTGCTGCTGCCCATGCCCTGAAAACTCGATCCGGTATCCAGTGCCGCAAGCACCTGAAAGATCCGGCACGTCCCCAGCAGATAGAAAAATAACAGTACATCTCCGGAAAAAGCAAAGCAGGAACTGGAAAAGCCCAGCGGAAGAAGTGCGGCAGAGGCAACCGTAAAAACCAGTATCACCGACGGGGCAATACGGATTATGCCGCCGCTGGTTCCGGAAATCACACACTCTTTTTTCATCAACTTGGCAAGATCAAAGTAAAGCTGCAACAGACGCGGTCCTTTTCTCCCCGCAAAAAAAGCTTTTACCTTGTTGATTATCCCCGGCAGCAGCGGAGCAAAAATCAGTGCCGCCAGAAAACAGCACACATAACGGATATTCAGTTCATTCATTTCAAAATCCTCCCCAGACTGCCCAGATCAGCATCCCGGCAATGGTCAGCACCATCACCAGCAGATAAAAGTGCAGATTACCCGATTGCAGACGGTGGATGCGGTCGGCAAAAACGGAAATACCCCGGAATATACGCTGCCAGAATCCGGCAATACCGCCATCGGCGATCTCCTCTTCCAGCCGGGCCTTTTCCGGAAAAATGCCCTGCGGAGCTTCAATTTTGCGGCGGGGGCGCAGGATCCACCGGAAAAAATCCACCGGATTCTGCCCGAAAGAGGTGGCGGTGTACTCCATACGGCTGCACGGATAAGCAAATCCGCAATCCCAGGTCAGTGAATATCTTTCACCGCTGCGCCGGATCAACAGCTGGCGGATACCGAAAACCACCAGTGTCAGCACTGACACACCAAAGGAGATCGACACCACCGATGCCAGCGTACCGGATATCATGACAAATAACTCACTGCTTTCCGGAAACAGTTGCGTTCCGGCATGTTCCAGAAAGAATGGAAAAGCAAACATCAATGCCCAGCTTACTATCCAGAGTCCGGCGACCGGAATATTCATGCTTACCGGAACTTCACCGGCATCCGCTGCCGCTGTTGAACGCGGTTCTCCACAGAAAACAGCTCCGATCGCCTTGGCAAATGCCGCTGCCGCCAAACCGCCGGTAAGTGCCAGCAGAATCAGAACAGCGATGGATACAGCTGTGATCAGAGGCGAATCACTGCCCAATCCGGCAAATGCCGCCATATAGATGAGAAATTCTCCGGCAAAACCGGCAAAAGGCGGCAATCCGCAAAGAGACAATGCATGGAGGATGAAAAACATTCCGCTTTTCGGCATCCTTTTGAGCAGCCCGCCCATCTTATCCATATCCAGCGTGCCGCAAGCTTTGTAAACTGATCCGGCACCGAGAAAAAGTCCGCCTTTGAGCAATGCGTGATTCAGCAAATGAAGCACTGCTCCGGAAAATCCGCAAATGCTCATCTGCGGTATTCCGTACGCCTCTCCCAGAAATCCGATCCCCAGTGCGCAGCTCAATATACCCATATTCTCAATACTCGAATATGCCAGAAGCTTTTTCAGATTGCTCTGCGCCAACGCAAAAATTATTCCCGATGGCGCACTTACCAAACCCAACAGGACAAATACCCAGCCGTAAAGAGCAGCATATTCAGGAGAGTATATTCCAAAAGAAAGAATTCCGAAAAATCCCAGTTCGATCATCGCTCCGGACATCAGCGCAGAAACCGGTGCCGGTGCCGCCGGATGCGCTTCAGGCAGCCATACATGAAGCAGCGGGAAACCGATCTTCAATCCGAATCCGAGAAGCGCAAGAACAAACATCCAGACCGGCGTATGCGGAAAGAAAAACAGCAATATCAGAAATGCCGCTCCGGCATGACACGCCATCATATATATCCACGCCGCGCGGCCGGATGAGTGATTGTGGCGGTCAAACAGCACCAAGCCGAAACTTGCCGCTCCCATAACTTCCCATGCCAGCAGAAAGCTCAACGGCGTTTCCGCAGTTGTCACATAGAGCATCGCTCCGGCGGTCAGATCGAAAAGCGTCCAGTAACTGCCGGCACGCTCACTTCCGTGACCGGCAAGATACTCCACCGAATAGATCGCCGCCGACAGCGCAAGCACCAGCACCGGCAACGCAAAAATATGAGAAACTGCCGGAGGATTGCCGTAATAAAAATTCAATCCCAGCAAAGTCAATCCGGCGGCACAACTGCCACAGGCACACCCTGCACCGATAACTGTCGCCGCCAGCGGATATTTACGCCATATCCACGCCCCGGCGGCTCCGGCAGCAAGCATCACCACCGGCATCAATAAAATATTCACTTTCTTTTCTCCCTGAATATCCGGAAATTTCGACATTCTCATAATATAGCGCAAAAAAGCACTTTTTTCAACATCTTTTCACTTGAATTAAAGCAGTTGCAGTGTCATATTATCAGATTGTTAACATAATATGCGGAGATATCTATTTTATGACTGCTCTTTTTCTTTCACACCGCGGAGAATCCGATGATGCTCCGGAAAACACCCTGCGTTCCTTTGCCCTTGCCATGGAACGACATTCTGACGGCATCGAACTTGATGTCAGACTGACCGCCGATGAAAAGATCGTCTGCTGTCACGATGAAACTCTGGCAAGAGTTGCCGGTGTCCCTTTGACAGTCGCCGATGCCACCCTTTTGGAATTGCGCCGTCATCATCCGGTACCGCTGCTCTCTGAAGCAATCGAATTGCTCCGGGATGATGCTCAAATGCAGATCGAATTGAAAGGTTCTGCCAAACTTATTCCTTTTGTCCGCAATATTCTTGACAAAGTTCCCCATCCGGAACGCTTTGTCATAAGCTCTTTTGAAAAAGAAACCATCGCCGCTGCCGCCGGAGCTTTTGCCGGATTTCCCCGGGTACTGCTGATCGATCTTGAAGCTGAATACGGTTACTTCCCTGCTGCAAGCGAAGTTATCAAGATGCTTGCCCCGCTGAAATGCGGAATAAGTTTCAAAGCCTCATTCAAAGCCGATGCCGGATTTGTCGATCAACTGCACTCCGCCGGTATGCGGGTCGTCGGCTGGGGCGTTTTCAATGATGAACTGGGTCTGCACCTCGCCAGAATCGGTGTCGATGCAATGACTTGCAATCACGCGACCGCCCTGCGGGAAAAATTCAGGCTTTTGTCAGAGACTGAAAAATAATTAACAGCTCCTAAACGTTATTACAGTGTAACCTGATTATAGAATATCCAACAGATAAGGAAGCGAAAAAATGAAAAATTACCTCAAACTGCTGTTGCCGCTGGCGATCATTATTATCATTGCCATTGCGGCATGGTGGGCATACAGCCGTTTTTACAAAGACAAAACCACCATTTCTTTCAAAACTGAAGAGGTTATTCTTGAAGATCTCACCAGCTCAATCAGTGCTTCCGGAACTGTCGAACCGGAAGAACTTATCAACGTCGGTGCCCAGGTTTCAGGGAAAATCATCTCTTTCGGAAAAGACAGCAACGGAAATAAAGTGGATTACGGCTCAAAGGTGAAAGCCGGAACTCTGCTCGCCCAGATCGATGATGAACTTTATCAGGCGGCATGGGAAGAAGCCAAAGCTAAAAAACTTCAGGCTGAAGCTGATATTTCATCCGGCGAAGCTGCCATCAGACAGGCTGAAGTGGCGATTTCTTCCGCTCAAGCCGCTATCGATTCCGCAGAAGCAAACAGAAATTCCGCAAAAGCCGGTGTTGAATCCGCCAAAGCTGCCATCGCTTCCGCAGAAGCTGCCATCGTTTCCGCACAGGCAAATGTCAATCAGAGTGAAGCCCGGCTGAAACAGGCAACCCGCTATTTTGAACGTATATCACAACTGCACAAAGCCAAAGCGATCGCCGAAACTGAATTTGATTCCGCAGAAGCTGATTTTGCTTCTGCCAAAGCTGAACATGCCGATACTCTGGCGGCTTTGAACCGGGCACGTTCTGAAAAACTCCGCGCCGAAGCTGAACTTTCCAGTGCCGATGCCGCAATCAAACGTACCAATGCCGAACTGGAACGCGCAAAAGCTGACAAGATCCGTGCCGAAGCTGATCTGGAACGCGCAAAAGCCAATCTCCAGCATGCCAAAGCACAGTTGACCATCTGCGACGCTGAACTGAAAAAAGCCAAACGCAATCTGGAATACTGCCGCATCACCGCTCCGGTGGACGGCATCATCATCGACCGCCGCGTCAGCGAAGGTCAGACCGTCGTTTCCAGTATGAATGTTTCCAGCATCTTCCTTATCGCCAAAGATCTCAAACAAATGGAAGTCTGGGTCTCCGTCAACGAGGCGGATATCGGTCATATCCAGCCCGGTATGCCGGTGGAATTCACCATCGACACCTTCCCGGGAACCACTTTCAACGGTACTGTCAAGCGTGTACGGCTCAATGCCACCATGTCACAGAATGTGGTCACTTACATCGTCGAAGTCGTCACCGACAACTCCGATGGCAAATTGATACCGTACCTCACCGCCAATGTCAAATTCATCCGGGATCGGCGCAAACAGGTGCTGACCGTTTCCAATGCCGCACTGCGCTTCAAACCCGCCCGGGAACTGATCGCTCCGGAATACCGGGATATGACATTTGATGAAAAAGCCGCCATTGTATACGTCGCCGAAGGTGATTTCCTCCGCCCCGTGGAGGTCAAAACCGGATTGCGTGCCGCCGGCAGAGTCGAATTGATCGATCCGCCGCTCAAAGAGGGCGATGTCATCGTATACGGTGCAACCGAAGTTACCACCGGTCAGAATCCACCGTCGGATAAGAAAAACAGTCCTTTCATGCCCAAACCGGAAAACAATAAAGTTCAGGGCGGCGGCTCGGCTGCCAACCGCGCCCGCTCACAGGGGAAGTGAGGTCAAATCATGGCTCTGATCGAACTTCACAATATCACCAAAGACTATCCGCTCGGAGAATTGACCATCTCCGTTCTCAAAGGAGTCTCCCTGGAAATCGAAAAAGGTGAGTATGTCGCCCTGATGGGGGCTTCCGGCTCCGGAAAAAGCACCCTGATGAATATCCTCGGCTGTCTCGACCGTCCCACTTCAGGAGATTACTTCCTCGACGGCAGGGAACTGGGCAGAGCTTCCGGCGATGAACGTGCAAAAGTACGCAACCGCCAGATCGGATTCGTTTTCCAGAGCTTCAATCTGCTCCCCAGAACCTCCGCTCTGGAAAATGTCATCATGCCGCTTGCATACACCTCAAACTTAAGCAGTGCCGAAAAAAAACGCAGGGGACTGGCTGCTCTGGAAGAGGTCGGTATCGCCGACCGCGCCGGACATCACCCGTCACAGCTTTCCGGCGGACAGCAGCAGCGGGTCGCCATCGCACGCGCCCTGATCAACCGCCCCCCGGTGATCTTCGCCGATGAACCGACCGGTAACCTCGACTCAAAAACCAGTGTCGAAGTTATGGATATGTTCAAAAAACTTAATGATGAAGGGATCACGGTCATCCTTGTCACCCACTCCCAGGCTATCGCAAAATTCGCCAAACGTACCATCTGCATGAGTGACGGACAAATCGTTTCCGGACTCTTTGAAGGAGGCGTGTCTCAATGAAACTTTTAGCCACCGTCTTAATGGCTCTGCGCTCTCTTTTGCGCAATCCCACCCGTACATTACTGACCATGCTCGGTATCATCATCGGCATCGCCGCTGTTATCGCCATGATGGAGATCGGTGCAGGTTCATCAGCAAGCATCCGTGCCACCATCGAACAAATGGGCGCAGGTTCAGGCGTCATATACCCCGGCGTCCGCAGAGTCGCCGGTATCAAAGTCGGTGTCAATACCTGGACTCGACTCCTGCCCGCTGATGCCGAAGCAATTTTACAGGAATGCCCGCACGTTTCCCAGGTTTCTCCGATCGTGAGTTCCTCATCGGCGCAGGCGATCTTCGGTTCGGAAAACTGGATACCGGCTCAAATGTACGGCGTCGCTCCATCTTACTTCGCCATCCGGGACTGGCAGCTGGAAGAAGGCAGATTCTTTTCCGACCGGGAAGTCGATATCAACGCCAGAGTATGTCTGGTCGGCGCCACCGTGGTCAAAGAACTTTTCGGCGGAGCATCCCCCGTCGGAAACGAAATGCGGATAAATAATACCACATTCCAGATCATCGGCACCCTTAAAAGCAAGGGATCAAATATGATGGGCGCAGATGAAGATGATGTCATCCTCATCCCCTGGACTACCATGCGTATGCGTATCACCGGATTGCGTAACGGATCCGCCACCAGTACCACCAGCAGCATCGCTTCAAAACCGGGCGTGACTTTCCCGGTGTCCGGCGTTGCTCTCTATCCGGAGCAGGATTCCACCCTCCGGGAAGATAAACTCGTTATCCCCAAATTCACCTACGTTGACCAAATAGCTTTCTCCGCCGTCGAACCGGAAAAAATGGATGAAGCTATCGCTGAAATAACCGCCGTACTCCGGGAACGACATCAGCTCGTCGCCGCACAGGATGACGACTTCCGTATCCGTTCCGCGGCAGATTTTATGAAAATGATGGATAAAACCAGCTCCCTCATGAATAATCTTCTGCTCGGTGTCGCCCTGCTTTCTTTGCTCGTCGGCGGTGTCGGAATCATGAATATCATGCTCGTGTCAGTCACCGAAAGAACCCGCGAAATCGGTCTGCGTATGGCTGTCGGCGCAAGAAGTATCGACATCCTCAAACAATTCCTTATCGAATCTGTCGTCATGTGTCTGGTCGGCGGCTTGATCGGTATCCTTGTCGGTCACGGAGTTTCCCTCTTTATCGAAAGCACTTTACACTGGCCGATAGAAAGCAGCCCCGGAGCTGTGATCGCAGCTTTTGCGGTTTCCGCCAGCATCGGTATGGTTTTCGGTTTTTATCCGGCGTGGAAAGCCTCCCAACTCGACCCGATTGAAGCCCTGCGCTACGAATAATCCGTGGCATGTCGCGGCGTGTGCCGTGCCTTGCGGGCGGCGGCGTTTCGGTCGGGTACAGCAGTACACTCCCTCAACGCCTTCTTGCAAAACACGGCACACATCCACGCTCTGCCACGGATTGCCCTTCCGATTCTCCGGGGGGACGGGCTGCCGCCCTTGTCAGGGGCTGCGCCCCCGAACCCCCGGGGTGGTTGTGCGGTCTGCAGATGTTCTCTTTGGAATGGCTCGGACGGGCTCGCGCCCTTGGTGGGGTTGCACCCCACACCCCGCAGTGTGCAGTCTGCGGGCGTTCTGTTTGCAAGCGAGCGTTTTTGTGAGAGATGGTGAGAGATGGTGAGAATTTATGAGAGATTGTGTTTTCTCAAAGCTTCCCAAAAAATTCTCAAAATCTTCTCATCAGCACAATGCGGGCTGTCGCCCTTGGTGGGGTTGCACCCCACACCCCGCAGCGTGCAGTCTGCGGATGTTCTGTTTGCAAGCAAATGCCACATTTTTGATGTCCACTGTGGTATATTAAACACACGGGTGCGAGCACCGCAAGGGTGCGAGCGCGCAGGTCTGGACTGGAGCGCACTGTCAAGCGCAAGCGCAAGACAGGCGAGCAAAATCACTTTTGCGAGCGCGAAAGGAAGACCGAGCATAAGCCGGGAGTGCAGTGGAA
>JAZSIZ010000094.1:0-32791 GCA_045534015.1 Victivallaceae bacterium | reverse complement strand
TGAAGAATTTCCGGCGGCGGCGGCGACGGTCAAGATAGATCTGGATAAGACACGTCTAGCTAATGTTCACATCCATCCAGCTGCCGCGGTCGGGAATGACACGGTAGCTGTAAAGCATTCTGCCGGAGGTGTGACGGTTTTTCTCAAAGCAGATACCCGGACTGCGGTGCAGCTGACTGATAATGACACGTTCGGCACCGTTGATGATAAAGGTACCCTGTTCGGTCATGATGGGGATATCACCCATGAAAACTCTTTCGGGGATCTCCATGTCCTTGACCTTGAGCAGGAAGTTGACATAGAGCGGAGCATCGTAGATTTTGCCGTCTTTGATGCAGTCGATCACATCGCTTTTCTGCGGGGGACACTCACCGATCTCGTAGGAAACAAATTCCAGAGACATGTTTTTGTCGAAACTTTCAATGGGGAAAATATCCATGAAAATTTCCTGAAGCCCCTGCCGTTTGCGTTCAGCCGGAGGCACGAAACGCTGCAGAAAATTGTCGTAGGAATCCACCTGCAACCCGATCAGGTCAGGCATCTCCAGGACATTGCGCAGCTGTCCGAAACTTTTGCGTTCCGCCATACATTCACCTTGTTTGTTATGTTGGTTGAAAAAAATTCAAAAAAAATTCAAAAAAAGGGCAAAAAAACTTTTGATTGCCCGTAAAATTCAGGTATCATTACACAAAACAACCGATCTCAGCTTTTCCGGCACAGGAAAATGAAATCGGGAAACGACCGGCACCGACAAAAAACCACATCGGTCCTCCGGCAAGCTCTTCTTATTTACAGCAAAAAACCACACTGTTTCAGAGGAGCGGAATACTGTCGGGGCAAAAAACCACACCACCGGCAGCAAATTTTACTTTTCTGCATCATCCGCCAGGATAAAAAAACCACTATCCTGCGGAAAAAGAAAAAATCGTGTGCAGAAACACGAAATCGCGGCGGACGGGGTTTTTCACCCCGCCGCCGTGAGAAAATCCAGTAAATAAATTACTTGATTTCGATCTTGGCACCAGCTTCTTCGAGGGTAGCTTTGATCTTTTCGGCTTCTTCCTTGGAAGCACCTTCTTTGATGGTCTTGGGGGCGCCTTCGACCATGTCTTTGGCTTCTTTCAGACCGAGACCGGTGATGCCGCGGATCTCTTTGATCACGCCGATTTTCTTCGCAGCGTCAAAGCCGGCGAGAATGACATCAAATTCGGTTTTTTCTTCAGCCGGAGCAGCAGCGGCAGCAGCCGGAGCAGCGGCAGCGACGGCGACAGGAGCAGCAGCGCTCACGCCAAGACGCTCTTCAAGGGTTTTGACCAGTTTGGAAAGCTCCAGGACGGTCATGTTCTCAATGTAGGAAACGAATTCTTCCATTTTGTTTTCTTCGGACATCTTAAATGCCTCCCATGCTTATTAATTGTTCGCGTTCTCAAGTTTGTCTTTATAGGCGTTGACCACGTTGACAATGCTCGAAACTTTTGCATTGAGCACTGTGACGAGGTTGCGCGCCGGCGCCTGGAGGACACCGAGCAGCATAGCCTGGAGTACCGGTTTGGCGGGCAGATCAGCCAGCGCACCGACTTCAGCGGCGGACAGCACCGCGCCATCCATATAACCGCCTTTGGCCTTGACCTGTTCCTGCTTTTTGCCGAACTCGACCAGCAGCTTGGCCACAGCACTGCAGTCGCCCTTGCCGAACACCATTGCGGTGCTGGCAGTGAGATCGATCGCCTCAAGTTCCAGCTCAAGCTGGTCCGCGGCTTTCTTGATCAGAGTATTCTTCTGAACCTGGCAACAGGCACCGGCAGCAGCCAGCTGGTTGCGCAATTCAGAGAAGCTCTTGACCGTAAGACCGGCGTAAGAGACGAAATAGACATAATCGGAATTCTTGACCGCATCGACGATCGAAGCTACCAGATACTGTTTCTCAATTCTCATTTCGCCGCCCTCACCAATTCCTTAAGGTTGATTTTGAGGCCGGGAGTCATCGTTGCGGAAACAGAGCAAGAGATGATATAAACACCCTTGGCAGAGACCGGACGAGCTTTGTTGATCGCATCGGTCAACGCTTCAAAGTTCTCTTTGAGAGCGTCCGCTTCAAATGACAACTTGCCAATCGGCACGTGGACGCAGGCTCCACGATCAGCACGGAATTCAGCACGACCGGCTTTCGCCTCGCGCACCGCAGCACCGACAGCATCGGTGACCGTACCGGTCTTGGGGTTCGGCATCAAACCGCGCGGACCGAGCTGACGGCCCAACGGACGAACCATTTTCATTGCATCCGGGGTGGCAATCAGGGTGTCAAAATCCTGAAAACCGTCTTTGATCTGCTGAACCAGATCTTCGTACCCGACGACATCGGCACCTGCTTCGCGGGCTTCTTCAGCCTGGGCACCTTCAGCAACGACCGCAACGCGGACGCTCTTACCGGTACCACGGGGCATCGGACAGACACCACGAACCGTCTGATCCGACTTACGCGGATCAATTCCCAGCTTGTACGCAACTTCGACAGTCTGGTCAAACTTCACTCCGGGCAGAGCCTTGAGCAGTTTGATCGCTTCTTCGACGCTGTGACGGATCTGGAGATCGCCCAGAACCTCAAGCTGTTTTTTGTACAGTTTACTTCTACGCATCGACCACCTCGATTCCCATGCTGCGCGCGGTTCCTTCGATGATGCGCATCGCCGCTTCTTCGCTCCGAGCGTTCATATCTTCCCGTTTGGTCTGGACGATTTCACGAATCTGCTCACGGGTGATTTTACCCGCTTTTTCGCTGCCGGGTTTCTTGGCCGCGGAAGCGACGCCTGCTGCCTTCTTGATCAGAACAGCAGCCGGGGGCGATTTGCAGATGAATGTGAAAGAACGATCCTGATAGACCGTGATCACAACGGGAATAATCGTACCGCTCTGAGCCTGAGTGGCGGCATTGAACTGCTTACAGAACTCCATAATGTTACAGCCCGCGGCACCGAGAGCCGGACCAATCGGGGGTGCCGGATTCGCTGCGCCAGCCGGAATCTGCAACCGGATCAAGCCTGTAATCTTCTTTGCCATGATTACTTCCTTTTTACGACATCTGTCCGGTCAGGATTGACAGGATTCCTCCCGTGACGATGCCAACACTTTTTTATAAAGTCCCGAATCGGCTTAAACTGCCGGTTCGACCTGCCAAAACTCCAATTCAACCGGGGTAGAGCGACCGAAAATCAGAATCACCACCGTCAAACGGCCGCGAGTCTCATCAATCGCCGTAACATTACCCTCATATCCCATAAATGCGCCGTCTTTGATCCGGACAATATCCCCGACCTTGACTCCAATGACCAGCACCGGAGCAGCCGCTTCTTCGGAAAGTGCCGGATTCATATCCATGAACTCCTCTTCAGAAAGTGCCGTGGGACGCACTGCGTCACCGAGGAAACCGAGCACGCCCTGAATGCTGCGCACAAAATACCAGGCTTTTTCATCGACACCGCCATCGGCATCGTAAAGATCCATACGCACCAATACATAGCCGGGGAAAAGCTTTTTCGTAACAGTGATCGCTTTTCCGCGACGGATCTCTTTTACTTTATTTTCAGGGATCAACGCTTCGTAGACACCAACCTGATCCCCCATACGCAACTGCCGGTTGATGGTGTCGCGCACTTTATTCTCGTGCCCGGACAAAGTCTGGATCACAAACCACTGTCCACGATCGTCATGCTGTTTTTCAACTGCTTCATCCATTGTATTCACCGGAACCTATTTCTGCGTAATTTTTACCGCTTTATTATCCACGCACCGTGACCAGATCGATCAGCCAACGGGCAATTTCATCCACACCGTAAACAAAACAGGCGAGAATGACCATCGACACCACTACCAGCAAAGTCGATTCAAGCAACTGCTGACGGGTGGGCCAGGAACAACGGCGAAGCTCGGCAACCGTATCAGCACAAAAACGGCGGATACGCCCGATCACGGAATCAAAACCTGCCTCTTTACTTTTTTTGCTTTTTTCCATTCTCACAGCCCTGTTTTATAAAAGATTCTCTTTGAATCACAAAAACTGGCAGGAAAGGTGAGGCTCGAACTCACGACCTGCGGTTTTGGAGACCGCTGCTCTAGCCAACTGAGCTACTTTCCTGCACTGTCAAAATCTTACTGCTCAGCGCGTTTCTTTATGCACAGTGTGCTTACGCTCAAAGGGGCAGTATTTTTTCTTTTCCAAGCGTTCCGGAGTGTTGCGCTTTTCTTTGGTCGTCGTATAGTTGCGACGTTTGCACTCCGTGCATTCCATGATTACCAATTCACGAGCCATTTTAAGCACTCACTTCTTTTATTCGTTATTACGATATTATCCCGAACCGTCATTTTTTGGCGGTCCGGGATGAATCCGCTGCATTCAGGGATATACCCTGAAGCATTGATTACTCGATAACTTCGGACACACGACCGGAAGCAACGGTACGACCGCCTTCACGGATAGCGAAACGAAGTCCTTTTTCCATAGCGATCGGAGCGATCAGCTCAACGCTGATGGAGGTGTTATCGCCGGGCATCACCATTTCAGTACCCTCGGCAAGGGTAATGGTACCGGTGACGTCAGTCGTACGGAAGTAGAACTGGGGACGATAGTTGTTGAAGAACGGAGTGTGACGTCCACCTTCCTCTTTGCTCAACACGTAGATCTCACCTTTGAATTTGGTGTGAGGAGTGATTGAACCGGGTTTGGCAAGAACCTGACCGCGAACCACGTCTTCTTTTTTGGTGCCGCGGAGCAAGCAACCGACGTTGTCACCGGCCTGACCCTGATCGAGGATCTTACGGAACATTTCAACACCGGTAACGGTGGTTTTGGTGGTATCTTTGATACCGACGATTTCAACTTCGTCACCAACTTTAATGACACCGGCTTCAACACGACCGGTAACCACGGTACCACGACCTTCGATGGAGAACACGTCTTCGATCGGCATGATGAAAGCTTTATCGATGTCGCGCTGCGGTTCCGGAATAAAGCTGTCAACAGCTTCCATCAGTTCGTAGATCGGAGCGCAAGCCGGATCATCAGCAGCACCTTCAGCCTCGACAGCTTTCAGAGCAGAACCTTTGATGATCGGAGTGTCATCGCCGGGGAAGTCATATTTGCTGAGCAGTTCGCGGATTTCCATCTCGACGAGTTCGAGCAGTTCGGGGTCATCCAGCTGGTCGCATTTGTTCATGAAGACAACGATCGCGGGCACGCCGACCTGACGGGCGAGCAGCACGTGTTCGTAGGTCTGAGCCATCGGACCGTCGGTAGCGGCGATCACGAGGATGGCACCGTCCATCTGGGCAGCACCGGTGATCATGTTTTTCACATAGTCAGCGTGTCCCGGGCAGTCAACGTGAGCATAGTGACGATTCGCGCTCTCGTATTCGACGTGGGAGGTATTGATGGTGATTCCACGAGCCTTTTCCTCCGGGGCATTATCGATTTCATCATACTTACGGATTTCGCCACCGCCGAACTTGCTGTGCATGCACATGGTGATAGCAGCAGTCAGAGTGGTTTTACCATGGTCAACGTGGCCGATAGTACCGACGTTAACGTGCGGCTTTGTTCTCACAAAATTTTCTTTAGCCATTTTTTCCTCCTGACAGGTTTTTTGGTTTTCCTTGCAAGACTCTTAATAAAAACTGGAGCCTACATCCGGACTTGAACCGGAGACCTCATCCTTACCAAGGATGTGCTCTACCGACTGAGCTATGTAGGCACTCATTCAAAGAAATGGTACTCGAGGGGGGACTTGAACCCCCAAGGATCGCTCCATATGGACCTCAACCATACGCGTCTGCCAGTTCCGCCACCCGAGCACATTGCACTCGCTGATTTTACACAGCGTGATAAGTGAACAAATCCTAATATAGCGGCACTTTACATGTTTTTCAAATCATTTTTCAGATATTTTTGCATTTTTTTAAAGGTTTTGCCCCTTTTCACCTTCAAATCAGCCATCTGATGATCAGAAAGACAACAGCTTTTTGACAAATTCCGGTTTGACGAAAGCCGCCTTATGCACCTCTTTATTATAATACCGGAGCCGTTTTGCCAGTTCCTCATCCGCTTCTGCCGCCGGTTCAGCAGGTATTTTTTCATCTGATGCGACACAGCATGCTATCATACCGGTCGGATAAGTCGGCACCGAAATCGCGCCATAATCCACATTTCTGAAATTGCTCCGTGCCGCCGTCACCAACTGTTTCACCACATCCGGCAGCAGCCACGGGGATTCCGCCTGGGTACCGACCACCCCGCCTTTGCGCAGAGCTTTTTTCAGATCGGCATAAAATTCCGCCCCGAAAAGCGGCGCACCCGGCCCGCCCGGATCGGTGGAATCAACGATTATCACATCGTAATACTCTCTTTTACTGCGGATAAATTCACTGCCGTCAGCAATATGCACCGTCACCCGCGGATCATCAAAACCGCATGCCATTTCCGGCAGAAACTCCTTCGCCGCCCGGATCACTTCAGCATCGATGTCGCAAAGATCAAGAACCTTTATATTTTTGTGATGGGACAATTCACGCAGCACCCCGCCGTCACCGCCGCCGATGACCAGCACTCTTTCCGGATCACCATGTGTGAAAACCGGCAGATTCGCCATCATTTCCTGATAGGCGAACTCATCGTAGGAGGTCAATTGGATTATACCGTCAAGCAACAGCAGTCTGCCGAGTTTTTCAGTTTCGTAAATCTCGATCTTCTGATACCGGCTCTGACGGCAGCACAATTCGCGGACAACCTTGATGGTCTGTCCGTAGCCGCCGCCTGCTTCAGTGACCCATTTGCCATCCATCACTCAAACTCCGGAGCTTCATTTTCCACATCTCTGCCATTCCAGCAATAGGTGCATACTCTTTCCTGGGGCAAACCGATAGCCTTGATCAAATCTTCAAGTTTCTGGAATTTAAGCGAAGTAAGATTCAGATCTTTGCGGATCTCCTCGACCATCTGCAAATATTTCGGCGAACCATGGGTAAGATACTCTTTAAGGGCCTCCGGAGTCACGTGTCCGCCCTCCAGACGGCTGATGGCACGGCGCGCCGCCAGATCCAACTCACTGCGGGAGCGGGAGAAATTCAGAAATTTGCAGCCGAAAACCAACGGAGGACATGCGGAGCGCATATGCACCTCTTTCGCACCGCGCCGGTACAATCTGCCGACCGTATCACGCAACTGGGTTCCCCGCACAATGGAGTCATCGCAAAACAGCAACCGTTTATTGCGGATCTGCTCCTCAACAGGAATAAGTTTCATACGGGCGATTTTCTCCCGGATCTTCTGATCCTGCGGAGTAAAACTGCGCGGCCAGGTCGGAGTATATTTGACAAACGCCCGCTGATACGGCTTATGGGCGGCATTGGAATACCCTACCGCATGCGCCACTCCGGAATCCGGAATACCGCAGATTGAATCGATTTCCGGCAGAATATCCTTATCCTGTTCCGCCATGATCGCACCGTTGCGGTAACGGGTACTTTCGGTATTCACGCCCTCATAGCAGCTGGAAGGATAACCGTAATAAACCCAGTAGAAACTGCAGATCTTGCATGTTCTGCCCGGGGGAATGAGCTGTTTCACACCGTCAGCAGTGATTTCGACCACTTCACCGGGTCCGAGTTCCCGGAGCAATTCATAATCAAGATTCGGGAATGCGGTGGTTTCCATGGTCACAGCGAATGAACCGGGTTTTCTGCCGATGATCACCGGAGTTCTGCCGTAGCGGTCACGGGCGGCATAGATCCGGTCTTTGCGCAGAATAAGCATGGAACAGGATCCGTCGATCACCCGCTGGGCATATTCGATACCTGCGGAAACGGTGTTGCCGCGGCTGATCAGCATGGCGACTACTTCGGTGGGATTCGGCTCACCGTCACCGGATTCAGAAAGATGGGAACAGCCGGAGGAAAACCCCTGCTCGATGATCTCATCAATATTATTGATTTTTGCCACGGTAGTAATGGCAAATGTTCCGAGCTGGCTGGTGATGATCAAGGGCTGATCCTCGGTATCACTGATCACACCGATACCGCAACTGCCGGAAAAACTGCCGATCTCATCATCAAATTTGGAACGGAACTGGGAGTTGCTTATATCGTGGATACGGCGATCGATACCGCCATCCTTGCGGGCGACAGCAATACCGCCGCGCCGGGTCCCCAGATGTGAATGATAATCAATACCGAAATAAAGATCGCTGACGCAATCACCGCTGGAGACAACTCCGAAAAAACCACCCATTTTACAACTCCCGGTGCTTACTCTCTTTTGAACGTAAAAACAACACACTTCATAAAATAATCGCGAAATGCCATTTTTTCAAGAGTTGAAACCGAAAAAATATGCAACAGCCCCGACACCGCTTTCCCCGCAGACTGCGGGGAATTTGTTTGCTTGCAGTCACTTTCTCCGGATAACCTTGCAATTTGCCGGAAATGATTTAAAAACCCCTGATTCCGTATATTTCGCATTTGCGGGGATCGTCACACTCGTTAATTCGTAACAACTAGGAAACGCACTATTTCCGATGGTCGTGACACTGTTGCCAATCGTCACGCTCGTCAAGTTGGAACACTTCCCAAACGCCTCATTTCCGATAGTCGTGACGCTGTTGCCAATCGTCACACTCGTCAAATTTTTACAATCAGAAAACGCCGCATCTCCGATGGTCGTTATCCCATCGGGAATAACATAACTTCCCCGATAACTTTGAGGGAAATATAATAACTTTTGATTTTCAATATCGATCAATGCTCCGGCATCATCCACCATAAATGCCGGATTATCATCTGCAACTTTTACCGATTGTACACCGAGAAACGCCCGATCTCCGATGGTCGTGACACTGGCGGGGATCGTAATCGTCAAATTGAAACAACGGGAAAACGCATAATCTCCGATGGTCGTGACACTGGCGGGGATCGTCACGCTCGTCAAATTGGAGCAACCGTAAAACGCCGCATCTCCGATGCTTGTAACACTGGCGGGGGTCGTCACGCTCGTCAAATTTTCACGCCAAGCAAACGCCTCTTTTCCGATGGTCGTAACGCAAGACGGGATGATTACAGAAGTAACACTCTTCGGACATTTGACCAAAATTTTATTGTCAACGCTGAATTCTATACCTTGAGCTTTGGCGGCATCCAAATCTTTTTGCCACGCAACCCCAAAAGCATAAGGGAATTTTTTTTGCAAAGCCTCAATTTTCTGAGCTTCCGATTGTGCAAAATTCATGATTTTATTGAGAACGCGAATGTGCAACCTGCGGGACACCTGATTCGGATTTTCGTTGATCCATGCTCTTACTTTACGGCAATCATCATCCAATTTTCCCGCCCATACCGGAAGCGAAAGCACCGCCGCCAGTAAAAAAATTCCAGATTTTTTCATAAATACTACCTCTATTTGAAAAATAATTTTGATTTGCAGATTTTACTGAAATACATACAAAATATATCACGCAAATTTTGATTTTTCAAACGTTTGAAAAAAAGGTTTGCCGTGGGTGTGTTGCCGTTGACATTTTTGAGTGGGTATGCTGAACAGAAACATTCAGCTCTATTTTTGCACACTTCCGAGCCGTGACAACGGAACGGCGAGTTATTCCGCAAGATCGCCGAGCGGGTGTGTTGCCGTTGATTGAGTTGTGCGGTATGCAGAGGTTCTGTTTGCTTGAGGGGGAGGACACCGTTCCGGTTTCCTCCCCTCAAACACCCTACCTTTACACGCACACTTTCCAAGCGGATTATGGGCGACAATTCCTACGTAAGTTATCCGCAACTTGTTCCGTGGGGCGACCTCCGACCGCTTTGCGGTCTTTAAACGGCTTCGCTACGCTCGCCTGGTCGGTCTTTCCACTGCACAATTTGCTCTTGCTCGCCCTCCGCTCATCCTCGCAACTTTTGTTGCTCGGCTTTTGCTCTTACCGGGCAAAAGCTTATTCGCATGCGGGCTGCGCGCTCGCACCCTCACGGTGCTCGCACCCGTGCGTTGAATTTTCCACTGGGTTGTTCAGGAATGGATGCAAACATCACCCCGCAGACTGCTGTCTATGGGGGGTACGGGGGCGACAGCCCCTGTCAAGGGCGACAGCCCGCAGAGTCGAACCAAACATCACCCCGCAGACTGCTGTCTATGGGGGTACGGGGGCGACAGCCCCTGTCAAGGGCGACAGCCCGTAAGAGCCGAACCACCCCCGACCTACCACGGTTCAGATCCAATCGGCGGATGGATTGTGCGGCAAGGTCGAAGTCAAATCAAGGCAGAGGAGCAGGAGTGTACTACGGTACTCGACTGCTCCGATGTCCGCAGACTTGACAAGAGATTGCCCGCAAGCCGCCGCCGCCGCAGATTTGGCAAGAGATTGCCCGCAAGCCGCCGCCGCAGGTAAGATCGTCACTCAAGATTCAATGCCAGTCTGGTGAATTCGTCGCCTCTTTCTGCATAATTCCTAAACATGTCCATACTTGCACATGCCGGAGAGAGCAATACTGTATCCCCCGGCTGTGCCAGATGACGGGCAGTTTCCATCACTTTGTTGAAATCACTGCCGCAATCGACACAAATGCAGAGTTCTTTCAGCACCTTACCGATCTCCGCCCGGTCCGCTCCGTACAAAACTGCCGCCCGGAAACGTCCCGCCCGGGTCGCCAGCGGAGAAAAATCCATCCCTTTACCCAGACCTCCGAGCAGGATCACCAGCTTTCCGGGCAGCGAATCGATCGCTGCCAGTACAGCTGCCGGATTCGTCCCTTTGGAATCATCCACATAAGTTACCCCGTTACGCACACCGACGATCTCCACCCGGTGTTTCCCCCGGCGGAAACTCTGCAGAGCTACGGAAAATTTTTCACTTTTCACCAGCTCCGGCGGCAGGAACCGCAGACATAACTCCACGGCAGCGGCGGCATTTTCCGCATTATGAAAACCCGGCAGATCGCTTTTGCTCAAATCAAAAAACTTTTCTCCGTCAAGGTACAACATTTTTTCCTGATATGTCACCCGGTGCGGTTTTTCCGCAAAACTCAAACCGTAAATACGCTTATCCGCCGGAACATGAGTGAAAAGTTTCTCCTTGGTGGCACAATATTCGGAAAATCCGCCCATATAGCGGTCTATATGATCACTTTGAAAATTGAGGATAACTCCGGCAAACGGGGCGAAATCACGGATTTTTTCCAGTTGAAAAGAACTGACTTCGATCACGGCAGCTTCACAATCGCCGGGATCAGCAGCCAGATCGGATAACGGTCTGCCGATATTACCGCAGCTTTCAGCTTTGATGCCGCACTGCTGCAAGAGAAATGTGGTCAATTCAGTGGTCGTGGTCTTGCCGTTCGTTCCGGTAATTGCCAACAGCGGCTTTTTCCAGAACCGGCAGCCGAACTCCATCTCACTGATGATCTCTCTGCCCGAAGCCAGAGCCGCCTGATAAAGCGCAGATTTTCCCGGATGTAATCCGGGGGAGACCACGATCAATCCCCCTTCAGGCAAAACTGCACCGTCGCCATCATTGACGACAGTGCAGCTGATATTGTTGACGGCACACAGTTTTGCCGCCGCTTTACCGGAAACTCCGGCACCGAGGATCGTCACGTTTTTCACTTGACACTCCTCCCGGATATGATTACTTCAAACGCTTCATCTGCGGGAAAAGGATCACATCACGGATCGATTCCGCACCGGTCAATGCCATGACCAGACGGTCGATACCCACGCCCATACCACCGGCGGGCGGCATACCGTATTCCAAAGCAGTGAGGAAGTCTTCATCCACTTTGTTTTCCAGTTCATCGCCTTCTTCTTTCGTGGCTTCAAACTGATCCATGAACCGCTGACGCTGGATGATGGGGTTGTTAAGCTCGCTGTATGCCGGAGCCAGTTCCATACCGTTGACGCCCAGTTCAAAAACATCCACCAGTGACGGATCATCCGCACAGGGGTTGGCAAGCGGCAACAACTCCGCCGGCAGACGGGTCACAAAGGTCGGCTGGATATTATTCGGCTCAACCAGTTTTTCATAAAGTTCGTTGGTCACTTCCAGATCACTCATGGATGCATTGACATCCAAACCGAGCTTCTGACCGCGCTCAACTCTTTCTGCCGGAGTGATGTCAAACCAGTCATCACCGCCTTTTTCTTTGCACAACTCATGGTAAGTCGCCCGGCGGAAAGGCGGAGTGAAGTCAATCACTTTACCATTGCCGTGATCGATTTTTAATGTGCCGCAAACTTTCATTGCCACGGTGGAGATCATCGATTCGATCAGCTCCATCATACCTTTGCAGTCACTGTAAGCCTGATAAATTTCCAGCATGGTGAATTCCGGATTGTGACGGCGGTCAAGCCCTTCGTTACGGAATGAACGGTTCAATTCAAAAACCCGCTCAAAACCGCCGACCAGCAGACGTTTCAGATACAGTTCCGGAGCAATACGCATGTAAACAGTGCTGTTCAATGCACCGTAAAAAGTCTCAAAAGGAGTCGCCGAAGCACCACCGGCAAGCGGCTGGAGCATCGGAGTTTCAACTTCCATAAACCCACGGTCGGCAAGGAAGTTGCGCACTTCACGGATGATCGCAGAACGTTTGCGGAAAACATCCTTGACCTCCGGATTGGCGATCAGATCCAGATAACGCTGACGGTAACGCTGCTCAACATCCACCAGACCATGGAATTTTTCCGGCAACGGACGCATGGATTTGGAAAGCAGTTTGACCTCTTTCACCCGCAGAGTCAATTCACCGGTTTTGGTGGTGAAAAGCGTACCTTTCACGCCGATAATGTCGCCGATGTCCAGTTTGCGGCAGAGGGCGAACATATCTTCGGTCATATCACTCTTTCCGGCGAAAAGCTGCAATCTGCCGGTACTGTCACGCAAGTCGGCAAAAATCGATTTACCCATGCCGCGTTTGGCGGTCATACGACCGGCGACAACGGCGGCGGGACCGGGAAGTTCACTGCCTTCCGGGGGAAGTTCTTTGGCGCGGACGCTTTCGATCAGCTCCACATCGGGGAACGCTTCACCGAAAGGATTGATACCGGCTTCCTGATATTCACGGATCTTGGCGGTACGCTGCTCAAACATATCCATATTCTGAGCGGCATTGTTTTCAACATTTTCAGACATAGTTGACACCTTTTACATACTTTACAGGGTAGATTATTATACTATTATTTATAATATAGCACACTTTATGTACAAATGCCACAATCAAAGCGGAAGTTTTTGACAAAGTGCGGCAAAAGCACCATCCTGAATGGCATCCGGCAGTACAGTTTTTTCCGTCAGCAAAGTCAATCTGTCATTTTTCAGCAGAGCCTGATTTTCCTCCCGGTCGATCGAACAGGTGGAAATAAGCACAAATCCACCCGGAGCGGTCAAACGTACCGCATGGGAAAGAATATACTTCTGCAATTTCATCACTTCACGCAACGATGCCGGAGAAAAACGCCACAACGCATCCGGACGACGCCGGAATACTCCGCTGTTGGAACAGGGCAGATCGGCAATAACAAAATCAAATGAACCGGTCAAATCCGCCGGATCACAGGTCACGATGCCGGCATCGACCCTGTGCAGAGCAAAGTTTTCTGCGGTCAGCTTCTGTCTTGTCCGGGAAATATCTGCCGCAGTGATCCGGGCATTTTCATCAAGCAGCTCCGCCGCCATCATGGTTTTTCCACCCGGAGCAGCACATATATCCAGAAGATTCCGGCACTTTCTCAATTGTTCCTCCGCCAGAGAAACCGACAATCCGGTTGCAGGATCCTGAATGTAATACGCTCCGCGTTTGAACTCTCTTGAATCGATCACCGCCTGCGGAACTCCGGTTGCGAACCGGAAACTGCCGTACTCCCGGATCACTTCGCACTTTGCCGGAACAGCACTTTCCCGGCACAACCGGAATGTAAAATCCGGTTTGGTCAGAAACAATCCGGCAAAATTCTCCACTTCCTCCGCAGAAAAATCCTTTTTCCACCTTTTCAGCACCGCATCCGGCAATATCTCCTGCGCCGAAACCGGTTCTTTCCACTCCTCTTTCAAAGCGGCACGCAAAACAGCATTGACAAATTTATCCGCATGGAACGGTCTTGCCAGAGTTACCGCCACATTTACCACTGATTGCGGAGCAACTGCCTGCTGAAAACGGCACTGGGTCAAAGCGGCATCCAGAAGTGAAGCGATCTCCGGCGACGGAGCTTTGCGGCAATAGTGCGACCAGCTCTGCCGGATACTTTTACGGTAACGGTAAACCAGCGTGAGCAGATGTTCAAGTGTCCGCCGGCAATCATCGGGAATGTGATCCAGCGCATCATCCAGTGTACATTTGCCGCCGTCGATCGCCTCCACGGCGGCAGCGGCAAGCTGCAAAACTTTTTCGAGCATTCCCGGTTCGGATACGGGGCGTTTTTTATTCATCACCCAAATACAATCCGGTTTCAAGATAGTTGACCAAATAATCAGCGACCGCCTCATCCAGCGTCATGCTCTTTTCTTCATACCCCAGCGCACGGAGCTTGTCGATTCTGGCACAGGTATAATACTGGTAACGGTCACGCAAAGATTCCGGCATGTCGATATATTCGATATTGACCGGCTTCTGCAAGGCGGCAAATGCTGCTTTCACCAGATGGTTCCAACTTTCCGCCATACCGCTGCCGATATTGTACAAACCGGCAGCTTTGGAATTGTTGAAAAGAAATTCCACCATCTTTACCGCATCTTTGACATAAAGGAAGTCCCGCAACTGTTCGCCATCGGCATACTCCGGCTTGTAAGAACGGAAAAGCTGCATTTTGCCGCTGGCAGTGATCTGCTCCCAACTCCGCAAAACCACACTGCGCATATTCGCTTTGTGCCGTTCATTGGGCCCGTAAATATTGGAAAATTTACATCCGACCAGCGATTTGAGCATCCCGCGCCGCTTCGCCCAGAGGTCAAAAAGCTGCTTGCTGTAGCCATACATATTCAACGGACGCAGGTTTTCAATAGTTTCTTCGTTATCATCATATCCCTGCGAACCGTCACCGTATGTCGCACAGCTCGAAGCATAAACCATCCGGATATTACGGTCAACACAGAACTGCGCCAACTGCGCCGTATAACGGAAGTTGTTGTCGATAAGATAACTGGCATCACGCTCGGTAGTCGATGAACACGCCCCCATGTGGATGACACCTTCAATATCCGCACCATTGAAACTGCCGGAAAGCAACTTGCTGCGGAAATCATCTTTCTCCATATAATCATCAAAACGCAAAGGAGCAAGATTTTTCCACTTGTCCGTAGTATTGCCCAGATGATCCACCACCAGAATATTACTGATCCCGGCGTGATTCAAACGCCAAATCACTGCACTGCCGATCAAACCGGCTCCACCGGTAACTATAAACATCTATGCTTTCTCCAATGTCAGAATTTAAAGTTGGCACCGAAATTTTCCGACTGGCGCAAAACTACATTCTGCACCGAATTCATCGCGGCATTCAAACCGGTCAGATTGGCGGAAACGGAATATTCCATCTCCCACTCCCAGTCATGATCATCATATTCACGGTCAAAACCGACTGTGGCAACCAGCTGCCAGCAGTGGAACTGCCGGACGATCATCAAGCCGACTTCATCAATTGAACCGGCAGGAATATCGTACGAAAAGTTGAATGCCGCCAGCGTACGGTGATCAGGAGTGAGCGGCATGTTGAAACGCAAATAAAATTCCTCATCCGTTTCATCATTGTACTGCTCAAAATAACTTGCCGAGTTGATCTGGGTCAGAGTCGATCCCATGGAATAGGAACTGCGCATCTCATAAGGACGCACATAATTGTAACCGATGGTGAACTTCCAGTCCGGAGCAGGCTCATAGGTCAGATTGATGTTCCAGAGATTGAGCCAATCCAGAGCCAGACCGGTTTTACCGACATTGCGGTCGTGCCGTATGGTATCGGCAACTTCGCCGTCGCCGCTGACATCGATCAGAAATTCCGTATTCAAAGAAAGCCCCTTGAATATTTTCCAGGAAAGCAGTGTACCGATGTTGCCAAAAGCACTCTTACCTTCAGCTTTTTCCAGATGTATATCCCAGTAATTTTCCATATAAAGCAGATCCTTCACCGAATTTCCGGAACGGGTCTGCAAACGGTTGATCACACCGAAACGGAAAAAATTCTGCTTGGTGATTCTATCCACATCATCAAAAAAGTAGAGTCTTTTACGATCGACTGTCGGCTTCGGAATAAAAGTATAATTCATATACGGCTGGATGATATGGCGCAAACCGTCGATTTCAAAAAATCCGCTGCGGACATCCTGCCAGGTGTTGTGGATCTTGGTGGATAATTCAAAACCCAGCTCCACCGCCAGACGCACTTTTGAACCGCCTTTTGAATCGTAATTTTTGAAACGGTAACGACCGGTACTCTGCGGTTCAGCAGCTTCAAACATCTGCTTGAGATCATCATTGCTGACTTTGGTTTTGCTGCTGTCGGAGTATGCGGTCAGGCGCAATCCGGCACGGGGAACCAAAGTGAAATAATCGGTCACTACCGGATAATAGAGGAAATGAGTCGTGTCAAAACGGAAGGCATCATAATCGTGCAATCTGGAAAATCCGGCAGGATCTTTACCGTCAAAATCCACCCATTTCATCCGCATATAAGCGGCATCGACATCCCCCTGATAGTAGACTCCGGTGTTGAAAATTTCCTGCCGCGGCATATCCAGACGCAATTCGGGAAATTTTTCCACCGTGGTGAAAAAGTCATTCACCCGGAACCGGGAATAGGCAGACAGTGTGAACCGGTCGAACTGCTGTTCCAGTGCCGCAAAAGTCGCCGGTTGAGGATCGCTTTCATACATGCTTTCAAAAAAGTCCCGCTTGAAATAGGGGTCACTCTGATAGTCAAACGTTCCGCGGAAATCCAGACGCGGCGTCAGATGGGTGACGTTGCTGATCTGGAAATTGTATCTGCCATGGGGAACACGCAGACGGAATTTATCATAATCATCCGTTTCATAAGGATCACGGTCATAAATCGAGTAAACAAAGAAATCAGTCCGGCTTTCCGGAGTGATAACTTTGCCGTCGGCTCCATAGCCGAAACCGCGTTTTTCGTACCAGTCACCGTGGAGCTTGAGCGAAAAATACGGCGCATCCGACAGAATAAAGCGTTTATACAGATTTATGTAGTACCCCAGATTACCGGAACTGCCGTACTGGAAGCCGGCAAGTCCCGGATTTTCATCTTTGGGTTTGAAAAACACCGGCAGCCACAATACCGGAATATCGTAGATTTTAACCATGCCGTTGATCAGCAGGATGGAACGGTCACCTTTATCAAAATCTGCATATTTAAGATCATGAAACTTCGCTTCATGCGGAGTAAGTCTGATCTCGGAAGCGGCAATCGCATAGTGGGCATTGTCGGATTCCAGATAAGTACAGGAACTTACTTCACCGTCTTTCAGTGTGATCACCCCATCCGGAGTACGCACACCGGAAGCAGCTTTGCAGACAAAAGTTGAATAGGTTATCCTTGGGTTGATAAATTCCAGAAATCCGCTGCTCAAATTTCCGGTCACCCGGTCGGCAGTGATCTGATCAGTCTTGGCGGCGAAATCGATCGTGTACGTATGTTCACCGAAAATGGAGGTTGAAGTTCTGACATTTCTGACCAGCACATTGGCACTTTGCTCCATCATAGAAAGTTTTTCCATGGGAACTACTGCACTGCTGTTCTGCCAGCGGTAAATACGGATATTTCCGGTCGCTTCAAAATCACGGCTCTCGATATTGACCACGATCCGGTCGGCAAACACCTCCATGGAACCGACCGGCAGATAGGCGTGACCTTCGATGATGATATTTTTTCCGACCACACGCCACGCATCAGCATGAAGCCGTTTGAAATCCTCCGGCTTCAGATTACGGAGTTCTTTAGTTGATGCAGAACAAAACACCGGTATTGCGGCAAAGAGCAGCAGACACAGATATTTTTTCCAGCCGGAATAAACCGTCATCCTCTTATTTCCCCTCTTTTTTCCAACGCTCAAAAGCGGCGGCGATAAAATCTTCCACATACTGCTGCTGGGCATTGCCGGTTCCCTCGATCTCCATCGGCGCACCGAATTCAAACCAGACCTCCCGTTCCGGATAGACCGGACCGAGATCACGGATTATTTTGCCGCTTTCAAGAATATCGGTTTTCAATGCCATCGGCAAAACCGGTACTTTGGCAGCTCTCGCCAGCTTCACACCGATTGAGTTGAATTGCTCACGGTCAAATTCACGGGTTCTGGTCGATTGCGGAAAAACGACCATCGACCGTCCTGTTTGCAATACTTTTTTCCCCTCATTCAGCACCGTTTTCAAATCCTCCCGCGGATTGGTACGGGAAACACCGATAGCTTTCATCGAGGTGAGAATATCTTTGATATAAGCCGTATGCAGCAGTGATTCCTTCACGACAAACGAAAAATCCACATGCTCCCGGATGATCGCATGAAGTGCCGCCGTTTCCAGCAGACTCATGTGATTGCCGATGATCACCACCGGCTTGCCGTTAAGATCACGCAGATGGTTCAAGCCGCGCAGATGCACTTTTGATCCGCAATCTTCGACCAGACGGATATTGTCATTGGAAAAGTGGATCTGCATATTTCCGTCAAGTTTTCCTTTGGCGGCACATCTTCCACTGCGCATGAAAGTACGGAAATTGCGCCAGTAGAAATACCAGCGGCTCTTGAACATGAGCTTGAATCCCAATGCCACACGGTGGTCTGCCGGCGTGTCGTAGCTGTCAAGCCCTTTGAACATATATTCGGACATCAAAAAATCCCCCGGTATTAAAAATTATGCGATCCGCATCCATACTGCGATCTGCTGTTAACTGTATAATATATCACAATAAACAGGATAATGCAAGAGACCCACCGTTTCCCGTAACAGTTTACATTTTCAAAGAAACGGTGTCTGTCTGCATATATCCGGCTCTTATCTGGCAAGAACCGCCAGCAATTTGGCAGTCTCTTCCGCTTTCTGCTCCAATTCCGCCAGTTTGCTTCTGGTATCGGCAACGACCTGTGCCGGAGCAGAGGAGACAAACTTCTCATTTGCCAGTCTTGCCCGGGTACCTGCCATCCATTTTTCCAGATCAGCCATCTGTTTTTTCAAACGTGCCACTTCGGCATCGATGTCGATCAGATCGGCAAGCGGCAGAGTGATCACGCCGCAAGCCACGGTCTGACCGGCTCCGGCTCCGTTGGCAGCAGTGTCAAAAGCTCCGGTTGAAATTTCGATTTCATTGGCATTGAGCAGACTTTTAAGTGAAGGCAGCTCTGCTTTGAGAAATTCAGCCATCTCATTATTGGCAGCTTTGACATGGAAATTGAGTTTTTTGCCATCGGGCAGATTGTAGCTGCTGCGCAGGAATCTGCCGGCACGGATCAATTCAAATTTGGCATCGGTCAAAGTTGCTTTGTCGGCATCGCTTCTGCCGCTGGAGCAAGTCGGGAACTCCTCAAACATCAGGAATTTGCCTTCATCGACAAAGCCCATGCGGTGCGCCAGCTCCTCGGTGATAAACGGCATAAAGGGGTGCAGAAGCTTCAAAATGCGGAAAAGTGAGTAATCCAGCACTGCCAGTGCGCGTTCTTTTTCCGCACCGCCGGCACGCATCGGAACTTTTTCAGCTTCAACGAACCAGTCGCAGAAGTCACTCCACACCAGATCATACAGCGCGTGGGCGGCAGCGTGGAAACGGAAATTTTCCAGCTCATTTTCAATTGTTTCCGTAGCCGCATCCAGTTTGGCAAGCATCCAGTTTTCATCACTGGAAAGCTCACCGGCAGGCAGTTCACGGCAATTGGCGGAACAATCCCCCTGCATCTGACGGAAACGGCAGGCGTTCCACAGCTTATTGGCAAAGTTTCTGCCGATCTCGCATTTTTCATTGCTGTATTTGATGTCCATACCGATCGGAGCAATATAAGCAATGGAGAAACGCAGGGCGTCGGCACCGTACTCTTTAATTACATCCAGCGGGTCGGGTGAATTGCCCAGACTCTTGGAAAGTTTTCTGCCCAGATCATCACGGATGATACTGGTGAAATAGACGTTTTTGAACGGGATCTCACCGGTAAATTCACAACCAGCCATGATCATGCGCGCCACCCAGAAGAAAATAATATCAGGACCGGTCACCAGATCATTGGTCGGATAGAATTTTTTCATCTCTGCTTCGCCCTCGTTGGGCCAGCCCATGATGGAGAACGGCCACAGCCAGCTGCTGAACCAGGTATCCAGCACGTCCTCTTCCTGCCGCCAGTTATCGCCTTCCGGAGCAGTTTCGCCGACGTAGACTTCGCCTTTTTCGTTGTACCATGCCGGGATGCGGTGTCCCCACCACAACTGACGGGAAATACACCAATCCTGAATATTTTCCATCCAGTGGAAATAGGTTTTCGTCCAGCGTTCCGGATGGAACTTGATCTTGCCGCTTTTCACCGCCTCGATCGCCGGTTTGGCAAGTTCGCCCATCTTGCAGAACCACTGGGCACTGACCAGAGTTTCGATCGGCACATTGCCGCGTTCAGAATAACCGACAGCGTGGGTGATGTCTTCGATCTTTTCCAGCAATCCGGCTTCTTCCATGCGTTTCACGCACAATTCACGGGCATCAAAACGATCCATCCCGACAAATTCAGCCGGACAGAGATCATTGAGTGAACCATCCGGATTCATGATGTTGATCACTTCCAGATTACACCTTTTACCGACTTCAAAGTCGTTGGGGTCGTGTCCGGGAGTGATCTTCACGCAACCGGTACCCTTGGTCGGATCAGCGTGCTGATCGCCGACGATTGGTATCTCCCGGTCGGTAAGCGGCAGTTTGACCATCTTGCCGATAAGATGTTTGAAACGGGGATCTTCCGGATGCACCGCCACAGCAGTATCACCGAACATGGTTTCCGGACGGGTGGTCGCCACGGTCAGGAAGCCGGAACCATCGGCAAGCGGATAACGGAAATAGTAAAATTTACCCGCCACATCCTTGTAGATGACTTCCTCATCAGACAAAGCACTTTTCGCCGCCGGACACCAGTTGATCATCCGCTGACCGCGGTAAATATATCCTTTTTCATAGAGCTGAATGAAGACTTTGCGAACCGCCGCAGAAAGTCCCTCGTCCATAGTGAAGCGTTCCCGCTCCCAGTCACAGGAGCAACCCAGAGTACGGAGCTGACGGATGATCTTGCCGCCGAACTCCTCTTTCCACATCCACACCCGTTTGATGAATTCTTCTCTACCCAGCTCGTCGCGGGTGACATTTTCAGTTTCTTTCAGATATTTCACCACCCGCGCCTCGGTGGCAATACCGGCATGGTCGGTGCCGGGGAACCAGCACACCTCAAAACCTTTCATTCTTGCACGGCGGCAGAGAATATCCTGCAAGGTGTTGTTCAAAACGTGTCCGAGTGTCAGAATACCGGTAACATTCGGCGGCGGGATGACAATGGAATATCCCGGCTTGCCGGATTCCGGATCGCCATGAAAACAATTCGCTTTTTCCCATTCAGGAAACCACTTTTTTTCCACATCTGCCGATTCATAAGCTCTCGGCAACGGCTCAATATGTGCCATAATTATTTCTCCAGAAATGTATTACTGTTCTTTACCACAACATTTTTTATACTTTTTGCCGCTGCCGCAGGGGCAGAGGTCGTTTCTTCCGACTTTGGGAGCTTCCCGGTGAAAGGTGATCTGCACCTCTTCAGCAGGTTCCTCCGGCTGCTCCTCCACTTCTCCGGAACCGCCCAGACCGAATTGCTCCATGATCTGGTGGCGCAGTTCCTGGGGCATCGCCGCCAGCTGTTCCTCAAAGGAGATGATCCGGCGGATAGTGATGCGGAAGAGATTTTTTGCCACTTCCATATAAACATTATCCATCATCGTTTTGAAGATGTCAAATGCTTCATTTTTATATTCGACCAGCGGATCTTTCTGGGCGTAGACCCGCAAAGACATGCTTGCCCGCAGCTGATCCATGGCATAAAGGTGTTCCTGCCACAGCCGGTCGATCGCTTCCAGCACGGTGTGCCGCTGCAAATACAGCCGGTCATCTTCCGCCAGTTCTGCATTGCGTTCTTCGTAAGATTTTTCGATTCTGGCAATGATCTGCAAGGTCAATGCCCGCATATCAGTCACCTGACCGTCAGTAATACCATCGGTGAAGAAATCCGCCTTGAAATCCAGCGGGAAAATATTATTCAATTCCGCGGCAAGCACATCAGCTTTGAATTTGCCGCCGTCTTTACCGCTGTTTCCGGAAACAACTTTCATCACCAGTTCTTCAACGACCTGATCAATAATACCGAAAAGCACTTCGACCGGTTCTTCTGAAAGCAGGGCATTGCGGCGCAATTCATAAATGATCTCACGCTGCTTATTCATCACATCGTCAAAATCCAGAGTCCGTTTACGGATGGCAAAGTGCTGCTGTTCCACCCGTTTCTGGGCGGTTTCAATGGATTTATCCAGCCACGGATGCTGAAGTTCATCGCCCTCTTTCAAACCGAAACGGTCAAAGATCTTGACGATCCGGTCGCCGCCGAAAAGACGCATAAGATCGTCTTCCAGAGATACGTAGAATTTGGAACTGCCCGGATCCCCCTGACGGGAACAGCACCCGCGCAGCTGACGGTCGATACGGCGGGAATCGTGACGGGAACTGCCGATGACATGCAGACCGCCCTTTTCCGCAACACCTTCACCGAGTTTGATGTCAGTACCGCGACCTGCCATATTGGTGGCAACTGTGACCGCACCGAGCTGACCGGCACGGGCAACGATTTCCGCTTCATGCTGGTGATTTTTGGCGTTCAGCACGTTATGCGGGATATTGCGGCTCTTGAGCATACGGGACAACGTTTCTGAATCGCCGACAGAAATCGTACCGAGCAGAACAGGCTGACCTTTGCCGTGACGCTCCACCACATCATTGAGGATCGCTTTGAATTTCTCACGCTTGGTCTTGAAAATCGAATCGCTGTCATCCTTGCGGATACAGGGTTTGTGCGTGGGGATCACGGTCACATCCAGCTTGTAGATCTGGTGAAATTCCGAGGCTTCTGTTTCCGCAGTACCAGTCATACCGGCAAGTTTGTCATACATACGGAAATAGTTCTGGATGGTGATGGTCGCCATCGTCTGGGTTTCCTGTTCGATCGGAACATCTTCCTTGGCTTCAAGTGCCTGATGCAGACCATCGGAGAAGCGGCGTCCGGGCATCAGACGGCCGGTATGTTCATCAACGATCATAACTTTGCGATCCATGACGACATAATTCACATCTTTCTCAAAAAGGCAGTACGCTTTGAGCAGCTGGGAAAGATCGTGCAGACGCTCACTCTTGACGGCGAACTGCTCCTGAAAACTGTTTTTCGCTTCCACCCGGGCTTCTGCGGAAATGGATTCATCGGTTTCAATACGGTGGAGTTCACCGAGCAGATCCGGTACGATAAAATCTTCCGGATTATCCGGACTCAATGCATGGCGTCCCTGCGCAGTAAGGTCTGCTTCATGGGTCTTTTCATCGATGGTGAAGTACAGAATCGACTGCACTTCCTGAAGCATTCCGCGGTTGTTGTCACTGTGGACTTTGGAATCCAGTCTTTCCACTTCACGCAAAATTTCGCCGTCTTCCAGAGCATGGAGCAGCTGCCGGTGAGTGGGCATACCGTATTTTGCCTGCAGCAGTTTCATACAGGCTTCTTCACGCTCCGCATCGGAAATTTCCTGATTGGCGAGAATTTCCCGGGCTTCACGCACCAGTCTGGAACAGAGAAGATTCTGCTTGTTGTAAAGCGAAGCAACCAGCGGTTTGAGCTGGGCAAACTGATTGGTAGCCATCGGTACCGGACCGGAAATGATCAGCGGAGTACGCGCCTCATCAATCAGAATACTGTCGATCTCGTCCACAATAGCGTAGTAATGATCCCGCTGCACGATCTGGTCAGCACTGGTTGCCATGCCCATATCACGCAGATAGTCAAAGCCGAATTCGCTGTTGGTTCCGTAGGTAATATCGCAAGCGTACTGCTCTTTACGGACACTCGGCGGCTGCATATTCTGCAAACAGCCGACAGTCAATCCCAGAAATTCATAGATCAGCCCCATCCATTCCGAGTCACGGCGGGCAAGATAGTCGTTGACGGTGATCAGCTGACAGTTTTTTCCGGTAAGAGCATTGAGATAAAGCGGCATGGTCGCCACCAGCGTCTTACCTTCACCTGTCGCCATTTCTGCGATGGAACCGCGATGCAGGGAAATACCGCCGATAAGCTGTTCATCGTAAGGGATCATATTCCACTGCTGTTCCTGACCGCAAACCTCTTTGGTTGCATTTCTGTCAGTCATGCGGCGGCAGGCATTTTTGACCACGGCAAATGCCTCACACATGATGTCGTCGAGTGTTTCGCCATTGGCAAGACGGTCTTTGAATTCCGGAGTTTTAGCCTGAAGTTCCTCATCAGAAAGCTTCTGATACTCTACTTCCAAAGCGTTGATCCGGTTGACCAGCGGTTTCATCCGTTTCACGTCCCGCTGGCTTTTCGTGCCGAAAAGAGCTTTAATTAACGCATTGATCATCAGATAATCATTCCTTCAATTTAATAATTTCCATCTCCGGCTGTCAACATTTCACAACGGAGAAACAGAAAAATCCATTCCGATATTTCAATCAGCAGCGAGTGCCACCCCTGACCACTTCTGCGGCTGCATTTCGACCTTTCATCATCCTGAAAACGGTACAATGCATACATCCCGCTTTTCTGCTGTAAAAACTCCAGTTTTTAAGTGCGCCGAAGGGCGAAAGGGTGTTTTCCACCATCTTTCGCCCACTACGCCGCTGCTTATCCTGTCAGATTTTCCGCTTTTACTTTTAACAGTTACGGTACTGCCTTTATAATAAAGTTTCCATTCAACGGAATATCTGCGGATTGGAAGGTTCGACCCACAAATGGAAATCGATCTTCCTTCCGGCAATTTCCAGAGAGATCAGAGTATTGAGTCTGGTCAGCAGCAGCGCATACGGAATACGCACATCGCCGCCGGCAACATTGACCGACACCACACTGTCGCCCAGAATATCTTCACTGTCACGGATAGCGGCGATCAGCTTCATCATCCTTGTCAGTTTGTCCCGCAATGCCCCATCCAGTTCATACGCCCGGTGGCACACCGGACAGACCGCCTGAAACTCCGGATCGGCAACGGATGCCAGATCAAAACCGACCACACCGCTGCAATCTTCAGCAAGGCAGTGGAAATCCAGCTGTGCCCTGGGAGATGCCGTTGTTCCCTGCGTACTCATTGGGGATCGACATCCTGCTGAATAACATTGAGCAGATCAACTGTATTTCCGACAGTACCGATCAACTGCTCAACCAGTTTCGGATTGCGCAATCTGCGGGAAATACTGGAAAGCAGCTGCAAATAGGCTTCCTGATTTTCATCCGGAGCAACGGTGAATACGATCACCCGCACCGGCAGATCATCCAGTCCCTGATAGTCTGTGATCGGATTTTCACAGACACCGACGATCACATAGGGATGCAGAATGTCATTCACCCGGATATGGGGCAATGCAAGCATGCCGCCGACACCGGTGGTCATCATCTGTTCCCGTTTCCACGCAAGGCGGAATATCACATCGCGGCTCAATTTGGTCAAATCTGCCGCTCTGGAGATCAACTGATCCATAACCTCCAGTTTGGTTTTCCCAACAAGAGTCATCACAGAATCTTTGTCTACATACTGGGAAAAATCGTTTTTCATAGTTCTCTCTCCGTATAACCGTAACTAATCCCTAAATTATAACATCAGTGCAATTGATAAAATACCTCAACAAAATATTTTTGTCAACTCTATTTTTATATTTTTTTATAAAATCAGCTTAAAAAATGCAAAAAACGCAAAGTTTTCAGTCCATCGAACCACTCATTGAAAGCCTGACGGGCGGCACCGGGTCTTTCCGGAAGATTTTCCAACACCCTCTGCCACGCTTCCGGGAAACGCTCTTTCAACATAAATTCCACCGCCGCTGCCGGAATGGAACAGAGAAATTTTTCCGGTGAACTCAAATGTCCGTCATCGGCTTTTTCCAGAACTTTTTTCAAAACGGCAAAGGGCAGTTCCGGTATCTCATTGAGCTTTTCCCCGCGGAGCAACTGCGCCACCGCCGGACCGGTGCCGAAAGGGACCCGGCTGGAAACTCTTGCCGACGGATGCACCAGTTTGTCTGTCACCTCGCGCACTTTGGAAACTTTGGCAACTGCCTGCAGAAAATAAAAATCCTCTCCGGCTTCCCGCTTTTTCATGCCACCGGCTTTCACATAGGCATCACAGCGCACTGCAAATGCCGAACCAACAGTGAAAAATGCATACGGCGAACCGGCTTCCCGAAGCTTTTCCACATATCTGGCCAGATACGCCTCATAACGGTCGATCGCCGCCTGATGCTCTTTATCAGCAGCCTTCTGATGGGAAAAGCCGACTGTGACCGCCCCGCCTTTCAGAGCTTCCGGCAGAACTCTGACAAAATACTGCCGGTCGATCACCGTATCTCCGTCGATGGAAAATATTACGCTTTCTTCCAGTTTTTCCGGCGGTACAGCGGCGATGAAAGAATCCATCCCGGCTTTCCGTGCCGCCCCGACCCCGCCGGATAACTCCGGCAGAAAAAGCACTGACACTCCGGGAAATACCCCGGCTCTGATCAACTTCACAAGTTTTTCCGATTCACTGCCGTCTGTTCCGGCAGGATAGTTGACCACTGCGATAACCGCCACTTTTTCAGAGATCTCTTTCAACGCTGTGCGAATGGAGTTTTCCACCACCGCAAAATGCGCCAATTCATTATACAGCGGAATGACCACCGCATGACGGCACTTTTCCGGCAGATCCAGCGGCAGAGGCGGATTTTTCCGCAGATATTTGGCGACATCAAATTCTTTCATTTTCCAGTCCTTTTGAAATAATGCAGCGGATCTCCGGATTCATTAAAGCGGGGAGTTTCCCCGATCCGGGCAAGAGAATCGATCAGCTGCTGACGGATATTTTCACTGTTTTCATCCAGTGACGGCTTGCCGTTGTAAAGCTGATAATCCCGGCGGTGCGATACATCACCCACATTGGGCATGATCACATTCGCCCCGGCAAGTATTCCCCGTTCCCTGCCCATTGCCGGATCAATGGTCTGCAGCGCAGTCGTAGCGGCAATATTCACATCTTTAAGCACCAGACGGGTGACTGCGATCATCCGCAGAGCAAGTTCAAGCCGTCTTTGCGCAGCGTTACCGGAATCAGGAAATGCTTTGCCCAATGGAGTATCTTCCTGCGGGATAAACGGTCCCATGCCGATCATATCCAGATCCATCTGACGGAAAAAATCCACATCATGCGCCAGATCTTCCACACTCTGTCCGGGCAAGCCGATCATCACTCCGGAACCGGTCTGGTAATCTGCCGCTTTCAAACGTTCCAGCGCAGCTTTGCGTTCAAAAAAACTGCTTTCTTCCGGGTGAATGGCACGGAAAATTTTTTCACTGGAACTTTCGATACGCAGCAAATACCGTGTTGCCCCGGCTTTCCGCCACCTCTGATAAGTTTCCAGTGTCTCCTCGCCGCAGGATAAAGTTATTCCGAGATTCCACGGCAGCTCTCTGATCCGGCAGACAATCTCCTCGACCATATCTGCAAAAGCAGCATCACTGCGCTCGCCGCTTTGCAGAACCACCGAACCGTAACCGAATTCCCCCGCCAGTGCCGCGCTTGCCACGATCTCATCAACGTCCATCGTATAACGGCATGGTTTCGGATTGCTTTTGCGGATCCCGCAATAAAAACAATCCCGGGTACAGATGTTGGAAAATTCGATCAAGCCGCGCAGATTCACAAATTTACCGCAAAGTTGACACTTCACTGCATACGCCGCCTCAAAAAGAGCTTTTTCTTCATCGCCGCTTCCGGCATTGAGCAAAACTGCTATATCACGGACATCCGGATAACCGCCGGAGGAAACTTTTTCCAGTACTGAATAAAATGACATCATCAACCCTCTTTCACATCAAATGCCCGGCGCAAACCTTCACCGGTAAAATTGAATGACAGCACCGCAATAAAAAGTGCCAGCCCCGGAAACACCGTCAAATGCCAGTACCCCACACTGTCATCCGGCGTGAATATCATCGGATTGTCAAATGCCTGACGCAGTAAATTACCCCAGCTCGCCGTCGGCGGCTGCACCCCGAATCCGAGAAAACTCAAACCGCTTTCACTCATTATCACCCCGGCTATGCTGAAAGTAAAGCTTATCAGCACCGGAGCGGAAATATTGGGCAGCAGATGTTTGAACATGATCTTCCACCCCGGCACTCCGGACACCACACAACTTTGCACATACGCCATGGAGCTTTCTTTAAGCACTTCACCGCGCACCAGAAACGCCAGACCGATCCAACCGGTAAGTCCGATCACGGCGATTACCAGCGGTATCGATTCGGCGATCTTGTAATCGCCCAGCATCGACATCAATATCAACAGCAGCAGAAATGTGGGAAAACAAAGCAGGATTTCCACCAGACGCATCAAAATCAGATCCAGTTTACCCCGGTAATAACCGGCACACATCCCCACGATCAAGCCGATGATCATGGAAAGCACCGTGGCAAGGATTCCGACTGCCAGCGAAACCCGTGCGCCATAAATCAAACGGGATGCCAGATCTCTGCCGACATCATCACAACCGAAAATATGTCTGCCATCCGGCAGATCGTAAGGTTCACCTGTGATCTCATCCGGTCCATAGGGAATGGGGGCAAAAAGCGTATATTCTGCTCCGGCAGCCATTTCCCGGTAATCGCTTTTATCCATTTTCGGTTCAACAGTAATAAACGGTATCAGCAGCAACAGAGCAACTGCAAGTGTTATCCACCGGCGCAGAGAAATATTTTTTATCAAACGGCAGAAAAGCCACAACGGCAGAAACAGCATGAGAAAGTTGAAAAGTTTTTCCACCAGAACTTCAGAACTTTCCGGAGCAAAAACAAAACGCAAAAAGGGCAGAGTTATTTGACCGTCATCCACCATCAGCAGCGGTCTGCCATTGGTTATCAGAGGAGCAAATATTGCCGGTATCATCAGCAATGCGATCCCCGCCACACCTGCCAGAGCGATACGGTTACTGGCAAACCGGCGCAAAATCGCACGCCACGGAGAGTTTTCTTTCATCTTCTTCATACTCTATTTCCCGGACAACTCACTCATTGACAGAGGACGGAAATTTTTCCGGCTCTCTTCACGCTTTTTCACATCTACGGACAGATATTTCCATCTGGTGAAACTGAAATCATGGGGATAACTGTTTTCCAGCCAGCATTGGCGCAGAACCACCGATACCGGAAATCCCTCATAGATCCAGACACACTTTTCATCCAGCAGTTTCACCATCTGCAAATAAAGTTCTGTCCGTTCCGGAGAATCAGGCATCGTCAACGCCTTTTCATACATGCGGTCAAATTCCGGATCGGAAAAACCGCAATAATTACAGCTGCCGATATTGCCGGAGTAAAAAAGCTGCAGAAAATTCGCCGCATCCGGATAATCACCGATCCATGAATAACGGAAAAGCTGAAATTTTCCCCGCCGCAGCTTGTCGGAAAAACGGGGGCGGGAATTGAGGATCGAAGTGACATGGATACCGCACTTCAGCCAGTCATCCACTGCCAGTTCACCCATCTGCCGGTGTCCGGTAGTTGATCCTGCCTGATCGAAAGTAAGCTTAAGCGGTTCTCCGGTAGCCGGATCGATCCCCCCGGGATAACCTGCTTCAGCAAAAAGTCTTTCCACTTCAGCCATATCCGGATGTTCCGCCGCCGCTGCGGGGACAAAACCTGCCACACCTTCCGGAACCGGTCCGGCTGCCGGGATCAGCATACCGGCATTGTGATCGATCCGCCGTTGAATATCATAAGCTGCTCTCAATGCCTGACGCAATTTCAGATTTCCACCGAGAACCGGATCACGGAAATTGAATCCGACATAACGTATTTCAAATTCAGGATGTTTTTCCAGAACGACACCGCGATCTGCCAGAGCCGGGATCAATTCCCCGTTGCCGGCAAGAGTTTCCTGATTATCTTTATCCAGGGCGTTGTAATCCAGTTTCCCCTGCAAAAACATCATCCACTGGGTCATGGGCTGACGGATCAGAGAAATTTCCACCCCGTCCAGCAGAGGCAGACGCCGCTTCCGGTCTGCCGGATCGACAGCTTCCGGAAAGTACTCCTCACGGAATCCATCGTTGCGGATAAAACGCAGACGCAGATTGGGGATCCACTCTTTGAGCATGAATGCCCCGCTTCCTGCCGGTATCCGGGCGATGGAACCGCGTTTTTCATCCATCGCCGCCCGCCGGGAAACCACCCCGGCATTGGGCATCGCCAGCAAATAGAGAAATCCCGGATCAGGCTTTTCCAGAGTCAGAATAAATTCCCGGTCAGATATGATCCGGATCCCGGCAATATCTTCATCGTAAATCGAAAAATCCCCCTTTGCCAATCCGGCACTCTTCTCCCGGAATTCCGCCAATCCGGCGATCCTGCCGCGGTAGATCCAGTATACCGGACTGTGATTGCGTGTGTCTGCAATACGCAGAATGGAAAATTTCACATCCTCTGAAGTTACCTTGCGGGAAGCTTTATCGGGAAATGTACCGTCATCACCGAAATACAGATCGTCCCGCAATATACAGCGGTAACTTCTGCCGTCAGCGGAAATTTCCGGCATTTTCACCAGCATGGATGGATTGAGTTTATAAGGACGTGCCAGATAATCATACTGCACCAGTGTATCATAACACAGTGCAGTAAGATCACGGCTCGCCAGATCATCAGCAAATGCCGGATCGAGGGTTTTGACCGTCCCTCCGGCTCCGCTGTAAAGGATCCTGACAGCTTCTTCCGGCGCATGTTCCGTATTTCCGGTCAGCAGCCATATACCGGCAACTGCCGTCAGCAGAAAGACAAGCGCAATAAAAACATTTTTTCTGCGCTTCATTTACCTGCAACAGCGGCAAATCTTTCCGCTGAATTCCGGTAGATTTCCGCCATACCGGCTTCCGGAGAAAATGTTTTCAATTCAAAGGAATTGCGGATGACATTGCGCACATCGTCCAGCGATGAAAGTTCGTTTGCCGCCATCGCCTGCACCAGAATATTTCCGGCAGCAGTAGCTTCGATGGGACCGGCAACCACCTGACGGTTGAGCGCACAGGAGGCAAGTTCCATAAGGAATCCGTCTTTTGTACCGCCGCCGACCACATTCAAACAGGCATATTTGACATTGAGCAGCTTCTCAAAAAGTCCGAGTTTACCGGCAAAATAAAGTGCCAGACTGTCATAGACTGCCCGGACGACTTCTGCATCACTGACATTTTCACCCTGTCCGGTGCGTTTCAGAAACGCTCTGATATTGCCCGGCATATCACCGGGAGCGGCAAATTCGGAACAATTGGGGTTGATGAAATATTTGCACGGTTCGCTGTTGCGCGCCATCTGTTCCATATCGTTGAATGAAAGATTTTTACCCGCTTCGTTCCACACCCGGCGCAACTCCTGGAAAAGCCATGATCCCATGATATTGGTCAGGAATCTGATCTTACCGCCGACACCGCCCTCGTTGGTGATGGATTCTTTTCCGCATTCAGCAGTCAGCAACGGCGCATCTGTTTCCGCACCGAGCAATGCCCAGGTACCGGCACTCAAATATGCCCATTGCCCGGCAACCGGAGCCGGAACAGCCGCCACCGCACTTGCCGTATCGTGGGAACCGCATTTGAAGATCGGAATGGGATCACAACCTAATTCTGCACACAATTGCGCACTCAACATCCCGGAAGGAGTTCCGGCTTCCACGATCTGCGGGAACACCTCTTTGGGCAGACCGAGTTTACTGATCAGATCCCAATGCCACTGCCGTGTTACCGGATCAAGCAGATTGGTGGTGGAGCAGAAAGTGTATTCCGCAGTGGCATTGCCGCCGAGAGACAAAGCAAGAGCATCGGGAACGGGCAGGAAGAATGAGTTGGTAAAATCTTCCGGATGTTCCTCATAATGAGCGCAGAGCTGATAGATGGTATTCAGCGTCATACACTGGATACCGGTACAGCTGTAAAGCTCCTCTTTACTGATCTTCTGCCACACTTTTTCTGCAGCGGCAACCGTGCGCGGATCCCGGTAGTTGTAAGGCAGACGGCGCATGGCAAGGGTCTCTTTGTCAAAAAACACATAATCCACGCCCCAGGTGTCAATGGAAATACCATCAAGTTTGACTCCGGTGGCAAGCGCATTGCGCAGACCGGTTTTCAACTCATTGCACAACCGGGGATAATCCCAGTAGAAAGAACCGTCGATTTCAGTAGGTCCATTGTGGAAACGGTGAACTTCCTGCATGGCAAGTCTGCCGTTATCCACTGTTCCGATGATCGCACGACCGCTGGATGCACCGAGGTCAAAAGCAAGAAAATTTTTCATGATACTGTTTCCTTTCACTTATTTTGTTAGTGTCAAAATTCTTTAACACACATTCCTTTAATTATTTGATAATCAATACATTAATTGCAAAAACTGCAATTTCCTTATATTTTTTTCTAAAAAAGGGTGACAAAAGAGCCACTTTGTTGTAAATTATCTTGTCC
>JAZSIZ010000017.1:0-31701 GCA_045534015.1 Victivallaceae bacterium | reverse complement strand
GACTTGCACCACGGCTGGCACCTGCGGGGGAGGAAAATCCCCCGCAACCCCCTCGCACCTGCGCCTTTCAGGCTCGGTGCATTACTGACGGTTTGATTGCTTACCTTGCTGCAACACTTTAAATAGCTCAAACCAACTGCATGAGCAGAATCAGTATTCTCCGGCAACTTTCAATGACATTGCCGGAGAAGTGTCTGCAACTACCGGCAAATGAACAGAAAATTCTTCTGAACTGATTTTTTATTTGTTAAGGGTTTGGCGACAGCCTCTTGGGATTTACTGATTATTTTACCGGAACCAGGATCACCCGGTCGATCCAGATATTTTTGATCGCCGGATCGCTTGCCTGCGGGATCTGCAGGTCGTATGCTTCCTTGAATTCCGCTTCGCCCATCAGATAGACCTGATAGCCTTTGCCGGGATTTTCCGGCAGTTTGACGGGCATCGGTTTGCCGCGGCGTCTCCAGCGGGTGGATGATTCCCAGACATTTCCGGTCATGGCGACACCTTTGGATTTACCGTTGAGTTCGACTTTCATGGTCAGATATATCCGGTATTTGCCCCGGAGAGAGTTGTCAAATTCGAGCCGCTGGCGGGCTTTGCCATTGGCAAAAACCTGCATAGCCTGTCCGCCGTGAGCTTCGGCATCTTTGGCAACGGTGATGCGCATATTGCGTTTCTGATTGCAGATTTTTTCGGCATCCCAGACGAGTGTACCGGGGACTTTTTCGATACCTTCCGGCACGTCGCCGTCATTGTGACCCCAGAGCCGGATGATCCTTTCGCGCAAGTGGGCAAAGGTAAAGTTTGACGGAGCAAAGTAGTGGGTGATTTTTTGAGTTTTCAGAAACTCCACATCCCGGTCAAACAACGCTGCCGGATCGAGATTTTTCAACACTTCCGGGCGGTTGTTGCGCAAAGAGAAACAATCGTGCAGCAGCGTCATATCCCACGGGATGACCGCCATTTCCACATGTTTGATTATTTCCCTGTCACCGGTTTTGGCGGCGATTTCTCTGGCTTCCTGCATCAATTTCCATGCGGCAAGGAAGTTGTCATATCCGTAAGCGGTGATCACAGAACTTGAGAAGTTACAGATCATCGGGCCGTTTTCCGTCGGAGATTGACAGATGATCTTCAATGCTTCCATGATTTTGGGAGCGGCGGCACCGTAGTAAGGAACGCAGAAATCGGCGATGACCTCATCCAGAGTTTTTTCCGGATTCCACATTACTGCACTCATCACGTAGAAACGCAACCGGATAAGATCGGTGAGGAAGTGTTCCGGGTAGGAAAATTCACAGAAGACCATTTCCGCATTCCGTTTTGCCAGCGTGCGGATATCGGCATCGACAGCGTGCAAATTGGGCTGGGCGAGGAAACTGAGTTTCTGATTGTAGGTATAAAGCCAGGTGTAGATTTTTACGCCGGTCTTGTTCCAGTCGTCAAGTTCTTTGAGCATCCACGCATTGCGGGGATTGGTCATCGGTTTGCTGGTGTCAAGTTCGATAAAGCAGTAGAGGATACCCACGTTTTTCCGGGGTTTGATAACTTTGGGGGGCTTTCTGGCGTCGATGTAAGCGAGGGTGACTACTTCCACATTGGGGAAATCGTTTTCGATACCGGCGGCAGCTTCATTGACAAAATCCAGCAACAAATCGGAAATTCCGCCGTTGTGTTCTTTCATCCATTTGACACATTCGGGGCATTCGCAAAATCCTTTATAGTCATTCATGGAAACTGACACACGGGTGGTTTCCGGGCGTTCTTTCAACCATTTTTTGAGACCGTCGATCACAATCTGCCGCACTTTTTTGTTGCTCAGACAGATTTGACCGTAGTGGATACGTTTGCCTTTGACCATGGAATAGAATTCCGGATTTTTCGCCAATCCTTCTCTGGTGGCAGGGATAAATTTCTGAAAGGTGTGACAGCCGAGGAAATACTCCTGCCCGCCCAATTCCTGCGGCAGCGGCAGCATGTGATTGTAAGCACCGTTGAGGCGGCGTCTGGCGGCGAAAATCTGATCTTCAGCTTTTTTTGTCCGCATGGAAATCACCCGGATGGCAATGGGGGATTTGTAACGGAACTCTGCTTTCGGCAACTCTTTGAGAGCGGGAATGTGATTGACGTATGGCGTAAGGAAACGCACTTTGCAGAAGCGTTCCAGATATTCATAGACGGCATAAAGCGGACCGCGTGCTTTGCCTCCGGCAAGATAAAGATCGCCGTTGACGGTTTTGATGATAAGTTCATCACCGGCAAGTTTGGCGAAATCCACATTCAAAACTTTGGCGGCATCAGGGGTATTGCCGATGCGGATATATTGGGCTTTGCCGTCAGCTTTATTGACGATCGGGATCTCTTTGCCCAGAATTTTTCCGGCGAAAAGCTGCATCTCTTTTGCGGCAGTTTTTTCCATCGGATTGGCATCGGGGGCAAGCAGGATCTTATATTCCGCCGCCGAAAGCACGGCAAAAAGCGGCAATACGAATAAAAGCAGCAGTTTTTTCATAATTTCATCTCCTCATTTGATAAATGCACCGGCTTTTTTCTCTTCATCGGTCATATTGTTGTAGGCATCAGTAACAGCCTTGATCTCTTTGGTTACCACATGACCGTCGGCGCATGAAGCGTTGAGCGTTTTGCCGTGACGGGGCGAAAACCATGAGGCACTTTCAAATTTCCAGCAGCCCATAAATTCGTAACCTGCGCTGGTGTATTTGGTGTCACCGGCAAGCCATACGGATGAGGGGGCAGAAACTTTGACCGTTTTCCACGGGGCATGTTTTTTGCCGGTAACAAGATTGGTATTGCCGTCACTGCCGGCTAAAACGCCCTTGTTCCATGCTCCGCTGCCGACGCCCCGGGAAGTGAAGGTGTCAACTTTGGTCACCAGAGTGCTGTCCATTACAATGGATGGGCAGATCAATTCACTGCTGTTGGGGATGAGGTAGGGATTGCCGCCGGTGGGCGCAGAAACATAGCCGAGTTTGATCAAAGTGTAAGTCCACACGTAAGTATCGGCAAAGTTGTGCTGAAACGGCACATAAAAATCATCGTAATCATTGGCGTAATTCATGATATGCTGCGCCATGGTTTTCTGGTTTGATACGCAGCTGATGGTTTTGCCCCGCTCCCTGGCACTGTTGAGCGCAGGCAGCAGAATTGCCGCCAGAATGGCGATAATCGCTATGACTACGAGAAGTTCGATCAAGGTAAAGCACATGTGCTTTACCCCAACGCGTTGTGGCAAATAGTGTTTCATGTGAATTTTCCTTTCTATTGTAAGTTGACTGGAGCCATATTTACCGGCAGATCGTTGATGATCTGCATAATACCTTGAGCGGCAGTTCTTCCGAGCGATTGAAGCTGTTGTGAAAAAGCATCGCAATCAAAAGTGTCAGTATAAAATTCCGGATTGCTGCGCTTGAAAAGCTCTGATTCTTTCCAGGGGAAAAGGAATAATTCCGGCTTGGGAATTTCCGGCAGTTCATGCAGGGCATCATAAAGAGTCCGCATCCCGACCTCCCTGGTCATAACGGCGATCCCGGAAAAATCCCCGTTTTTCAGAATTGTTTTCAAGGCATCTTTATTCTGATATTCCTCAAAGACGGTGATTTCCAGATCATCTTTTCCGGCATCCTGAAAGCCTTGACGGATTTCGGCAAGATCACCGAAAAAGAGGACTTTTTTCAACTTTCGGCTGATCATTTTTTTGGCGACAATTCTGCCGAATCCGTCATTGTCAAAGGAAGCGAAATTGCCGTCGCCCCGATGGGGATAGCCGGGAGTTTCCACAATGATGATCGGCAGATTTCTTTTCAGCAGCTCATTTGCCGGCGGATAAACGGTAAAGGCAAGAATGCAGTCAAAACCGCAATTGCTCAATTCTGCGGCGATTTTGTCGCAGTCTCCGCCGTCAGTCTGAAAGAAATTCAGCGAACAATGACAGTTGCGGCGCATCAATTCATCACTCATCGCTCCGAGTATCGACATTGTCCGGCAGTCGAAGTAGTTGTTTTTCTTCAAAACTGCAATGCTGTGCATCGTCACTTCCACCATTGCCGGATTGGTGTAAATCCCCTGTTTGCCGGGGATTTTTTTGATGTAGCCGCCATTGATCAGATCGTTGATGGCACGCCGGACTGTCACCCGGCTGAGCTGCAAAGTTTCAACCAGTGACATTTCCGTGGGCAGACGCACCGGCTGACTGCCGCTGTGGATCACCTTGTGCAGCAGATAACGCCGGACTCGTTCAGTTTCAGATGGATTATTGCAATTCATTGTAAACCCCAAAAAATCTGATGAATTTGTATTAAATATAGTACAAAAAATAGTGTTTGTCAAGCATTTTTTTATGATTTTGTCTTGATTTATTCTTCGGCAAAGGGTATATTAACAGAGTGCAGGATCATATTATAATGGAGAAAAGTATCAATGTTTCCGTTGCGAGTGCAGGAAAATCTTGAGGGCAGATACGGAAGTTTCGTATTGCCTTTTATCTGGTATACCGGAGAGAGAAAAGAGTTGATCGCCAGAGAAATAAAGGCGGTTTATGACAGCGGGGCAAAGGAGTTTGTCTTTGAAAACCGTGCCGGCGATTGGTTTGCCACGGATTTCTGGTGGGATATTTTCAAATTTGTGCTGGATACGGCAAAATCTTACGGTATGCGGGTGTGGAGTCTGGATGATTCCCACGTCAATACCGGCAGTGCCAATGACTCTTTGAGCAAAGCGGAAAACAGCTGTTACCGGGCAAAAAATCTGCGGATGGATTTTATTGATGTGGCGGCATATCCGACTTGCGGAGCGGTTTCTCTGCCCCGGCGGAGCGATAAAGAAAAGATCGTCCGCATATATGCTTATAAACTGAATGAAAACGGTCAGAGTTACGGTGAAGCCGCTGATCTTACCGGCAATGTGAACGATGGGCTCTGTCTGATCGATCTTCCTTGCGGCTTGTGGCGCATTTACTTTATTCTGACCGCTGACCCGGAACGCAACGGGGTGTTCAAAAATTATATCACGATGGTTTCCAAAGAATCCTGCCGCCACCTGATAAATGAGGTGCATGAGAAATTTTATGAACACTTTGCGGAATATTTCGGCAATACTTTTGCCGGATTTTTTTCCGATGAACCGGCATTCGGCAACTGCGACGGTCAATATGGACCGGATGCTTTCAATCTGCGTCCGGGGCAATCAGATAAGATGTACGCCTGGTGGGATAATTTCCCGGAAAAACTGGCGGCAAAATTATCGGTTTCTGAAGAAAAAGTTATGGAATTGCTCCCCGCGCTCTGGGATGATATGGCGGGAAACAGCGGCAAATTGCGGTTGGCTTACATGGATTTGATCACGGAGTTGTGGCGGGAAAATTTCAGTTGTCAGATCGGCAGATGGTGTGAGGAGCATCAGGTGGAGTATATCGGGCACAATCTGGAAGATGGCGGGGCTCACATGCGCAGCGGCTGGGGATGCGGACACTATTTCCGTTCCATGAGCGGTCAGCACATGTCGGGCATGGATCTGGTTTTTGAGCAGCTGATGCCGGGCATATCCACCTTTGACCATGCGATGAACAAAAGTTCGCTCAAGCGGGAATCCGCCTTTTATCATTACACTTTGCCCAAAATGGCATCGAGTCTGGCACATTTGACTCCGGCGATGAAAAACCGGGCATTGAGTGAGGTTTTCGGGGCGACCGGTTGGAGCTGCGGGGTATTCAATATGCACGCGATTTTCAATCTCTGTCAGGTCAGCGGAGTGAATCATTTTATTCCCCACGCTTTTTCCATGTCACTGCCGGAGTGTTTCGAGCAGCAGCCAAAACGTACTGCCCAAAGCACCTCTTATACACCGCCGGGGTATTGTCTGCGCTATCTGCCGCCCAATTTTTACACCGGCAGTTACAATCCGCAATATCCGCTTTTCGGCGAAATCGTCCGCTGTGCCCAGCGGGTTTCCAATGTGAGTGCCAACGCTCTGCATCAGCCGGATCTGGCGGTCTATTACAATGCGGAATGCGACTGGATGAATTGCGGCAGTTATCAGAATCTTGATGAAGTGACTGTGAATCTTACCCGGGGCGGTTACGATTATGATATTGTGCCGCTGGATGCGTTGGAAAAGGCGGAATTGCAGGATGGATATTTCCGGATAAACCGGGAAAAATTCCGCATACTGGCACTGCCCGGCGGCAAGTGTATGCCGGAAAAAGTGCTTGAAATATGCCGCAGATTTTCGGCTGCCGGAGTGATGGTCTGCATGGTCGGTATGATGCCGGAAAGCAGTGAAAACGGTGCAGTGGAAATTGATGGCGTAATAAATTGTTCAGCTTCTGAATTGCCCGGAGTATTGCGGCAAAATTTTGCTCCCGGCTTTGAATTGATGGAAAATTATCCGGATCTGCGCCACTATCTGCTCAAGGATGAAGAGGGAAATTCGCTGGCATTGCTTTTCAACAGCGCAGTAGAGGAATTGAATTTGCATTTCCGGGAAAGCGGCATGGTCTACGACCCGTGGCGCAACCGGATTTACCGTCTGCCGGAAAACCGCAGATTATCTCTGGCCAGCCAGAAACTGCTGATTTACTATCCGGGAACGGCGGATGAAACATTGCCGGAATATCCGGCAGTTCCGGAAAAATGGCAGACGCTGGATTTGCGTTATGATATTTATATGAAAGAAGCGGGGAAAAGTGATTTGCGGTTGTTGAGAAAAAATTCCCGGGCGGAAAATCTGCTGATTCAGGAAAAGCTGTTCCGCTGTTGTGCCGAATTTTGTTATGAAACTGAGTTTGATCATTCCGGAGAAAAGGTCACGATGCTGCAGATCCCCTGTGCCGGGGATGCGGCTGAAGTGATCATCAATGGTGAAAGCTGCGGCACTTCTCTTGGCAATCCCTGCCGTTTTGATATTTCCGGGAAGGTGCGTCCGGGGAAAAACCAATTGGTCATCCGCACATTTGACAATCCATCTTACGTTGACCGCAAAGGTGATTCTTTCATCGGTTACGGAGCATGGTTCCCATTGCAGCAGCACGGTTTTTGCGGCGATATCCAAATCGGCTGAAAAGCAGTTTCAGGTTGATTTTTACTCTTTTTTTCTGTCGCAAATTTTCATTATTACGCATCCGGTCTCTCCCTTTTTGAGAGATTTTCCGATACCCGGCAATTTCCTCACGCAAATTGAAAAACACAAAAAGCACACTTCCTGTTGATTCTGTACCTTTCGCATTCAGCCGGTCTGTTTTTATCTCTGCCACCGATGGCACAAAAAATCCAAAAAATTTTTTTTGCATGCCCTTGATTTCCTGTGACTGTCGGATTATCTTATAGATTAGAGACCTCTAACAAAAAAGGAGAGCGTATCATGAAAAAACTTTTACTTGCTCTGGTCTGTTCTGTTTCCGCCCTGCTTTTTGCAGATACTGATCTGCGGGTGCAGAAATTTTCGAAACCGGATAAAGGCACTGCTGAAGTCGTTTCCACCGGCTGGAAAAATTACGGTTTGAAAATCACTGCTCCGGCAGATGCCGATGCAAAAGTCACCTATGATCAGATGTTCCATTTCTCTCCGGGAATGTTCTATGAAGTTTCCGGTGATTTTTCCGGAACCGGAGAGATCTTTGTGGAAATGTATTTTTTCAATCAGGACAACACCCCCTATAAAGTTCCGGTGAAGCGCGCTCTTATGTTTTGCAAAAGAGGTGACTTCAAGGCAAAGTTCGATCTGCGGGAATTCACTGCTGCCGATGCTCCGCGACGCTTCAAAGTGGTTATCGGAGTGAAAAAAGGCGGAACTGCTCTGCTGGAGGATATGGAACTGGAAGTTGACGACGACTGATCCTGTTTTTCACCGTTAACGGCAACCTCTTCCGGAGTTTTTTCCGGAGGAGTTTTTTTATTTTTGAAGCCTGCGGAAGCCTTGAAGCCACCATTCGCTCTATCTGTCAGGCAAGCCTGACTTTCGCTTTCGGCGGCGACAAGCGTTCCGCCGCCTTGTCCTCCATAGCACTTGTGCGAAGGAGGATTGACCACGTCCGGGGTCGCCCCGGGGCGGATTTTTTTATTTTTCAGCGGTAAGTTTCGCTCTGCCGGCAGCTGAAATCCTGATACACATATAACCACCGCGCTCAACCCGTTCCAGCCAGCCTGAATTTTCCAAATGCCGCAGCAATTTTTCAACTCCGGCACTTTTCAGATGACGCAAAGAACCGAAGCAGCCGTTACGGTGCCAGTTACCGGCAATGATCGATGCACTCCGGCTGCCGGCAAGGATCTGACCGAGTTTGCCGATACCAACTCTGCCGCTCAATAATTCAGCTCCACGCAAAGCGATCCTGATCTCCTTTTCACTGATGCCGGGAATTGCCGTACCGGAAAAAATTCCGGCACAATTATCACAGCATCCGCACTGCCAGTGATCACTGTTTTCACCGAAATATCCGATCAATTCCACCTGACGGCAGCGGCGGCTGCGGGCATAATGGATCATATCATCCAATCTGGATAACTCATAATCAAGATGCGCACTCAACTCTGCATCATCCAGATCCGGCATCCGCAGCTGCGGATCGGTGAGCGAAACCGCCCTGCCGGAAAATCCGGTGCGCCACTCCAGACAATCTCCATTGAGCGCATTCAGCACCCTTTTGACCTGTTCACTGTTCAATCCGGAAATTTCCGCCAGCGTATCCACTGAACACTCAAATTCTTTACTCACACTTCTGCCGTAATGAGTTATCACCCGGTGAATAAAACGTGAACGCTGGGTCTTTTCCTCCTGATGCACTATCCGCAAACGGTCGGGATCTCCGGAAAAATGCAGAAATCCGAAACCGCTCCTTTTGGCTGAACGTCGGATGAAACCGGATTTTTCCAGAATCCCCAACGCCGCCGAGATCTGTCCGTCACTTTTCGCTCCGGCAATATCATCTTTCAATTGAGCGGCTGTCACCTCTATTTCCCCGGGTTCACTCATTTCCTGCGTCCGGAAATAGAGTTCCCGGTAAACCGCCCGGATCACTTCCGGCGGCGGATTATTCATCTCAATAAGAAATTTGTGGATGTAGCGGTCGGCATAACTGAAAAGCAAAATACATTCGGCACTTTCCCCATCCCTCCCGGCACGACCGGCTTCCTGATAGTACGCTTCCAGCGAACCGGACAATTGATAATGGATCACGCGCCGCACATCAGGGCGGTCGATTCCCATACCGAATGCATTGGTCGCCGCCAGTACCGGAGCGGGATCATTCATAAAATACTCCTGCGCCCGGTTGCGTTCTTCCATACTCATTCCGGCATGATAACCGGTAACACCGGGAAGCTGTGATAATTCATCCACTGCCTGACGGGTGGCGGCATAGATGATCGTCGGCTTTTTTTCACCTTTGAGGATGTTACAGATCTGCGCCAGTTTGCCGTCTTTGCTGCCATCACACTCCACAACCTTGAATGACAGATTCGGCCGCCGGAATCCGGCAACCAGCAGTGACATATTTTCCCTGCCCAGTTGTGAACGTATATCCCGGCAGACCATCGGCGTGGCTGTCGCAGTAAATGCACACACCTGTCTTATTCCGGTTGCACCGATAACCTCACCCAGACGGCGGTAACTCGGGCGGAAATCGTGTCCCCATTCACTTATACAATGAGCTTCATCCACGATCATCATTTCCGGTGGATTCTGGATCACAAAGCGACGGAAAAGTTCTGTTTGCAGTCTTTCCGGAGCGACATAAAGCAGTTTCACCTCTCCCCGGGCAGCAGCATCCTGAGCAGCAAGCTGTTCTGAAAAAGTAATGGAACTGTTGATAAATGCCGCCGGGATCCCCTTTTTACGCAACGCTGTCACCTGATCGTACATCAATGCAATCAGAGGCGAAACCACCAGCGAATACCCCGGCTTCATCAGCACCGGCAGTTGATAACAGAGTGATTTTCCGGCTCCGGTAGGCATGACCACGCAAAGATCCTCCCCTCCGAGAACTGCCTGAACAACCTCCTGCTGGTGGTCAAGAAAATCCTCGAACCCGAAAAACTTCTGCAAAGCAATTTTCATATTTTCCATCATCTGCAACCGCCGTAAAAGCAAAAAATGCGCCGCAAATTTTCATGCAGCGCATCCGGAAAAAATCCTGATTACTGATTGAGTTTTTCAACCATCTTTTTGAGTCCCATCAAATCCAGTTTACCGCTGCCCAGAAGCGGCAGGGCATCGACTTTTATAAAGTCATCGGCTTTGGGGATCCAGATATTGGGCAATCCGGATTCACGCAATCCGGCAATGATACCGGCAATATCCAGATTTTCATTCACATAGAAAATCACCAGACGTTCACCTTTGAGCCGGTCACTGCGTCCGGCAACTGCAATTTCACGGGTTTCCGAATGGAGCAGTTTGGTGATCGCATCTTCAACACCTTCATGGGGAACCATCTCACCGCCGATCTTGCTGAAACGGCTGGCTCTGCCGGTGATGTAGATGTAACCGTCTTCATCCATGTGACCGATATCGCCGGTGTCATAGTAGTGATTCTGGATGACCTGCTCGGTAAGTTCAGGCTGTCCGAGATAACCTTTCATCACAGAACCGGCACGCACCTGCAATCTGCCATCCTGTCCGGGGGGAAGTTCAACACCGGTATCAATGTCAACGATACGGGCATGAATACCGGGAAGCGGACAACCGATACTGCCGGGGTGGTCACTTTTGGTTCCCATGGTGTAAATGGAGTTGTTGAGGTTGATGGTAACAATCGGGGACAATTCTGTACAGCCGAAACCTTCCACAATATCTCTGCCGGTCATGTTACGGTAACGTTCAGCAAGTTCACTGCGCAATTTTTCCGCACCGGTGATGCACAGACGCAGCGTTTTGAAATCCTCCCCTTTGGCTTTCATCATATATTTCTGCAAAAAGGTCGGAGTGGCACAGAGAATCGTGATTTTGAAGTCACGCACACTGCGGACAATAACCGCAGAATCCAGCGGATTGGCAACGTAAGCCACCGGAGTTCCGCTGGTGGCAGGAAGCGCAAAGCAGACCGTGAAACCGAATGAGTGGAAGATCGGCAGATTGCCCGCCACCCGGTCATCATGTGTCCAATTGACCACCCGGATGAAGCTCTGGATGTCGCAATTTATGTTGCGCTGGGTCAGCATCACCGCTTTGGGAGTACCGGTGGAACCGCTGGAAAAGAGCAGTGCCGCCTGCTGGAACATATTGTAACAGCTCAAAGGAGCAATGTTGCGCACCAGTGTACGGGTCGGCAGGAACAGCACCATCAAAACCGCTTTGATCTTATCCCATTTGGTAATGGAAGGAACCACATCTTCCAGAAGCACCATGTCATCGCTCTTTTCCCATTTGAGCTTATCAAGGAATTTTTTACTGGTGAGAATCGTCTTGACCCCGGCACGGCGCATGGAATCGGAAGCCACCTGCTGACCGGCACTGAAATTCATGATCGCCGGAGTACGGTCAGCACTCTGGATCGCCAGCAGCACACCGGCAGTAACCGGCATATTGGGCAGCAACACACCGGTGTAACCGGCTGTACCTTTGTCGATTTTGCGGATAACCTTGCTCAACATGATCGTGAGCAGAAGCATCTTGAAGTTGCTGATCCACTTTTCTGTGGTCGCATCATAGAAAATTTTACCGAAAAGATGACGTTTGGCATGGTAGATAAAAGCCGTGTGGATAGGACGTTCACCGGGCTGGGGAGAGGTCTCCGCAATGGCACCGAGTTCAGAAATCTTCTGACGCAGCTGGAATGCACTCAAATTGGGATCGACCGGTTCACCGATGGCAACAGAAAAATCGACCGGCCAGCGGACAAGACGGTGAAAACGCAAACGGTTTTTGTAGATACCGGTCAATCTGCCGTGGATCATTCCCAGACGCACCGGCATTACCGTCACCTGGATCTCCGGCGGAATCAAAGCCTGCACACCGGAACGGAAACGCATCAGGTTGCCGCTGCCGGAAATCGCACCTTCCGGAAAGAAACAGATGGTTTCACCTGCCCGCAAGCGGTTCTGGATCTTGGCAAAAAACTTTTTCATCGCTTTGGGATGCTTTGCACTGGGAACCCGCAACACTCCCATGTACCAGAAAATCAGACGGGTCGGGATAAAATTCACGATCTCGGCGCGAACCATAAAACGCACCCGCTGGCGCACGACCGCCTGAATCATCAGCAGGTCAACCAGTGAAACGTGGTTGGAAACCAGCAGGATCGGTCCGGAATACGGCATATTCTCTTTTCCGACCACCCGCAATCTGAACATCACCAGCCGCACGATCCATGCCGCTATTTTCAATGTGATTTTCGGAGAACACAAGATCAGAAAGATCACTGCACAGATGATCACCCAGTACCACTGCGCAAGAAACGGCAGTACACAACCCCACAATTCAACGATTTTTTCAGTAAACATTAAAATACCTGCTTTTTATATTTTTATTTTGACAGCAAACATGTTTGAAATACCTCCGGCAATAGAAGTACACGTTACATAATGTACACCCTGAACAAAATTTTTTCAACTTTTATCATAAATCTATTGAAAAATTTAATCAAAAGAGTTAAATTAATAGGTTATTATCTTTATAACGAAAAATATTTTTACCACCGCTTTTCAAATATTTTGAAAAACACGGGTAATAAAACAATTTTCTGGAACAGTTATCATGGCAAATTTTGAAGAGCGTCTGATCGCTCTGTCCAGTGAAGCGGCACTGAAAAAAGCCAAAGCTTTGCTGAAACAAAAACAGCCCGACGGCGCATGGCGCGACCGGGATGGCAGATTGTGCGGCGTATTCAGAGAACCGCCGCTGCCGTCAGCAGTGACCAAAGTTCACACCGGAGAAAACACTTTTGCAGAGTGTTCGTGCGGAGAACGGGACAGACTCTGTCACCATGCGGTGGCACTTCTGATGTACAGCGGCAGATTCAATCTGCCAACGGAAAATATCGAAGCTCCCCCGGTTTACAGCAAAGGTCTGCTCATGCAAAACTTTGCCGAACTTTCCCGCAGGGGAATGAAAAAAGCCGCAGTCCTGCGCCTCAATGTTATCGAAGATCAGCTTCACGCCCCCAATCAGTACAAAGTACTGCTCATACAGGCGCGTTTGACCGGAGCATCCCGGGAATATGCCGGAAATCTCAGCAATCTCCGCCAGCTCTACTTTGAAAAATCGTTGAGTGCTGTTCTCAAATATGAGGATTTTCCGCTCCATGATCAGCAGATAATCCGCTTTCTCGCTCTCAACGGCGAAGCGGAAAACTCCAATATCGCCCTCGGGGCGGAATCAACTGCCGAATTATTCCACGCCCTCCCCGGATTCCACCGTTTCTTCCGGGACAACCGCATGATAACTGTGCGTCCGGAAAGAGCCAGAGCAGTGCTGGTTCAGGAGAAAGACCGGATCATGCCGGGCATCTGTATCGACCGGGCGGTACTTCCGATGCAGGGAGCAAGGCTTATCGCCGGACGTTCCGGATGCTGGGTGGGAAAAGATGATGAATTTTTCTTTATCGGCGGTGATTGTGAAGCCGGTTTCCTCCGCAGTTTTTTCCGGATGTCTCCCCGGGATCTGCGGGAATTGCAGGAGTTCCCGCTGCCGCTGATGAAAGCCGGCTATATCGATCCGGAACCGCAACGCTGCGCCGTCTTGCTTGATGGAGAAATCGACAGCAATGCCGGATTGATCCTGCGGACAAATTATCTTTATTCCGCCGGTGGACGCACCATTATCTGCGCTCCCCGCAGCGGAAAGATCGCCGCCGGAAATTCCACCTGCTTCAAACGCGACACCAGAGCGGAAAGAGAGTTTGAAAATGCCCTCGCCCTTGCCGGATTGGATGTGGATGATTCCGGAAAAACAGCATATTCCGCCGACTGCTGCCGCAGCGGAGTTTTTCTCGACCGCATCCTGCCGGAAATAATTTCTGCAGATCCGGAAAAATTTGTTCTCTCATCCGGCTTATCAGCACTGGCTAACGGCGGCAACGGTTTGAGCGATATACCGTTTATCTGCACTTATGCCGGCAAAACCGCCGATGCTTTCATTCTGGATTACCGCCTCGGATTTCCCGGTGAACCGGTCGCTTTTGAATTGCTTTCCCAAGCAGCTCTTGCTCATCAGGATTATCTGACAAGCCGGAAAAAAATCCTGAAAATATCCCCGGCACTCGGTAAATTTTTCCGCTCCTGCGGAGTGCTTCTGCGCAATATCGATTCTGCCGGATGCCGCTTTGAAGTACCTGTGGTCAATTATCACTACTTCTGCCGGGCCGCCGGAGCGATCCCCGGTGCCCTGCCGGCGGAACTGGTACTTTTTGCCGCCGGAACGGTGACGGGGAATCTGACGGAAACTTTTAACTTCAACGGCACTTTACGCAATTATCAGCAGGAAGGTCTGGGCTTTATGCAGTATCTGACCGACCGCAACTTCAATCCGCTGCTTGCCGACGAGATGGGATTGGGCAAAACTGTACAACTTCTTGCCTTGTTGAGTTCAAGAATGAGCAAAAAAGGCGCACCGTCACTGATCGTCTGTCCGGCATCACTGGTATTCAACTGGAAGCGTGAAGCGGAAAAATTTGTGCCGGATTTCCGGATCGCCGCCCCCGCCGGAAGTGACCGGGAAAAGGTGTTGAAAGAGGGGAAATTTGATCTGCTTATCCTCTCTTATACCGCCGCCAAACTCTGCCAGACATCATTGAAAAAGTACCATTTTGAATTTCTGGTTCTCGATGAGGCACAGCACATAAAAAACCCCGGTTCGACCAATGCAAAAAACTGCAAAAGCATCCACGCTTCGCACCGGGTCGTCCTGACCGGTACGCCATTGGAAAACACTCCGGAAGATCTCTGGAGCGTGATGGATTTCCTCCAGCCCGGTCTGCTCGGCTCCCTGCCCTCTTTCCGCCGCCGCTATGCCAATATCGCCAATGATCCGGAATTGCAGGAGGAATTTACCGGTCGCATCTCCCCATTTATCAAGCGGAGAACCAAAGCCGAAGTCGCCGCCGATCTGCCGGAAAAACATGAGCATACCATATTCTGTGAAATGAGCAGTGAGCAGCGGGCAATTTACGATCAATTGAAATCCGAAAATCTGGAAACGATCAAAAACGGCGGCAGTGCCGAACTTTTTGCACTGCTCATGCGCTTGCGGCAATGCTGTTGTCACCCCGGATTACTGCCGGAATATACCGGGAATGCTCCGGATTTTTCTGCCAAAACCGATCTGCTTTTTGAATTGCTTTGCGAAACGATCGACAGCGGACACAAAGTATTGCTTTTCAGTCAATTCACCTCGATGCTCAAATTGCTCATCCCGCAATTGCAAAATGCCAAGATCCCGTTTGAATATCTCGACGGCAGTACCCGTGACCGGCAGGAACGGGTGGACAGATTCAACAATGATCCGGCGATCCCGCTTTTCCTTTTGAGTTTGAAAGCCGGCGGCACCGGTTTGAATCTCACTGCCGCAGATACGGTCATCATCTACGACCCGTGGTGGAATCCGGCGGTTGAATTGCAGGCAGCCGACCGCACCCACCGTATCGGTCAGACCAGAACGGTTTCCACCATAAAACTGGTCATGAAAGATTCCGTGGAAGAAAAAGTATTGCTTTTACAGCAGAAAAAAAGAGAACTTTTCCACGCTCTTGTGGAAAATCCGGCTTCCTCCGGCGGTATTTCTCTGGCGGAATTGAGAGCTTTGATGGAGTGATATGCCATGAAAAAATTATTTATTTCCCTCATTATGACTATCGGAGCATGGCAGATCGCTGCCAATGAAGTGTACTTTGTCCCGGGATGGTATTCTGAATGGAAAAGTTATACCGCAGTAAGTTCCATATTGCAGGAAATATTCCCCGGAGATACTATCCATATCAGGAAATGGGAAAGCAACAAACTCTGGAACAATGCCAAAGCTGAAGCGGAAAAGTATGCCGAAACACTGACCGCGGAAATAATCCAAAGACCTGCGCCGGGAGTGATCCTCATCGGTCACTCGCTCGGCGGCAGAATAATCCTTGACTGCGCCGCCGGATTGGCACAACAGAAAAAACAGGTCAGACAGATAATACTGCTGGGTACCGCAGATGGTATTACCGATGAAGATATAAAAAATTGTCAGGCGGTTTCCCTGCTGCCGGTGATAAATATTTTCTGTGTCGATGACAATATGCTCAAATTATTTATGGCAAAGGAAAAATTTCACCCGCTCGGACTATCCGGTCTGCCGGAAAAAGTAGAACACTTTCAGCAGTACCGCCTGCATGTGGCAGATCACCACATAACATTTTCCGGAGTGAAGATCATCGATAAAAAAATCGCCGAACCTTTCCGGGAAACCGTTGCCCATCTGACTCCGGCTTATCTGGAACGGCTTAAACAGATAGTCAATGGTGAAGCCAAAGAGTGTTATTACAATCTGGAAGCATTGGAAAATATCGCGTTGGAACATGCCGTGGAATCCGATTCGCTTCCGGGATTTTCCGGCGTGGAAGAATTCAACGGCTGGCTGCTTGAACACCGCTCGTACCACCGCCGCTACCGCATTACTTCACCAAGCGGGAAAAAGTTTCACTTCGACAACAAAAAAGATGCCATAGAAACTTTTTCCCGCCTTAAAACAGCCTTAAAAGAGATGGAAAACTGTTTTTCAAAGACGCTGTAACGCCTCGATCTCACGGGCGACACGGTCACGCAAAGCATCCAGCTGCGCAGTGCGGTCAACCTTGAATTCCGGCATGCCGTCAGCATCAAATCCCGGTTCGGCATCGATCAGCCATTGCGGAACAGCTTTGCCTTTTTCTTTCAACAGTCTTTTATAGATCGCCAGATAATCAAAATCATTGAACCCCTGACGGAGCAGCACCATTCTCCATGAACCATACACCTCTTTACCGTCATTGGAAACATAAAAGAAGCAATGCTGGGGATAATAGTTGTAGAAAACACCATCCTTGATGCCGCAGGAAGTTATGTCAGAGATACTGGAACTCAAAAAGCCCTCGATATTGTGACGGTCGGCAAGGAAAAAGAAACTGCGCAAGTCGGATGCCGGAATGCGGAAGTTATTAACCCCGTTTGAATTGTAAAGCCACACCCGTTTATCTTTGGCATTTTTTACCACCTGGGAGATCGTCTGCAAAGTCACCAGCCAGATATCGATGTGATCATTAAGTGCCTTGTCATAACGGTCAATAAAAATACCGATGGGCAGATCCGGAGCGACCTCTTTCGCCATTTTTGCGCCCTTGATGGGCTCATCCAGACCGTAAGGCTCATCCCAGACGATAAAGAGCATTCTGTCACCGAAATCAAGCGTTTTCATGTGGTCGACATACATACGGACATACTGTTTCCACACCGATTGAAATTCCGGATCATCGGTATTTTTATAATTCTTTTTCAGAATGCTGTTCCACCGGACAAAATAGCCGTGACTGCCCAGCTGTCCGGCAGGGACCTGCAATGCGGTGATCTTTTTCTCATGGAAAAGATATTTGGCTTCGGCATCAAATTTTGTCCAGTCGATATGCAGTTTGCCATCGGCATCCAAAGTGATTTTCGGCTCATTTACCGGCAAACGGGAGCCCATACGGAAACTGCTGCACATATCCAGCATTTGATTGTAGACCCCTTTGCTGACCGCACTATCGGGGAAACGGGCACTGAGAGGACCATTTTTGATGGAAAATGCACTGCGCATGACAGGAGCATCTGGAAGGGCGAAATCATAGACCGTCACTTCCACGGGGACAGGTTTATCTTTCCTGCCGCCGATGGTCAGCGACAGCTCGCCTTTGTAAACTCCGGCAGCGGCATCACGGGGAATGGTGACATGCCAGATGGCAAACTGCCGTTTTACACTTTTCCCCGGAAATTTATTGAAAAGCACATCGGTGAATTGTTCGCCGCGCTCATTGGCAACAAAATCTGCGTACTGGATCTGCTGCACATTTACGCCGATGGATTTTCCGTCTTTATTTTTCAGCACGCCGGGCAATATTTCCAGAGCGGAAAAGTTTTCTTTGCTTTCAACAGCGAAAAAAAAGGAGGCGGTTTCGCCCCGGGCTGCTTTCAGCACCATTGCACCGCTTTTTCCGGTAAATGCCGGAGTTGCTTCTGCGGGGGAAAATCGCTCCCCCCCGCAGTTCCATACTGTACCAGACGCCTGACCACGATCGATCAGAGTGGCATAACTATCCTTTTTACGGGTGCTGGATAATGCGCCGAAACGGATGAATTTCAATCCCGGCAAGATCACCTCTTTACCTTCGGCATCGTAATCGACCTGACAATTGACCACATCCACATTGCCCCGGTTGTAGCCGAATTTCGCCTGAAATGCCGACTGTGCTTTGATCGGCAGTTTTTCAAAAGCCGGCTTGCGCAAAGCGATATAAAGCACATCGCCGACCGCTTCGATCAGATAATCATCTTCGTAGGCAGTCCACACCCGGTAATTATTTTTGTCATACCAGTTGAGCACTTTCATACTGCGGGCACTCAAGTTGACATTCAGCTGGATATCCACCCCCTGTGAACCGGGGAAGCGACCGGTATTTTTGTCATTGTCGCTGTTCCAGTAAAATCCGAGAGTGGCTTTACCGGCGAGCATGGTCTGCAAATTTTTGATCTTGAAAGCAAAGACATACTTATCACCATCGAGCATGGCTCCAGCCTGCATGGTTTTGAAATCCGGCACATCTCCCCGGCGTTTGAAAAAGACCGGGACTTTCACATTGCTCTCATTATCAGCGGGAACTGCGGCATTTTCATCAGGCAGAATCAGGAAAGTGCCTTTGCCGCTCTTTTTGATGTGCATCCAGACGGAATCAGCTTTTTTGCCGGCGGCATTCAGGGTGAACTGCATGGTGCTTTCATCCACGATCTTTTCTCCGGAAATCACCTTGCGGTCGATGACGAGGAAAAGGGTACTGCCGACGGTTTTGCTCCACCAATCTTCCCCGGTGATTTTAAGGGTATTGTTTTTGCGGTCGTTTTCCCAGGAGATAATATTCAACGTACCTTTTGCCGCATTGAAGTTGAATTGCAGGTCAACACCCTGCTTTCCGGAAAATCTGCCGGTGTTTTTATCCCCGTCGCAGGGCCAGTAGATGGAAAAACTGCCTTTGTTTTTGATAAATTCCGGCAGATTTTTGATCTCAAGAGCGATCACCAGAGAAGAATCATCCAGATAATAACCGGAATTGATGACCTGGAAATCTTTCACATTCCCTTTGCGATGATAAAAAACCGGTACTTTCACTTCAGCCGCCGACGCCACTATAAAAGCGCACGACAGCAACAGCATCATAAAAAACTTTTTCATTATATTCAACCTTTATACTTAAAATTTCATCTTAAGATCCGGAGCCCAGAATTGAATATCAACCGGCAGCTGACTGCCATATTTCACATATGCAGAAACATGGATATCCCGATTGATCGTTTCAGCATGACCATCAAGGAATGAGGTGTTTACCGCACCGTTGTGCAGATAACCGATGCGCAATTCTTCGCCGCTTATCGGATAAAATGTCGCCACGATCTGATCGGTCACAAAACTTGAACGGTCAACAAAAGTTAAAACCGGAGAATTGGTGATCGCACTGAGTTTGTTGTAATCAGCCTTGCTGGCAATATTGGTATTCATCAGCAAACTGGTTTCCGGAGCTTCCCATCCGGCATCTGAAGGACAACCCAGAAATGAGGTGTCTTTGTCTGACGCCTGAACTCCCGGCTGGTGAAATTCAAGTATCTGATCGCGCCAATCAGCTTTACTTACCGTACCGCCGAAAGGCAGATGATCATCGTTTGCATCAATATACATCAGAGTATATGTCATTGCCTGCTTGTGATTGCTTATGCAACTGCCAGTCCTGCCCCGTTCACGGGCAGAATTGAGTGCAGGCAGCAGGATAGCCGCCAGAATCGCGATAATAGCGATAACGACGAGAAGTTCTATCAAGGTAAAGCACATGTGCTTTACCCCAACGCGTTGGGGTAAAGAATACTTCTCCGCCAATTTTTTTCCAAAATTTTGGCAGTGTTGTTTTGCTGTAACCACCAGCAGTTCGATCAGGGTAAAAGAATGTTTTCTCATAACCGGTACTCCTTTTTTTTGTTAAAATTTGGTGAATTGCGGTAAGTATTGTTTATTGCCTTCAAGCAGTTCCTTTGCCAGTGCCGGAGCTGCAGACTTATCTGCCAGCATGGGCGAGGCAATCAGAGCCTGAACAAAGGTATCAAAATTTCCGGTCAAAGCAGCTTCCACAGTCAGCTCCTCTTCACAGACGATCTGCTCCATAAAGCCTTTCACCGGAGCCGGAACTTTGCCCGATGCCACCGGATGGATGCCGCAGCGGGATGCCAATGCCCAGGTTTCCACCGTCACATCCCGGGGAAGATCATCGATCTGTCCGCGGTTGGCACAGGCGGCGATTACCCGGCGCGGTTCACCGGTAAGCAATGCCACGGCGGCATCAGCGATCATCTCTTTTGAACGCTCGGCAGCTTCCGGAACTGCTGACTTTTCAGCCAGAACTTTTTCCACCTTCTCCCGGCGTTCAGCTTTCGCTTTGGGGCGGTTGGGCAGAACACCTTTGCGGTAGATGCTCCAATTGGCAAGATTTTCCGGCGAAGTGTTGAATCCCGGCAGACTTTCACACACATGCGGACTGCCTGCCAATGGGTAAAATCCCCACTTTTCAGCTAAAGTGAAGTGCATGTAGTTGGGCAGAAGTGTTCCCGGTTCCGCTGAAGCCTGTGCGACAATATCATCAACTGTTCCGGAAAGTTCTTTGCCCCGTTTGGTCTTCTCAAATTCAATGTAATTATCCAGGGTCAATTGTTTCATGGGATCTTTCACCCCTTTGACCGTCAGATCTTTCAGCACCGTAAAGTGGTTCACCCCCACACACAGTGAATCGATCTCACTGCGCTCCACACCGAAAAATACCGAAAGCGTCCCCAATGCCCCGGTATATTCGTGGCACATGCCGATGGTACGGATAAGTCCGCTGCGCTCCACCGCCCGGGTCAGCTGGGTAAGCGGATTGGTGACATGGAGCATCCACGCATCCGGACAAAGTTTATTCATCTTGCGGGCAATGTCGATAAAGACCGGAATATTCCGCAAACTCCGGGAGATCCCGCCCGGTCCCGTGGTATCGCCCACCGTATGGTAAACACCATATTTTTCCGGCACATTGTAATCCACCGCCATCGCCTCAAAGCCGCCGGTGGAAATGGATACCAGCACCAGATCGGCACCCTTGAGCGCGCTGTCGATACCGGCAACAGAAATTTTCCAATGCTTTTTCAGCTGCCGGTTGGCAGCAGACAGATACGCGGCGCAAAGCTTTGCAGCATCACGGTCAATATCGGTAAGCACCAATTCACAACCGTCAAGTGCATCTTCCAGCAGAAAGTCACATCCAAGCCGGGGAGTCCACAAAACACTGCCCCCGCCGATAATCACAATTTTCACAATTAACTCCTTTCAAACTTGCATCATCTGATGCGTTATACTATATTATACAGGAAACTGAAGAATTTAACAAACGAAAACACTGCACTTTCAAGACAGCAACAGACATTTTTGAGACACACCGTATGGAAGATAAAGTTTTGTTCACCCCCCGGCACATTGTCCACAAGAACAATAACGGACAAATCGGTATGGAAGAGACGTTCTATCTTAACGATGATCCGCCGGAAGCCGCTGACCGCAACATCTTTCACTGTTTTGCCTTCGGTGTCAGTTTCTGGGGCGGCGACTGGTCTATACGCAAGGAATATAAAAGGTATATATCTCTGAATTTTTTTCTGGAAGGCAGTACTTTTCTGCAGACCGGCAATGAAACATTACAGGTGAAAGCCGGTGACATCATGCTCGGCAGACGGACAACCATGACCATGCGTACCGCCCCCGGGGAAATGGCAAAAAAATATTGCCTGCTGTTGAGCAATAATATGACCCAGGCGGCTTTCTGCGATATGCTTGCCGCGGATGATCCGGCAATATTGACCACGACCGATCCGGAAAAAATCGCCAAACAGATGGAACACATCCGGCAGCTGGTGAAAAACGGCTCTTCCCGCCGGGAACTTGACAGTGCAATATTCCATTTGCTGCAGGAGATACAGGATCAGCAGTGCAGACAGTCACCAGCCGCGGAATTGCCGGATAAGGCATTGAATATCCTGCGGAAATCCAATTTCAAACTCTCATGCAGTGAATTGGCAGAACAGTGCAGCATCACGCCGCGTACACTGACCAGAATTTTCAATCGCCACCTGAAAATATCCCCCGGTCAGTATATCATCCGCTGCCGTCTGGAAAAAGCGGCAAGAATGCTGACTGTTACCGGTGAACCGGTCAAACATATCGCCGATGAGTGCGGATTTTCCACGCCGGTATTCTTTGCCAGAGAATTCAAACAGCACTTCAACTGCACTCCGACTGAATACCGCAGACAAAAAAATAATTTCAAAGCGTAACATAAGCAGGAGATTGAAAATGCGAGTTGCCATAAATACCGACTGCCTGAAAATGCCGCTGGCAGAAATTCTTCCTCTCATTGCAGATGCCGGATTCAAAGAGCTTATCTGGTGTTATCTCTGGAACAGCGACGAGTTATATTCCGCCGGCGATTTGCGGACTTTTCGCAACCTTCTGAAGAAAAATGATTTGAATATCACTAACGTCCACGGTTCATGCGGCGTGGAAAATGCCATTCATTCCTCTGCCCCCGCCCGTCGTGACGCCGGAGTAAAATTGGTTCGCAACCGTCTGCACTTCATGGATACCCTCGGCATTGATGGGGCATTGACACTGCATGTACCTTTTTTCAACTCACTTCAAAACCGAACCGACCGTCAAATCATGGCGGAAAGATTGAAAATGACCCGGCTTTCTCTGGATGAATTAATGCCCGATCTGCAAAAATACCGCATTCCGCTGGCTCTGGAAAACATGCCGCATGACAATTACGATATTCTGGAAATGCTGATGGATGAGTATCCGGCAGAATTCGTTGGCTTGACTTTTGACACCGGGCATGGCAACATTGCCGGAAATGTTGAAAATTTCTGCCGCATGAGTTCAAGGGTAATGGCTCTTCACCTCAATGACAACGACAGCACGGCAGATCAGCACCAATTGCCCGGCGACGGCAGTGTAAACTGGGATAAATGCATGGAACAATTGAAAAAAATGCCGCAATGCGCCGGAAAACTGGAGTTTGAACTCTCCCTGCGCTCCCCGGAACAACTGCCGGAAGCATGGCAGAGATGTTCCGCTTTTGCAGAAAAATTTACTGCCTTATCGTAAAACCGCTGAAATTTTATACTTTTTTCACTTCAGCTATTGACATTTCATAATTTTTGTATATACTTATAAACAACAGGCGTGTTTCAAAAAACAAGAAAGCACCAAACAACAACCCCTAATTCAAAGGACTTCAGAATGTATCTTTTACACTCACGTGTGAGTGTAAACCGGTACCGGTTTACACTGATCGAATTGCTCGTGGTCATTGCGATCATCGCCATCCTCGCAGCTATCCTGCTTCCTGCCCTAAACTCTGCCAGAGAGCGCGGCAGAGCAGCCAGCTGCGCCAGCAACCTCAAGCAGCTTGCCATGTCATTCAACAGTTATCTGGATGCCAATGATGAATTTTACCCCTGCCGGGACACCGTTTCCAATGGTATGCGCTGGGCGCAATCCCTTGCCAAACACGAAGGTTTTGCCGTTGATGCCAACGACAAGGCATGGTACACCAAAATGGATGTGCTGTTCTGTCCTCACACTCTGAAACCGCTCGATTCCACCACCCACGTGGATTACCGTTCCGGTTACGGTGTCGCCCAGTTCGGTCCCACCAAGATCAACTCATCATCCGGCCCGAAATCGCTGGCGTCGATAACCAATTCATCCAATACGATTCTGGTTGGAGACTGCACCGCCAGAGCCGACAAACAGTATGGCTTCAACTACTTTGTCAACAGCGGAAGTTACTCCGAATCATCCAATGACAGTATTATCGACGGCAAACACAGCGGCAGCGGCAACTATGCCTTCTGTGACGGTCACGTGGAATCTATTCAAAAAGATCCATTTGTCGATTGGCTTGCGGAAGGTGTCCTGTCCGCAGAATACAAAAAATAATCGTATCCTGTCCACATGAAAAAGATCCTTGTATTTATCATCCTTTCCATGGTGACCGCTCTTTACGGGCAGATCACTGTGGAGATCCCTCAAGTCGCCAACCGCTGGATAAAGGCGGATATTCTGACCAGACAGAGCAATTCGGCATGGAGTTTCGGAGCTGTCCTCCACGGTTTTGTTCAGCTGAAAAACCCTGCAGCCGATGCGGTCAAAGATACGCAGGTGCGCATGTTCCATGACGGCAAAAAGCTCTATTTCGGCTTTTTCCGGACCGTGGATACCAACTCGCTTTGCAATGTTTCCACTCGTGATGGCATCGTCTGGGGTGATGATTCCGTTTTCCTGCTCATCGCTCCGGATGCTTCCAAGCCCCGGGAATTCTGCCAGATCATCATCAACGCCAAAGGGGCGGTCTATGATGAAGGGACTTTGCCGGATGGAAAATTTTCATCCGGAAGAAATTTCAATTCTTTGCAGCTCAATATCTTCCCCGGGATTCACGGCTGGCTGCTCTACGCCTCGGTCGATCTTGCTGAATTGGGCATTGTCCCCGGAAAAAAATTTCTGCTTAATGTGGCAAGCCACCGGAAAGAAACCAACGGCACTGAAGAGTATTCCACCTTTGCTCCGCTGAAAAAGCCCTCTTTTAACCAGACCGCCGACTTTGCAGAAGCGATCCTTGCCGGAAACAAAAAAACTCCACCGGTCTACTCCTTTGCCAATTTCCCGGAATTGTGTCTGGATGGCGAAGTGGAATTCGGTACTAACGAAAGATGGAAAAACCGCACTCAGGCATCAGCTTCAAAATACTACAAAATCTCCGGCACAAACAGCATTTACGCCGAATGCAAACCCGGAAAAAAATTTGCCAACTGGTTCCATGAATTGCCATTACAGCCCCAAACCCGTTACCGCATCTCTTTCATGTGCCGCTACTGGTCCTGTGAAACTCCTGACCTCAAACCGGTACGCATCCACTGTTACGATGCCGACGGCAAATTGCTCACCACGCTTTACGGTCCGGGACTGGGCAACCTCGGAGGCGGCGCACCAAATCACAAATTCGCCCCGTACAAGGGCGATGTCACCACTCCCGCCGGAACAGTAAAAGCTGTACTGGAGATCCGGGTGGATGATCCGGGCAAGATCCATATCGATTCTCTGAGCGTCCGCAAATATACTCCGGCAACTCATGTGCCGGAGTTGAAAGCCCCGGCAGACAATGCCGTTTTGCGCACCGATCAGGTGAAATTCAGTTGGCTGCTCTTTTCAAGGGACAATATGCGCCCGGGAACAGTAACCATCGCCTGTTCGCAGGATGCGGCTTTCCCCGCAGATAAAACCATCGTTTTCGATGGATGCGCCTATGATCCTGGCGAAAAAAACGGTTACTGGCTGGAAAAACTCCCCCTCCAGGGCAAATGGTTCTGGCGGGCAAAATTTGTCGGCGAAGATGGCGGCGTGTGGAGCAAAACATCTTCATTCACCATCGCTTACGACCGGAGCAATGAAAAAATTTCTCCGGAAATCGGCTCCATGTGCCCCCGAGGCAGAATGGCGAAGCGCCCGGCACAGATCCATATCCCTTTTTCTGACGGCAGCATTTCTTCCGGCATTGCAAGCGTTAAGCTGCTGGTCAACGGAACCGACATTGCCGCCGATGCCGGAATCAATGACAAAGGTATCACGTTTGCACTCCCGGATGACGGCAAAGATTTTTACGATATCCAACTGCTGATCACGGATAAAAACCAAAACCGTGCAGAAGAAAACGATTTTATTTATCTCAACCCCGCCCCCGGCAAAGTAACCGTGGATAAAGCCGGTTTTATCGCCGTTGACGGCAAACGCTTCTTCCCGGTTTTTACCTACGCTTACGGCGACATCCGGCAGGTTCCGGAAATCGCCCGGCGGCAATACAACGGCAATATGAGTCCGTGGCTCAAAATCGAAGAAAGCCGTTTCTGGCGTCTGCTGGCGCAATCCACCCATGCAAAATTGCAGATGATCCCTTACACCGGAATCGAATTCTGCTGGGTCAAAGGCGGTATCGACAAAAATTCCCGGGCAGTAAAACGCTTTATGGATATGCGCATGAAAGCGATTGCCAAACTGCAGGGTCATCCCGGTATTCTGGGAGTATACGTCGGTGATGAATCGATCGACCGGGGGCACAAAATGGAAGTTTTCCATGAATACTACCGGGCAATAAAAGCCGCCGCCCCCGATCTGATCGTCTCCTGGCTGCCGACCTACGGACAGACCAACAGTTTCGCATGGCAGGGCGCACCCAAAGGATGTGATATACTGTTTCACGATGATTATGTGGCGCAGCGCAATCAGCATCTTAATATGTTCAAAGACATCGACCGCATCAGCAAATGGACCGCCGCTTATCCATTCATCGAAATCGTTGGCGCACACGCCAGAGGCAATGAGTGGGAGAAAAAAGAAAAGTGGCTGCCAAGTTATGAAGATCTGCGTTACTGCACCTGGGCTTCCATCGCCGCCGGTTCCAAAGGTACCGTAATCTACGTGCAGCCCAAAGCCAGAGATTTTCACGGAGATGAAGTGCCGGCAGCTTACTTTGACACCATCGATCAGGTTCTCAAAGAGGTACGGCAAGCAGAAAAATTCCTGACTTCCGATAAACTTCCGGAAAAGAAAACCCAAGTTGTTTCCGGCGAAGTGCGCCTTTTGGAAAGAGAAGTTGAGGGCAAAGTAATGACCATTGCCGTCAATGCCGGAGAATCCCCGGCGGTGATCCAGTTGAGCAATGGAACTCAAATCACCCTTCCCCGGCTGGGCGTGCAGGTGATCTGTCACTGAAAAAAATCCAATGTATTCAAAGCAGCTTCCCGGTTTCTGCCGGCGGCTGCTTTGCTTTTTCCGGGGAAGCAAAAGAAAAAGCCGGAAAAATGATGAAAATCATTGATAAATAATTTGAAAAATCACCTATCCGGTGCTATTTTAAACGAAATCCATCATGGATGTTGTATTTCTGGCGGTACACCCGATCATCGTACCAATGCCGAAAATCTTTCCGGTGGATGTTGAAGCGCACCGGGTGGTGCGGCTGATGTTTAAGGCGGGCGGTCGTACGTCCTCCTTGAGAGTGAATGAGACTGGAGGCAGTTGAAACATTCTTGCCGATGTGCGAAAAAACGGCATTCATCACCCCGCAGTATCATGCGTACGCATAAGCTCTGACTGAAAAAATTTTTATCAGGTAGTGAAAATGAAAACTTATTTGGCTAAAGTTGGCGAAATCAAGCCGGAATGCTTGCTTTTCGACGCTTCTGAAATGCCCGTGGGCCGTCTGGCGGTAAAAATCGCCAATGCTCTGCGCGGCAAAGATAAACCGACTTATACTCCGCACATCGATACCGGAGCATTCGTCATCGTCATCAACGCTTCCAAAGCTGTCTTCACCGGTCACAAAAATGAACGTAAAGTCTACGTTGATTACTCCGGTTACCGCAGCGGTCTGACTGAAACCACCGCTGACAAAGTGCGCGAAACCCACCCCGAACGTCTGATCAAAGATGCGGTTTGGGGCATGATGCCGCACGGTCGTCTGGGCCGCGCCCAATTCGCCAAACTCAAAGTTTATGCCGGTGCCGAGCATCCGCACGCTGCGCAGAAACCCGTCAAAGTCAATCTGGAGAAGTAAACCATGGTCAAGAAAAGTGATGTTGTTTTGGCTACCGGCCGTCGCAAATGTGCTGTGGCCCGTGTCCGTTTGACTGTCGGCAGCGGCAATGTGGTTGTCAATGGCAAACCGATGGCTGAATACTTTAACAGCGAATCCCTCTGCGGTTTTGTCAATCAGGTTTTCGCCGTCAGCGAAACCGTCGGTAAATTTGATATTGCTGCCAATTGTGACGGCGGCGGTATGGCTGGTCAGGCAGGCGCTCTGCGTCACGGTATCACCCGCGCGCTGATCAGCTATGATGAAGAACTCCGTGCCGCTTTGAAGAAAGCCGGTATGGTTACCCGCGATGCACGCGTTAAAGAACGTAAAAAATCCGGTCAGCCGGGTGCCCGTCGCCGGTTCCAGTTCTCCAAACGATAAAAATATTTTGGAAATTCCTGGGATTGCTGCTTGACAAAACCGGATTTCCAATGTATATTATAGCATCGTTTAAGAAAGAACGTTGCACCCATAGCTCAATTGGATAGAGCGTCTGGCTACGGACCAGAAGGTTAGGGGTTCAAATCCCTTTGGGTGTACCAAATATTAGCCCTCTTGAGAGAAATCTCAAGAGGGTTTCTTTATGTCTTTTTTCGGGGAGAAAAGCCGTTTTGAGTGGTGTTGGAGAACTTTGAGAAAGATGCTGCGGAAAATCCCTCAAGTACCACCGAGTACCATTTGAAATATCTTCAATATATCCCGACGGCTATCTTTGGCTACGGAAGGTACTCTGCCATATTTACCGGAAACGTTTTCAATTTATTTTATGTCATGGAAACAATCAACCAAGGTGTTATCTATGGCAAGCAAAACGATCCGCTTGAGTGTCGGAGCAATTTTCTCCAAAGGTCCGGGGAAGATATATTTTTACCGCTATCAAGTTGACGGACACCGCAAAACCGTCAGTCTGCAAACAACCAATCGTGCCGAGGCTTTACGCAAAGCTGAAGAGTTTATTCCGATCATCAAAGCAACGTCCACCGAAGTCATCGCCGCTCATGTGCAACAGGCAAGAGGGCTTGCTTCAGCCAAGCGTGAGTTGCCATTAAGCGGCGTCTGGGATTATTATTCTCTGCACCCCGATCGTGCAAATCCGGCAACTATCCATGAACAACTCCAATACAAGACCTCTTTAATGGAGTTTATCCATTTTCTCAATAATCCCTCGATACCGGTTCGCAATATCACCTTTCAGGATACGGAGAATTTTGCCAAGCATCTCCGTAAAACTGATATTGCCGTTTCTACTCATAACCGGAAGATCAAACGGCTCCGCAAAATCTTTTCCACGCTGTCTGATTTTCGGGATGATGAAAATCCTTTCCGGACTATCCTCTTTCGCCGTGAGCGTGAAGAACAGAATATTGGAGTACGCCGCTTGGCGTTTTCCCGTGAACAGGAGCAGCAGTTGCGGGATGTGTTGGCAGATGATATTCACCAGGTTATCAACAAATCGGAAATCCGGGTGGTCTATTATCTGGGAATGTATACCGGGCAGCGGCTGAAAGATTGCGTATTGCTGCAATGGCACAGTGTCGATATGGAGCGGCGGCGGATTTGGGTCAAGCAGTTCAAAACCGGCAAAGAGGTAACTATCCCCATCGCCGATGAGCTTTTTGAAGTGCTTCTGCTTGCTCAAACGTGGCGGTGTGATAATTATGTTTGCCCCAAAACTGCCGAGCGTTACAACCGGCTTGATGCTGACGGTAAAAATATCGGCAACAATCTGGTTAATCTGGATGTTTTGCGGGTTATCCGGTGGATCGGCGTTGAACCATCTCTGCCGGTTCCCGGTCGCAAACGTCGGGTCACTCAATATGGTTTCCACTCTCTGCGGCATACCTTTGCCAGTCATTGTGCCGAAGCGGGAGTGCCTAAAGCGGTATTGCTCTCCATTCTTGGTACAGATTCAGAAATAGCCGACAAATATTATACTCACATCGGTGAAGAAGCCCAACTCCGGGCAATCGAAGCCGTTTGCGGTAATATGGTCATTTCTGCCAACGAGAGAATCCGGGAAGCTCTGAAATATCTTGCCACCCTGCCAGACTCTGAAATCCGTCAAACGTTGGAAAATATTCTAAAAACGGCATAAAAGCCCCATTTTTAAGAAAAATCGCAACTTTTTTGAAAAGTGCCCGTTGACCGTGCCCTCTTTCTCTGTATATATAATATAGGGACAAATTATATATTAGTTTCAGAGGGATTTTCAGATAGTATGAATTTGATTATATCAGTGTTACGGTATCGGACAGAGGTTCCGATCATCCGGCGTTTGAATGGGAAGGCATCGGATTTTTCCAGTTTCTTGAAGTTGGAAAATCCGATGCCGAGCATTTCAGCAACTTCTTTCTGGTCGATAAGTTTCGGCATAATTACCGGCAGTTCTTCTCCTTTTTGGGCAAGATATGTTAAATGGGCGATAATTTCCCTTTCTTCCGGGATGGTCAATACTCCATTTTCTGCCAATGGATGCAGCAGTTTTGCGATCAATTTTACGGTATTGGGGCGGATTTGGGTTGCCATATTGAAATTCCTCCAATTTGTTGTACTTCTGTCGAAAAATTTTTACGCTCAAATTTCCCTAAAAATGCAGGGGGTTTTTAGATTTTGCTATTATATAAAATAAAGTTATAAGAGATTTCAATATAAAAAGGGAGAAAAATCATGGGTAGAGCCATTGTTATCAAAGAAAGAATGTATGAGGAATTTATCATCCAGCAGGGAGCAGCCGGAGCAAGAAAAGAGATATTGGATGCTATCTGTCAAATCTATCGGGATATGTGGATTAAATGTTCAAAGAGACTCTATGTCTGCCACTTCACGGTACATCTGGACAAAATATATCAAAACTGTGCCAATGAAATAATCAGCGGAACGATGCAAAGTTGGCGGCGTACTCTCCAAAATCGAAAAATCAGAGCTGAGTATATATGGGCAAGTGAGATAGGGGAATCATCCTGCGATCAACACAGCCATTTTCATATCTTCACCATTGTACATGGGAAATATCTGCAATCAGCCATGAAAATAGCTGAACATCTTAATAAACTTGTTTCCAGACGGTTGGGAGAAGATAGCCACGTTTTTCATATCAATACCCCGCAAAAGGGGAACTGTTTCCGCATGGGCAAAAAAGTTACCGGCAAACTCTACAATCTGGATGATGCCGTCTATTGGACAAGCTATATTGCCAAAGTTTCGACCAAGTTTGCCCCATTTATGCAAAAGAGTTTCAGCTATTCCAAAGGTTTTATGGATGGTGTCACTCCGGAAGTCAAACAAATGCTGCAATTGACCAAAAGCAATGATGAATGGTTCGCATGGGGTGGCAATCACCTGAATTGGGAAAAGATTCTTAACTTCAATCCAGCTACCGGCAAGCCTTTCACGGCAGAGCACGGCACAGAAAACTATCTCTCTTGCACAGAAGCCTTTTACCCGTATGGCAGGGTGGATTAAATTCGACAGCCCCTTTCTGTGCAGAAAAAATACCTTCGTGACCGCATAAAGCCTCTATAATTGACCGGAATAATTTTATCATGTATGATAAAACGGCACTGGCAAGTTCCGCTTCGGAGAGTTTTATCATGCGGTACACAGAGAATGTTACTTGAAAAATCACGTTTGCGGTGTAAATTAGATTCATTACACCAAACGAAAGGATTTTGATGGTAAAAAACTGAAATTTGATAATTTGAACTTCTGAAAATCAAATAATGTAGGCCACACAAAGAAACTGACAATTTCAAACGCAATGGCCGTTCCGCATGATATGTGTCAAT
>JAZSIZ010000143.1:0-18025 GCA_045534015.1 Victivallaceae bacterium | reverse complement strand
CAGAGGTCGAATACAGTCGTATACTCCCTCTGCGTACTCGTCGCAAAACCCGACATTGTCGCACGCTGCATCCACCGATAGAAAACAAACCGTGATTTGACAGTTGACAAATCGCTGCTTGTGTGATATGTTTCATACATTAGAAATTATGTTTTTTGCAAATTTATATTTCAGTTTCACAAAATTCGGGACATTACCAAATTTTTTTATAAAATATCACCTGAAAGGCAGTTTTTCAATTGAAAACTGCCGTAATAATGCTATAATAATCTATAGTCATCGGAGCAACCAAACATCAAGGAGGGAAAAATGGCTTCAATCAAAATGTATGCAAAAAACGGTGATGCAAAAGCACAGGCGATCCAGAGTGAAATTGAAAAAAAATTCGGCAAAGTCCCCGAAGTTTTTCAGGCTATGGGCAGAAGCGGAGATTTTCTTGAAGCTGCTCTGAAAGTTTCTGAGGCTGCCGGAAACAACCTTGATCCCAAAACCAAAGAATTGATCATCATTGCCGTCAGTGCCGCCAACGGATGCCAGTACTGTCTGGATGCCCACCGTTCCGCAGCTGTGATGATGGGGGTCAGTGAAGAAGAAATTTCCGGAGCGATCGAAGTTGCCGGAGCGATTTCGCTTTTCAACACTTTCAATAAATCCATCGACCTGAAATCCGACCTCAAAACGCCGGTAAAAAACTGAAATCGGCAACCCCCAAAGCACATCCTCCGGAAAAATTTTTCCGGAGGATGCCTGCGATGCATTACCACGGAGAAAGCATCTATGAAATTTTTTTCTTCAGCCCTCATCCTGCTGTCAGCAGTTGCACTCTGTGCCGCTCCGGTATGCAACAGACAGACAGTACGCAAGATAACGGTCAATGGCGATAAATCCGGAAAAAGCGACATTACCGGAAAAATGCATAATCTCGAGGAAAAAATCAAAGATGTTGAGCGCAAATTGAGCAAAACTGATACCGATTCAAAAAAACATATGTCTCTGGAACATGAGCGCAGCAGACTTGCTCTGGAATTTGTCCATGAAGCCCAGAAATATATCTTTGACGGGAAATTGAAACGGAACGACAACCGCTCCCGGAAAATCATTCTGATGCTGGATAATGAATCTGCCATGCTGAAAAAAACTCTGGCTGACGTAAAAACTTTCCCGTATGTGAAATATCTCGATAACGTGCAGGCAATGCTCAAAGATATACGCAGCGGAAAGCTCAAATACAGCAAAAAGATACCGGCACGGGATTCCGCACTGCTCAATGAAATACAGCAAATGCAGCGGGATGCACTGGAAGAATTTCACAAGCAGCAGATGCGCTCACGCAGCAGGTGATTATTTTTCAGAAAAATTTCTTCCTGCCGGATGAAGAAGGTATATTCAGGCTTTCACGGTATTTTGCCACCGTCCGCCGGGCAACTGAAATACCGTCAGCTTTCAGCAGTTTTGCCAATTCTTCATCTGACAAGGGTTTGAACGGATCTTCATTCCCGATCAGCTGACGGATCTTTTCAGTGACCGCCCGATTGGAAACACTATCCCCGTCATCAGCTCCGACACCGGTGGAAAAGAAGAATTTCAAAGGGAACACCCCCTGTGGAGTTTCTGCAAATTTACCGGCGGCACACCGGCTGACGGTACTTTCACTCAACTGCAATTCAGCTGCGGCACTTTTCATTGTCAGCGGCTTGAGAAAAGCTTTGCCGTTATCCAGAAACTCCTTCTGCTGTTCAACAATAAGATTTCCAAGCTGCTGCAAAGTGCTTTTCCGCATATCCAGAGCCTTGAGCAGCTCCTTTGCCCGGGTGAGTTTTTCAGTCAGATACGCCCGGTCATCAGCTGACAGGGAATCATCTTCCAGAAGTTTTTCATTCCACGGGGAAAGCACTATACGCGTGGCGTTACTGCGCTGAACCGTTGCAATGTAATTGCCTTTTTCGTCCTTGGCGATCACCAGATCCGGGATGATAACTGATGCCGGCGGAGCATATACCCTGCCGGGAGCCGGATTGAGAGAACGGAGCGTTTTAAGCATACTTTCCAATTCATCCGGAGCGAGATCCAGTTTTTTCATCAGATGATCCATGCGGTTCTTTTCCAGATCAGCGATCCCCCCATCCAGCAATGCGGTAAATTCAGCGGTAAGCTTTCCCTGCCGCTGAAGCTGAAGTTTCAAACACTCCGGCAGATCCCGGGCGGCTATTCCCGGCGGAGAAATCTGCTGAACCAGATGCAGAGCCTCCATGATCTCGGACATTTCCGCATCGCACTGCATGGCAAGATCTGCCGGATTGACCGCCAGAAAACCGTCATCATTCAGCGCACAGATGATCTCGGCGGCAAGATTCTGCATTTTTTCCGGCAGAGCTGAAGAGTACAACTCTGTAAGCAATTCACTGCGCAGCGGAGGCGGAGGAGCTGCCAGCGAACCGATATAATCATTACCGCCGTCATCTTCTTTTCCGCCCGACGGCAATGGCAGATCATCCCGCCACTCCTCCGGCAGAATACTGTTGCGTTCAAAATCGTTTTCATCTTCAGTTTCCATTGAAACATCTGCGTCTGCCGCCGGAAGATCCGGAGCGATGGTAAACTCCTCGCTTTCCAGCATGGGATTGTCGGCAATTTCAGCCATCAAACGCTGTTCCAATTCAGGAAGCGGCAATGCCAGAAGTTCCAGACTGCGCTGCAAACTGTGCGCCAGATGCTGCTGCTGGGTCAATTGTCCGGCAACGCCGGTTGACAGGTGTTGTTTCATATTCAGAAAACCGCAAAAAAGTTAAAAATCATCAAAAAAAGCATTTGACAACTGCTATAATAGAATTTAGATTATAAAACAGATTTTTTCCACCCCTGAAATTAAAATTTTTCAGTTTTTTTGACAATTATGGATAATTCAGATGTTTTTTTGAGCGCGCTGGGTTCCGGAAGTTCCGGAAACTCATTCTTTATAGAGTCTCCGGAAGGAGCATTGCTGATCGATCAGGGATTCTCCCGCAAAGAGCTTCTCGCCCGCATGGAAAAGGCGCAATGCGATCCCGGCAAACTCTGCGGCGCACTGCTGACCCATGAACACAGCGACCACTCCACCGGAGCAAGGGTTTTCTGCGACACATTCGATCTGCCGCTCTACGCCACTCCGGAAACAGTTCTGCGGCTGCGGAACAGTAAAAATCTGCCCAGAAAAGTCCGCACCTTTGAGCCGGGGGCAAAGTTTTCCATCGCCGGGTTTGAAGTGACCAGTTTTGCCCTTTCCCACGATGTTGATACCGTCGGATTCAAACTGGAATACGGGAAACTGCGTATCGGGTTTGCCACTGATCTGGGATGTGTCAGTGAAAGTGTGAAGCGTCATTTGCGCAATTGCAGCGCACTGGTCATTGAAAGCAATTATGATAAAGAGATGCTGATGAATTCCCAGCGGAGAATGGAACTCAAACGGCGCATACTGGGATTCAGAGGACATCTGGGAAATGCCGACACTGCCGGATTGCTCGATGAATTGCTCGGGGATGAATCTACACTGCTGCTGCTCGCCCATGTCAGCAGAGAGTGCAATGATTATCAGAAACTGCACGAATTGTGTTCCGGCAAGCTGCGGGAAATAAATAAGGAACAGTGCCGTTTTGCCGTTCTGACCCAGGATGAACCATCGGAAAAATTTATTCTTCCAGTGGAGTGATGCGGTAAAAAAACTCCCGGAAATGCTCCGGGAAGCTTTTATTATGCAAAAAATATGACAAATGGACTTGCTTTTTTTAAAAATGGTGATATATTAATAATCTGTGTAAAGTTTGAAACTGTTTTTTATATTTTACGTAACATAAAGGAAAAGTAACCATGGCACATACCAAATCTGCCGTCAAACGTTTGGCTACCAGCAAAAAAGCCAATCTCCGCAATCGCGCCCGTATCAGCGAATTGAAAACCATTGAGAAAAAACTCCGCGCAGCTGTCGCCGCCGGCGATGCTGCCGCCACTGAACTGGCAAAAACTTTCGCCAGCCGTCTGGATAAAGCGGTCAAAGCCGGTACCATCCATGCCAACCGCGCCGCCAACAAAAAATCCCAGGCAGATAAACTGCTCGCCGCCAAGTAATCCGGCGCAAATCAGCAGAAAACACAAAACTGCTGCAGAACTCTATGTTCTGCGGCAGTTTTTTTATTGTTATTGTCTCAATTTTTGTGAAAAATCTTTACTGCGGTATCGCATCGTGGTCAATCTCGCGCCTTGCTCCTGCGCCGCAGAGGTCGAATACAGTCGTATACTCCCTCTGCGTACTCGTCGCAAAACACGACCTTGTCTCACGCTGCATCCACCGATAGAAAATAAACCGTGTTCTGGCAGTTGACAAATCGCTGCTTGTGTGATATGTTTCATGCATGGAAAATTACGTTTTTTTGCAAATTTATATTTCAGTTTCACAAAATTCGGGACATTTCCTTTTTATTTTGATGATAATGTCCGGAATTTTGTAAAACTTACATTCCGGAATCGTTGATTGCGGTGTAAAGTAAACTCAAGAATATATCACATCCACACAGACAATTACGGTATTACTGTACTGCAATAAATCAGAATTTTGTTTCCCATGACGGGAAGTCGGGCATTTCTCCGGTAACCGGGACTTCTCCGGTCACAGCAGACAGCGAAAAATTATCCAGTTTAAGATTGTCAACATAACGGACATGGATGGGAGAATCACTTTCCACGACTCCGGAGATATTGGTAAAACTTATATCCCTGAAAACAGTATTGGGATTGCCCTCAAGGTACAGCGGTTTGGCGGCTTTGATCCGGAAATTATTGAAACTCAAGCGTTCCACGCCGCGCAAGGCAATAGCCCCCTCACAACCTATACGCACCGGGTATCTGCCTGATTCAATATCGAAATTATTGAATGACAAATCACTGATATGCATATAGCCGGAACAATTTTTCCGCAGATAACGGTAAGGTGATTCACAATGGATGCCGGAACCGCCGCCTTTGAAAATTATATTGCTGAAAGAACAGTGCCGGATGGTATCGTCACTCGGACACCCCAGCCGGATACCCTGACAGAAACTGTTCAATATACAATTATTCACCGTAACATGCTCGCAAACAGCAGGAACATCCGGATTCCGGCGAATGGCCCGCAGGATCAGACAATCATCTGAAGTGTTGAAAATACTGTCGCTTACCGTGACCCGTCTACAGGAATCGATATCGATACCGTCTCCATTGGGAACCCGTGGATTGGTGGTGACATGGATCCTGGAAATGTAAACGTCTTCGCAATTGGCAAGCCACATCGTCCAATTCGGGGAATTCTTAAATGAAACCCCTTCAATAAGTACATTCCGGCAATTGAAAAGCTGGATCATTCTCGGCCGCTGCCACGGCGGTTTGGGAAAACTCAAATGCGCAGGAGTTTCCGGATCAAAGAAAAATTCCCCTCTGCCGTCGATCGTACCGCCGCCGGAAATGGTGATATTTTCACAATCAGCCGCACCGATGAAACATTTGCGGCTGAATTCAGGAGTAACCATATCAAATTCAGGATGCCGGAACTCGGAATAAAGGTTATGATCGGTCACTCCCTGAAGAACCGCACCGGGAGCAATATACAAATGGATGTTGCTTTTAAGGAAAATGGTCGCTGCTTCATGGATCCCCGGAGGAATGACAACTTTGCCGCCTCCGGCAGCACTTGCAATATCGATCGTTTCCTGAATGGCGTTGTGATGTTTACTGCTGACGATATATTCCATTTTTCTTCTCCTTTACTTTGCAAAATTCAACTTAAATACAGGTAATGTCCAGAATTTTGTAAAACTGAAATATAAATTTGCAAAAACGTAATTTTCAATGCATGAAATATATCACACAAACAGCGATTTGTCAACAGCTGAATCACGGTTTTACAGCAAGTGGCTTATCGGGGCGCAGCTTTATGCGAAGCCCGATAGAGGCAGCGCAAGACAGATTGCATACGGGATTTTTGCCAAGATTTTTCAAAAAAGCGTTGATCAAGCTGCGAGACAGCAGGCAACCCGCCCGGCGGGATCACGATGCGCCAGTGCAGTAAAGATTTGCAAGCGGGCAAAATGCGGGACTGATCCAAACGGTGGATGCAGCGTGCGACAAGGTCGGGTTTTGCGACGAGTACGGAGCAGGAGTGTACTATGTACTCGACTGCTCCGGCACAGGTGCAAGGCGCGAGATTGACCACGATGCGCCACCGCAGTAAAGATTTTTTCACAAAAATTGAGACAATAACACCTCCGCAGATAAAATACAAAGCTGCCGTTTCTTTTTTATACCGTTTCATCCTCCCTGTCCCCGCCTGCCGGATTTGTCTTTCGCTTCCATAACATTGACGACCTTTTTACAGAAAGGACATCTGCCGAGAGCCTGATTCACCCGCTCAAACTTTCCGATCTCACAACTTTTCCGGCATTTGGGACATTGCACAACTGTATTTAAAATGAGTTCTTTTCCAGGATCCGGAGGCGGCAGATCTTCTTTACATCCTCCGGTAAATGCGGCAGAAAAAATAAACAGAAGAATATAAAAATTTTTCATGGCACTGCCCCGTTTCTCAATATCGCGGATCAAAATATCTGTTGCGATCCTCATTATTATTCTGACAGGGGAATCCCAATTTATAACGCTCATCGCCGTAAGCAGAGTCCATCAAAACCATCATGTCTGTGTGACCGTCACAGAAACTCACTGCTGCACGGTCGTTGTGCCGGAAGTGCATAGTCGGATTCATAAGCCAATCCCCACCGGGAGCTTCAATACTGGCACTGTAGCCGTGGCAGGTCGGATTCGCACTCCAATTTCCATTTTCATCCACCATGATAGCCGAATCTGCGAACATGATTTTTTCAGAAGGATCACACATTCCCCCGAGATGAAATCCGGATGAAAATGCTTCGCTGCTGTATTCCCCCGGACGGGAAGTACCGACCAGGGTATTGTATCCATAACCGCCGCAATTCATTTCAAAACTTTTCGGCGGCTTTTCCAGAGAATCGCATTGCGTAATTTTACCATCACCACCCAGATATGGTGCCAACGGGGCATCAGACGGATCATATTCCGCATCCCCGCTGTTGCTGGAAATATCCGCAGTACCGCACCAGCGGTGACGGTTGGCACCCATCATATCGTAAGCATACGGCACAAGAAATTCACTATTGTCACCGGCATACAGCAAATTTGCCATGGTGAGCTGTTTCAAATTACTCACACAATTGGTAAGTTTCGCCTGTTCTCTGCTGCGCCCCAATGCCGGTAATAAAATTCCGGCAAGGATAGCGATAATAAATATCACGACCAGTAATTCGATCAGGGTGAAGCGGGAACTTCTCTGCCTTGGAAATACAATATAACGGCAGGATGAATAACGGTACGGCAAAGCCATACCCCGGCGGACTTTCAGAAAAGTCGTCATGGTTTGTTTTTCTTTCTTTTGTGTTGCGCGCACAATTGTATCCGGCAGGGATCCGGCTCACCATTTTATTTATGGCTCACGGTTGCGCGACAGCTCCCGATTTTCACGGGAATTCACCTGTTGCTCCGGACAATGATTTTAACGATATTATGATCTCTCAAAATATCACGGTCTTATAATATACACCGGTATTTAACTTTTTACCACTCATAAGCTGATAAAAAAACTGTATCATCGTTGATTTTGCCGATACAACGGTCGATATATTCTCCGGCGGAGTAAATAACAAATACCGGTTTACCGGAATTCAAAGCATTGACCGCCGTATAAATCGTACCGGAACTGTGATGAGAACCATTCCAGATGACCAGAAGTGCATCACATGAAGCGATGATCTGCAAATTCCTTTTGAGCGGAGCACCCTTGCGGTATCTTGCATACTCCGGACGGATGATCTGACAGGGGATATTCAGCTTTTCAGCACAGAATTCCGCCTGCCGGTCAATTCCGCAAGCTCCGCCGGTAATGATCGATGTTATCCGTCTTTTTCCGAGAAAAGCATTAAATTCTTTGATTTGACGGCAAAATAACGGCGTGAAATCAAAGGTTGTATTGCTTCTGCTTCCGGTGATGCCGAGTTTCATGCTCTTTCCGGCTCAAATCCGGCACTGTTTTTTACCATCTGACAAAATTCCTCATCTGTTTAAGAGGCGGGGAAACGGTAAAAAAAACGGCCCCGACTCATTACATCAGTGAGGCTCGCCAGAACCCGTGACAACGCAACGAGCCGGGCCGTAAATATACAGTCCGACTGCTTGCGCGTTGTCACTAAAAAATTTGGCGAATTTCACTGATACGCGTATTATGGTCTCATCCATACAGCTGGATGACGGTATTGATAAAAAAAGCTGCTGTTATCTGTGTTTCACCTCCTGAAACAGGTTTTGATTCTCCGTGTCGTAAAATACACCTGTTTCACCGGTTTTTCAAGCTGAAAAAAACTTTTATCATACTTTTGAGGTAATTTCAAAACTCCTCAAAAATTCTTAAACATCATCGTTGTGATCTTAAAGCGGAGCGTTTCCGGATGCAAAATCACAGACGGAGTACCGCCACAGATACCGTATACTGAAAAAACATCTCATCCACACCCTGTATAATAAGCGCAACCGAAACAATACTTTGTAAAATATTTTTCCCTTATATCATTGTAATTTGATTATTCCGTGATATATTAACTCCGGTTGTAGCGGATTTCAGCGTAACTTTATCAATAGCAGTTATCAGCTGTTTATGTATTTTAAATGAAAGAGGATAAAAGATGAACGATTTTACGATAAACACCAATCATGACCTCAAAGATTTTTCGATCGGAATAAATTCCACACCGGCAGTACCGGCTCCGGCTGCAGCTCCGTCACAGTTTCCACAACAGAATCCGCAGAACAAAATCTACGGTGATGTGCCGCAGATCCCGATACTGGATGCAGTTGAGGGAATCAAATTTGACTTCAATGAAGGTATCCGCATACTTTTCCCGCATAACGGCAAAGAGTATCATGTCACATTTCTGGATATTGATACCGGAATCATTCTTTACAGTGCCGACACCGTGCCCGGTGCTTATGTAACGAGCGTCAAAAAGTTTTACATCCGCTTCCGGCTCATCATCCACAGAAAAGGCGGAACTGAACCGATTTTTTCCTATGATATGGATTTGAAAGATAAAGAGGTGATGATCCAGCTGCCGGTGGGAACTTTGGGTGACAGTATCGGCTGGTTCAGCTATGTTGAGCGTTTTCAGCAGAAACACAACTGCAAAATCATCTGTGTTATGACACCGTGGATCGCCGATATTGTCCGAAAACAGTATCCCGACATCACATTTATCACTGCGGAAGAGACCAGAAACTATCAACCGTATGCCTGTTACTACATGGGGTTGTTCTTCAAAGGTGATGTGGATCATCAGCCGATTGATTTCAGGTATATCGGCTTGCACCGTACAGCAGGATATATTCTGGGAGTCGATCCGAAAGATGAACCGCCGAGAGTGGATTTGAGTGCCCCGCGGCAGATCAAAGAAAAATACGTCTGCATTGCCGCGCAGAGTTCCAGTCAGGCAAAATACTGGAACAATCCTTTCGGATGGCTTGAAGTGGTGAAATTTCTGAAAGAGAATGGCTACCGGGTGTTGTGCATTGATAAAGAAAAAGTCCACGGAACCGGATTGAATTGGAACTATATTCCTTACGGGGCGGAAGATTTTACCGGCGATATTCCTTTGCAGGAAAGAATAAACCTTATCAAAGATGCGGACTTTTTCATCGGATTATCCAGCGGTTTGAGCTGGCTGGCGTGGTGCTGCAAAGTTCCGGTGGTGATGATAAGCGGCTTCACGCATCCTACCAATGAATTTGAAACGCCCTACCGGGTGATCAACTACCACACCTGCCACAGCTGCTGGAACGATATGCGTCTGGATTTTGACCACTTTGATTTTCTCTGGTGTCCGCGCCACAAAGGAACCGACCGTCATTTTGAATGTACCAGACTGATTTCCGCAGAACAGGTGATCACCACGATAAAGAAGATTCCGACATTCCGGGGCAAAGAAAAAAAGTAAAATAAGCATATCCAGTTCAAAGAGGCAAATTTGAGGAGATTGAACTTATGGAGAGTAATGAAGGGTTGATATTAACTTCCACGCTTTGGAATCAAAGCGGCACGATTTATGTATCAGTCAATGGCAAACAAACCGCTTTGAGCGGCGACCTGTACAATAAATACTGTCCTTTTATTTCTCAAACTTCAACCCAAAGATCAGTTACCGGATGCAGCAATACCGCCGACTCACAAATACTTTATTACTGGATAGAAAAGGGATATAACCTGAATTTAAGTGCCTCTTCCAGTGATTATTTTATTTCAGGCGCTGATGAAAAGAAATACTATCTTTCAAATAATCCAGTGTTGGGAGAAATTTCGCTTGATTCGCTCAATTCCCTGCTTTCCGGAGATCTTACTGAAAAACTTTATGACGGTGATTTTATCGCAGCCTTAAATTTTTATTGCGGTATAAAAAATCATTCGGAATATGCTTCTTCAACTTCTACGACCTGGTTCATACGTTCATATTATAACGGAACAAATGCAGATGTTTTCAAAGCTGCCGGATTTGACAGTTATTTTTTTATCCCCGAAAATTGCTCCGACCTGGCATCAACGCGGATATTCACCAACAGCAATTTGAATGAAACCGGTTTTTCAATATTGAGGGAAAATCTGGACTACGGCGAAATTATCCGGGTCGGCATTCCGGGACATGCCATTTATATGGATGGTTACCGTTACAACAGTGCAACCGGAGAATATGAATACCATTTGAATTACGGTTGGGGTATCAGCACCAGTGCCACCAAATGGTATACCGTCAGCGAATTGGAGGGAAAAAAACTTACGTACGTAACAATAGATCTTTCTCCGGATATAAAAGTCAACGTCACAAATGCATCAAGTGAATATTACGGTGGATCATTCCTTCGTGGAGTGGAGCGCATCAATCATATTCAAAATAAAAAACGTACAACCTTTTCCTTTGCAGATGATCTTGCCGGTAAAAATATTTCTTTAAGTTCATCCGTAAATTTCACATCACAGGTGGATATTGATTTTCTCAATTTCTGTACGGATCTGCAGATTGCCGCAACTGCGGGCATTTATTCTACCATGGAACTTGCCTTTGAGTTTAAAAGCGGCAGTGTCGCTGTCACCGGAAGCTCTGCCGATAAAGCAGCCATTCAAGCAGGAAAATTGGATGTGGAACTGGACAACAGCTGGCTTTATGCCGGAAGCTGGAGCAATCTGACCGGTATTGCCAATACGATAGTAAACGGCAGCATTTTTGATCTCAATGATTTCAGTCAGAGCTTTCTTGCCTCTGTCTCCGGGAAATCTCTGGTAGGAAGCAACAGTAATGATACCGTAAATCTGATCAATAACTCTGCTGTATTCGGCAGTATCGATCTCGGCGGCGGAAATAATACCATCACGGTTGATAACGGTTCACTGATCTATGGAGCATTATCCGGAAGTACTTCTTCGCTGGATTTGAATCTGGTCATCAATGATATGATAAATTACGGAGCGATGATCGTTGCCGACACCAGTTTCATGGAAAACAGTCTTCTTGCAGTGACCGGCGGTGTGATCAATGTACTTTTTGATCTGAATAAGATCACTGGAGCTTATGTCCTTGTGGACGGCTTTTCTGCAAGTGTGATGGATGATTTCACCATTCAATTGAGTATGGGTGATGAATATTTCAAATTAAATTCTGCCAATTCTGCTGCCGGTAATTTTAAACTTGTATCCCAAAACGGCGACCTGGTCATTGACCACAGGGAAAGCAATCCGGTTGAATTTTATTCAAACGGCACTCTGATGTCTGCTTACGATCAATTCACCGGAACCATCGGTAAAGAATACAATGTCCGGGTATCTTCAAACGGTCAAGTGCAAAATTCGCTGATCTCCGGCGGACAGCTGCGGTTATTTTCCGGCGGCAGTTCTCTGATAAATACGCTCCGGAACAACGGTCAGCTGTACATTTCCAGCGGAGGCGTTGCCGGAAATACGATAGTTGACGGCGGTAAAATATTCATTTGCAATGGCGGCATGCATCAGGGGAGTTTACAGATCACAGCCGACAGTACAGTTTACGCAGAAACCGGAGCGATCATCGATTTTACGGTGGCAAGCCGCTCCGTAACAGATGAGTATCTGATCAATGATCTTTCGCTGATTTCCGGAACTCCGGATTATACCATTACAGTTGCAGTGAATCAGAGTTACGGCGAATACAAACTTGCCCAAGGCGCAAAAAACTTTACCGGAGCAGTTACCATCAGCAACGGAACTGCTGATTACGGCACGCTTACAGTCAATGGCAGCGCCCTGACTTACAACAACGCTGAATACATGTTGAAAAACACTTCCGGCAATCTTACGCTGATGGTCGGGGATTTCACTGTGCCGGAACTTGTTATCACCCGGAATACAAAAAATTTGACCAATGAAGATGTTATTCTGCAAATATCCGCCTCCGATGGAGCCAGCGGAATCAAATCTGTTCTGTACAGTTTTGACCTTATAAACTGGTTCGCCGCAGAAAAAACTTTAACTGTGACCGAAAACAGAAACGTTTATTTCAAAGTTACCGACAATGCCGGACATGTTACTGAAAAAACCGAATCGATCACCAATATCGACAAAGTTGCCCCGGATAAACCGGTTCTGTATGTAAGCACTTACGACATCGCAAAATCAGTTACCGTCATGGCTGAATTCAGTGATGACTCCGTGGTCAGACAATATAAAATCGGCAATGGGCAATGGCGGAATTTCACCAGATCATTTATCATCAATGAAAATGCAACCGTCTATTTCCGGGCTGAAGACGCCGCCGGAAACGAAAGCACCGGCGAAATCATCATCAACAATATTGATAATATTGCACCCGATCAGCCGGTGGCAACTGCAAATATCACCGGATTGACCAGAGAAGATGTCATCATAACAGCGGTTTTCAGTGATGACTCCGTGGTCAGACAGTATAAAATCGGCAACGGCAAGTGGATGGATTACACTGAACCATTTACCGTTGAAGAAAATACGACCGTTTATCTCCGTGCTCAAGATGCCGCCGGAAACGAAAGCAACAGCACATTGGTCATTGACAATATAGATAAAACTGCGCCGGATAAACCGGAAGCAAAATTAAACATCCTGTCTCCGGCACAATCCGTCACAGTCACCGCTGTATTCAGCAGTGATTCCACAGTCAGACAGTACAAAACCGGCGACGGCAAGTGGATGGATTACACTGAACCATTTACCGTTGAAGAAAATACGACCGTTTATCTCCGTGCTCAAGATGCCGCCGGAAACGAAAGCAACAGTAAAATCGTCATCAACAATATTGACCGTACGGCTCCGGATGCTCCGGAAGGGATTGCCGATACGACCACTCTTACCAACAAAGATGTCACTGTTACAGCTGTATTCAGCAGTGATTCCACTGTCAGGCAATACAAAATCGGCAATGGACAATGGCAGAATTACATAAACGCATTTGCCGTTGCTGATAATGCGACTGTCTATTTCCGGGCAAAAGACGCCGCCGGAAACGAAAGCAACAGCGAATTGATAATCGACTGCATTGATAAAACTGCCCCGACTCTTGAAATTACCGGTCTTCCGACACAGTGGAGCAAACTGGCGATCCTGCATGCCGTGACCGATGATGAAAGTGCCGTAATTGAATATTATAACGGTTCACAATGGGTTCCATTCAAAGAACTTACGGTCACTCAAAATGGCACATATCAATTCCGGGTATCCGACAAAGCCGGCAACGTCACAGAACGCACCATTGATATTGACCGGATCATTACTACTCTGAACGGAGTAAGAATATCTTCTGATACAGATATCAAAGCTGGTACCGTCGTTGAAAATGCAATTGTAACTTCCGGAGGAAACATGCGCCTTTTCGATGGTGGTTTGGCGAATTGCACGATCCTCTCCGGAGGAACGATGAGCATATCCAGCGGCGGGACGGCAAACGACACCTCGATCGACAATAATGGTAAAATGCTGATTTCCAGCGGCGGTAACGCAAATAACATCAACATCGGAAATGATGGCACACTGCTGATTTCCAGTGGCGGTAACGCAAACCGCGCTTCAGTAAATTATCAGGGAAGCATGTACGTTTCCAGTGGCGGCAAAGCAGTTGAAATTATGGAAAACGGCGGTTTTGTCAGCATCGGCGAAGGCGCAAATGTCACCTTTGTTTCCAATACTATCAATGGATTGACTATGTCAAGAGGTGAGATGACAATCCACGCCAATACCATCGCAAAAAATACCATTGTCAACTCCCGTGCTGCCATGCATATATACAGCAGCGGTGTAGCAGAAAACAGTGTTGTTTCCTGCGGTACCATGAATATTTATGACGGAGGTACAGCAAATAACACGGTCGCCCGGGGGGAGTGGTGGTATGCCGGAAACATGAATGTTTTTTCCGGCGGTACAGCGAATAATACCACTGTCAACAGTCTATTCACGATGACTGTAGCCGGCGGCGGCGTGGCAAGCAATACCATACTCCGGGATGGCACATTGCATATTTATGGTACACACACAGGAGTCCTGTCGGCGACTGCCGGTTCCGTAATTTCTGCATACGAAGGATCAGTCATTGATTTCAGTGTTGCCCAAAGAGATGCCGGCGCCAGTTATCTGATCAATGACATGAACCTTATCAAAGGTATCTGCGATTACACCATAACTGTTGCTGCCGATCAGGCATCCGGAACTTACAAACTGGCACAGAATGCGAATCTTTTCAATGGCACGATCACTATTGGAGACGGTATGGAAAATTACGGCGAACTCACCGTAAACGGTCCGGCTCTGAGCCGCAACGGTACAGATTACATATTGACTGCAAAATCAGGCAAGCTCACATTGACAGTGGGAGATTTTGTTCCGCCGGAAGCACCGGAAGTCACGGCAGATATTTCACTGCCGACCTGCAGTACTGTAACAGTTTTTGCCGTCTTCAGTGCCGACAGTACAAAACAGCAGTATTCTCTGAATAACAAAAAGTGGTTCGACTACACTACCGGCGTTGAAATGAATAACAACGGCACGGTCTATTTCCGGGGGATCGATCAGTCAGGGAATATTTCGGATGTCACAGCTTATCAGGTTGCCAATATCGACAAACTGCCGCCAATGGTACGGGGAAATGTTGACCGGATGGGAGACAGCTGTGTCATTTCGCTGGTCTGCGATGAAAAAGCCTCTTATAAATTAAGATATTCCGCAGATGGCAGATCTTTCATTGAATATCCGGGTATAATTTCCGGCGACACGGTAACTCTTGATGCAGTTGAAGATATGAAATATTTTCAAATTCAGGCAACAGATGAGGCAGGAAATATTTCCGGTTGGAAAGATTTATTGCCGATCCCGCAGGCAGACACAGAAAGCGAAATCATCTTTGTCAGCTCAAAATATACCGATGCCGGTAAAGTCAATGGTAAAAAACAGAACGGCATCACTCTGACCTACGGCATAAATGCTTTTGATTCAATAGAAAAAACCGGAGATACCACCGGCAAAACGGTAATAATGCTCGACAATCAGGAAACTGATTATACCGGAAAACATGTTGTCGCCGGAGCTGCGGTCATTGCAACAGACAAAAAAGCAGCCGACTCTTACAGCAGCAAAATCAATTCGATCCCCAAAGGGACATTGACACTTTCCGCCGGGCAGAATGCTGAAAATACAGATTTCATCCGGTTTGCAACGGTCAATATCAGCAATGCCGCAGTCAGCGATATTGCAGGGGGTAAAGAATCATCCGGCGAAGAAGCCAAAAACACCTCCGATAAAAAAGGTACTGTCACCGATACGGGAAAATCCACCTTTTCAGCAAACGTTTCCGGTAAACTTACTGCATACAACGCTTCTGCCGGAATCGTAAAAGGTTATTCCACCGTCAATCTGACCGGTGCCGCAACAATAAATGAACTTTATGGCGGAAATAGAAAAAATAGCATTTCCACCAAAACTGCTGATGGAAAAACCACTGATCAGAAAACCATTTCTGCGGTCAATGATTTATCCGCCGCCGGCAGTGTCACATTGAAAGACGGTTCTTTTGCCGGAAAAATTGATGGTTTCAGCAACGTGACCATTTCAGATGCTGCAGCCGGAAACATCACCAATTTTACCAGTAAAGATTCCAAAAGTGAAACTGCCGCTTACGATGAGGCAAAAAATTCTGTCACCCGCAAAGTGACTTTGAGCCATACGGAAACTGCCTCCGGTACACTTAAAGCAACAAATGCAGTATTGAGCGATGTTACCGGCTTTGCAACTGTGACACTGAAAAATGTCAGTTATTCCGGAGATTTCCGCAGAGAATCTGCCGACGGAGGAAAGTACAGTACGGTCAAAGAAACTCTGGCGGTCAAGACCGATAAGAATGGCGTGGTAACAGGCACTTACAGCAAAACCGAAACCTTTACCCGGGCGGGTAAATTCACTGCGACCGATTCAAAGGTTGGCGATATTGAGAATTTTTCCACCGTGACGCTGGATGGTTCATCTGCCGGTGCAGTCAGCAATTTTGCGACTGCCAGGATCGTCACCAAAGGTACTGCTTCATGGGAAAATGCTGTTGATTACGGCAGACCGGAAAATTACGATATTGATTTGACTTCCTGGGATTTGGCTGTGACTGAAACCGGTTCTCTCAATGGTTCTGTAACCCTGAAAAACGGAGCTTCAGCAGACAGCGTAACCAACTTCAGGAGCGTAACTCTGACCGCCGGAGAAGTTACCGGTGCAATAACCAATGTCAATAAAGTCAGTGCAAGCAAGGGCAGTAATATTATCGGTTCATACACAGGAAGTGACGGCAACGATACTTTGAGCATTGCCAAAGGCGCAGTTCTGACCGCCGGAGAGATCGTTTTGACCGGTGCGAAAGATACTCTGGCTCTGAATGGTACGCTGGTCATGACCGGGAGCAGACTTGAAGCCGCAAAAATCACCGGAAAAGGTGAGATTGCAGCTGCCGGAAGCACCTATGATGAAATCGTTTCAGCAGTCAACTTCGCCAATATTCTGAAACTCCATGGAGACATTTCAGATAATTTCCGGGGGAGTGCTTATGAGCAAGCAGACAATGATTGGAAAAAAGCCGTAAAATGGGATACCGCAGAAGAATATGACGGATGGCTGGGCAGCTGGAGCGGTTACACCGATGGCTGTGATGCCATTGATCACATCAAATTTTATGCCGCCGCGGATGACACCATTGATATTCAGGGGATCGGAGCGGAGAACTGGGTGCTGCTGGATAAAAAAGGTAATATTATCGATGATGAGAGTATTTTTGCCGACGGCAGATTTATGGTTGGCGGTAATTATATTATCAAAGTGAATGTTGATGACACGGAAAAATCTCTTGCCTACACCATAAAACTGGCATAAAACCGGAGTATCTTTTCAGGATCAACTCTTACTGCAAAATTTTACGCAGTTCCGGAAGTATGGTATCGGCAACGATACGGTTCCCGGCAGCATTGGGGTGATTGGAGTCACTCCAGAGGTCACGCCGTCCTTTGGGCGTTATGCCGCACTGCATATCAGGCACATATCCTGCCTGATATTTTTTTGCCAGTTCGCGCTCAATTATGGCAAGACCGGCGGCATAATGTTCTTTCGGTAATGGCACATCCGACTTGCATCTTTTTCTGCAACAGCAATATCACACTCGGACATTGTACCTTCTCAAATACTTCTCCAAGGTACTCCACACGCTTGATATCACTCTGTTTCAATATCAACGAGCGCACGATACGATGCGCCTTCACATGCAGCAGCGATTCCGGCAATACAAAACAAATGCTCCCGCCCGGTTGAAGTACTTTCAGGCTCTGCTCCACGAACAAGTCTCCCGATTCGATCGATTTCTGCCCGGCC
>JAZSIZ010000011.1:0-46465 GCA_045534015.1 Victivallaceae bacterium | reverse complement strand
GTGGATGCAGCGTGCGACAAGGTCGGGTTTTGCGACGAGTACGCAGAGGGAGTATACGACTGTATTCGACCTCTGCGGCGCAGGAGCAAGGCGCGAGATTGACCACGATGCGCCACCGCAGTAAAGATTTTTCACAAAAATCAAGACAATAACTTTAATTTATCTGGTACTCTGTTTTGAATGAAGGCAGCTTTTCCCCGTCTGCCATTTTTGAACGCAGCTGCCGCGGACTGATACCATATTTTTTGCGGAATTGCCGGGTGAAATAATTACTGTCCTGAAATCCGCACATATTGGCAGTTTCACTGACGCTGTGCTTTTTCATCATCAGAAACGCCAGAGCTTTACGCAAACGCAAATCCAGCAGATATGCTCCGGGCGACACCCCGGCTGAACGCATGAACTGCTGACGGAAACTGCTCAGCGACATCCCGGCAAGTTTTGCCATATCTTCCAGTGACCATGCTTTGTCAAACGATGAATTCAATCTGGTAAGCACCTGACTTATGCGGTATGCTTTGGTCAGAGTGCTGTTTTCCGCCTGACTTTCCCCATAGCGGCACATCAGCATCATCACCCGCAGAAAATTGCTGAGGATCAATGTCCTTGCCCCTTCGTGACGATTCTGCTGTTCACTGACGATCTCATCGAGCATCCGTACCGTTTCCGGGAAAAAATTATCCGGCATCCGCAGAGGTGAAGTCATGTGCTTAACTGTCCCCGGGGGGTTGAACATCAGGTGATAATTGGTCAGACTGCCTATATCATCTTTGAAATATTCCGGAATATTTCCGCCGAAAATGATATTGTATATTTCCAGATCTCTGGCTTCACTGTAAAAGTGGTTGATGCCCGGGGTGATGAGAAAGAAATTCCCCACAGAAATCGGAATACCCATATCATCGAATTGATTTATCCCATCGCCGTTGCGGACAAAGACCAGCTCGTAAAAATCCGGATGATAATGGATCTGGGTCGTGCCGTTATGAACTTTGAATTTTACCAGCGCATGAAAATTATTCCATACCGTATGATAACTTATATCTGCAAATGGATTGCTTTCTGTAGGGATGAAAATTTTTGACATATAATGCTGATTCCATGAATAATAGTCAAGGATTTTTTATCGTTATTATACTATATTATACCATATTGACAAATTCAAGCCGGAGTGAATAAAAATGCTTAAAGATATTGTAAAAAGAATAAAAACTCTTCCGCCGGAATTCCGTGGCGCTCCTTTCTGGGCTTGGAACAGCCGTCTGGATGCTGCTGAACTGCATCGCCAGACCGCCATTCTCAAAGAGATGGGCTTCGGTGGTTTTTTCATGCACTCCCGGGTGGGACTGGATACAGAATTTTTAAGTGATCAATGGTTTGAATTGGTCGGCAACTGCATTGCCGATGCGGAAAAATCCGGTATGATCGCCTACTTGTATGATGAAGACCGCTGGCCCTCCGGCACAGCCGGAGGTATCGTTACGCAGAAAAAAGAGTACCGTATCCAGGTCATTGCCATGAGCAAAGAGATCCTTGAAGGAGAAGATGTCGAATATCTGGCATCTTTTGCCATTGACCGTTATGCCGGTGATGTCCCGGCGGCATGGCACCGCTGCAGCAGAGATGATTCCGGAGAAAAGCTGCACTTTTTCCGTTCACTTTCCACTCCGGAATCATGGTATAACGGCGGAACTTACGTTGACACCCTCAACCCGGAAGCGATCGCTTGTTTCATAAAAACAGCATACGACAGTTACGCAGAAAGATTTCAGGAAAAATTCGGTTCTTCCATCGGCGCGATCTTCACGGATGAACCGAATTACCGCTCGGCTCTTTTCTCTGAAAACGCAAAAACATTCCGCAAAAGCGAAGCCCGGATCGAACCGCCGAAAATCCTGCCGTGGACGGGAAAACTGCCGGAACTTTTCCGGCAAAAATACAATTATGATATTCTTGAGAATCTGCCGGAATTATTCTATGAATTTGACGGCGAAGAGTTTTCAAAGCTCCGCTGTCATTACTTCAATCTGATCACCGAACTTTTTGTCAATGCCTACACCCGCCAGATCGGAGAGTGGTGCGACCGTCACGGTCTGCCGCTTACCGGTCACATGCACTGGGAAGATACTCTGACATTCCAGCGGCATCAGGTGGGAGCCGCCATGCGTTCCTACGAGTATATGCAGAATCCCGGCATCGATCAATTGACTGAACATCTCCAGATATTTGATACTGCCAAGCAGTGCGTTTCTGTGGCACATCAGCTGGATAAAAAATGGCGGCTCACCGAGTGTTACGGCTGTACCGGATGGGACTTTCCGCTTGCCGGACACAAAGCTCTGGGTGAATGGCAGTTCGCTCTGGGGATCAACTTCCGCTGTCCGCATCTGGCATGGTACTCAATGGCCGGCGAAGCCAAACGGGATTACCCGGCAAGTATCTTTTTCCAAAGTCCATGGTACAAAAAATATCATGTTATCGAAGATCACTTTGCCCGTCTGGGAGCAGCGTTATCGGAAGGTGAAGAGATCCGCAATATCCTGGTCATCCATCCGATAGAATCCACCTGGGGATGGAAATCCGACATCCGCCTTTCTCCGGAAGAAGCGTGGGAGGAAAATCAGCGTTTGATCGACATCCGCAACACCCTGCTTGCTGCCAATCTGGATTTTGATTATGGTGATGAAGAACTTATGAGCCGTCATGCGGCAGTTGCCGTAAATGTGCTTACAGTAGGCAGTGCGCCTTACAAAGCGGTGGTCATTCCGCAATTGCGCACTATCCGCAGTACGACGTTGAAACTGCTTGAAAAGTTTGCCGCCGATGGCGGAAAAGTTTTTTACATCGGCACAGCTCCGCAGTATGTTGATGCCCTGAAATCGGATAAGGCGCAGAAAATTTTTGCCGGATTCACTCCGGTTACACTTGATGATCTGCCGGAAATGCTGGAGTGTGTCCGGGAAATTTCCCTTTCTGCAAATGGTAAAGAAGCCGATCCCTTACTGCCGCTTATCCGCCGGGGCAAAGATTTCCAGACCGTTTTCATCTGCAATGTCGGTCACGACATGGGAGCTTTTCATCAGGAAAAAGAACCGGGAGTTCTGGCAAGAACCTCCGAATTTCCCGACGTGCAGGTCAAATGGCACTCCATCGGCAAAGGTGATGTCTATGAATTGGATCTGGATTCCGGCAGTTTTTATGCCGTGGAAAGCACATTAAATAACGGGATCAGAAGTTTCCGCACCTCTTTTGAAAAACTCGGCTCCCGGCTGTTTATCGAATCAGCAGAAGCGTTACCGGTACAGCCCCGTCCTCCGGCAGCAAATGGTGAAACATTTATGACTATTGACGGAGATTGGAAATTTTCAGCAAATGCCAACACTCTGGTACTTGATCAGGCGCAATATTCCATTGACGGAAGCGAAGTACGGGAAAAAGAGTTCTTTATTTTCATTGACAATGCGGTACGGGAAAAGCTCGGCATCCCGGTGCGCGGCGGAGCGATGGCTCAACCTTACACCCGGGCAAAGAGGACTCCGGAAAAATTTGCTGAAGTTACGCTGCGTTATGAGTTTACGGTAGAAAAAATACCACAGAAACTTCTTCTGGCAGTGGAAAATCCGCAACTGTACACCTTTGAATTGAATAAACAAAACGTCACCCCCGAAATTTCCGGCAGCTGGGTCGATCCGGCATTGAAAAGCTTTGAATTACCCATCAGTTTTCTTGAAGAAGGTAAGAATGAATTGCGCCTGACCACTGTTTACAATGAATATCATCCCGGCTTTGAGTCGCTCTTTATTCTGGGAGATTTCGGTATTGACCGGCAGGAAAATATCACCGCACTGCCGGAAAAAGTTCAAACCGGGGATCTGGGAAAACAAGGTTTCCGCTTTTATGCAGACAATTTCACCTACCGTAAAAATTTTGTACTGGATAAAGTTCCGGAAAAACCGCTCTTTCTTTCCTTCGGCAACTGGCGCGGGGCGATGCCCGGAGTTTCCGTCAACGGTTCTCCGGAAAAACTGCTGCCTTTTCCGCCGTATACAGCGGAGATCACGCCGCACCTCAAAACCGGTGAAAACCTTCTGGAAATCACGGTTTACGGTCATCGCCGCAATGCATTCGGTCCGTTTTATATGAATGAAGCGACACCTTTCTGGAATGGACCGCTGCAATTTAAAACCCGTCAGCAAACCGAAAAACAACTGGTTCATTTCGGATTGCTTGAAGATGTAAAAATAACATTTTAACGGGGATATTTCAGCAGTGATGAATTGCAGGAGTTTTTGAGGACTTTTGAAAATACCTCTAACATAAAAATATGGAGTAACAACAATGAAAAAATTTTGGCTTCTGTTGTTTTTTGCGGCATTTTTCATACTCAATGCCGCAGAAAACCATCCGAAAGAGTATTACCGGTATTATGATAACAAGGTAAAACTTCTGCCGTTAAGTGACAAGGGGATCGCCGGAAAGGATGTCAAATTCCGTCATCCGGCACTTATCAAAGAGGGGGTCGTTCCGGAAGCGGTCTTTGCAGTGCCGCAAAATTCTGCCGTTACCACCGCACAACACCGTATCGTGCCGCTGGAAGTTTTCAATGACAATCCGGTTGCCGGAGTTGTCCACGCCCGTTTCGGAATCCCCTTCCCTGCCGATGTGATGTATAATTTCAATAATTTGCGGGTGATTGATCCCGCCGGAAAAGACATACCTTTCCAAAGTTCGGTAACAGCTTGGTATCCGGATAAATCGATCAAATGGGCATTGCTCCAGTTTGATACAGTAATTCCCGCCAACGGGAAAAAGATCTTCCGGGTGGAATTCGGCAGAAAAGTGACGGCTCCGGAATTTTCTTCTCCTTTGCGTTACAAAGAGGATGATGAAAAAATCACGGTCGATACCGGTGTATTGCAGGCAGTGATCAGCAAAAAGAGATTCAATTTGCTGGAAAAGGTCACGGTCAACGGAAAAGTTGCCGGTGGATTTGCTCCGGAAGGTCTGGTTTTCTGTGACGAAAAAGGCATTAAGCATACCTCGGCGGATGTTATTCCGGACAAGGTGGAAATCTCTGAAGCCGGTCCCGTGCGGATAACAGTCAAAATTTGCGGCAGACTCGGTTCCGCAAACAGTGCCGGCAGTTATGTCGTCCGGCTCTGGTTTTACGCAAACAGTGCGGAGACCGGAATGGATATAACCTATCTGAATACCGCTTTAGTCAATGAATTCAACGACTTTACCAGTTTGAATTGCCGCTTTGTACCGGCAATACCGGTCAAAAAGTTGACCATGGATAAAGTTTCTGCGGGAAAATTTTTCCAGCACAATGATAAAAAACTGCAGACCGGTGAAAAGATTTCTGCCGCCAGACTTTCCGGCGGCGGCGAATTGCTTTTGAACAACGGTAATAAATTCACTTTTGCCTTGAAAGATGCGGCATTGCGTTATCCCAAAGCATTCAGTATCGATGACAAAAATTTCACCATCGATTTGCTCCCCGCCCATCCGGATAAAAATTTCAATCAGGATCTGCCGCACTATCTGCGCTTTCCATTCTGTCAGGGGATGTACCGGATGAAGTGGGGTATGAGTTTTACAGAAACACTCCGGATCGATTTTTCCGGCAGCAGCGATCCGGCATTGCTCGCCGGAAAAGATACCGTTGTTACCGTCAACCGTGATTATATCGCCGGAACAAAAGTTTTCAAAGGTGTCCCTTTCAGTAAAAAACGCACCTTCGATCCGTGGGACCGCATGGCTTTGAGCGCATTTTACAATCACATGAAAATCAAAGAGGAACAGCGGGAATACGGTTTTCTCAATTACGGTGACTGGTTCGGAGAAAGAAACAGAAACTGGACCAACAATGAGTACGATCTGGCGCACGGACTTTTCATGCTCTACATGCGTACCGGCGACCGGGAAGTTTTCCGCTGGGCAATGCGTGCCGCAGAACATCAGGCGGATGTGGATATAATCCACGCTTACCCGGATCCGTTTTACTTCGGGTGTAACGCCCAGCATGGGGTGGGACACACCGGTATGAGCTGCCATCTGGTGACACATTCAAGCTGGGCTCTGCCGCTGGATTCGACCTTCATCGGAACCAATGGTCACACCTGGTGCGACGGCATGACCGAAGCATGGGTGCTTACCGGAAATGCCCGCTGTATGGATAGTTCATTGAAGCTCGGCGAACACCTCGTCCGTTACACAGGTCCGATGTTCAAAGCACTTGGAACCCATGAACGCAGTGCCGGATGGAGCTTGAAAGCTCTTGCCGCACTTTACAATATCACTGCGGACAAACGCTATCTGGAAGCTTCCAGACCGATCGCTGCGGTGGCAGTGAAAGAACAGAAACCGCAAATGGGCGGAGCATGGCCGCATGTTCTGCCCCGTGACCATAAGGGCAAAGGCAAAGACACTCCGGGCAATGCACCGTTTCTCATCGGTACACTGCTGTGCGGGTTGGATGCCTATTATGATATTTCCAAAGACCCGGCGATCCCTCCGGTTCTCGCCAATGGCAGCCGCTGGATGAGAGCAAGTTTCAATTCAAAAAATCTGGCATGGCCCTATACTGCCAACTGGAAAGGCGAACCGAATTTCACCCCGCACAGTTCGCTGAATCTTCTGGTCGCTCCGGCGATGATGACCGACCGCAGTAAAGAAAGTTATGATATTGCCAAAAAAGTCATGGCAGAAGCCACCATGCGCGGAGTACTGCCGGTGGGCAAAAGTTTTGCCATGCGCCTCGCCCTGATCGACCGCATGATGGAATATATGTTTGAGTATGAAAACAAACATCCGGAAGCAGGCACTTATGATTTTGTCAAAGAGTTACAGGAGTGGCACAAAACCTTTCCGGAGCAGAAATTCCGGATCCGCTTCCCCGAAGTCAAAGAGTTCCGCGTGGTGCTGGATAAAGAAAATGCCGCTATTACCATTGACCGGGAAAAATACGGCAGCCGCCCCAAAGCAAAACCGGAATTCAAAATCACCGTGCTTGATCCATCCGGCAAAGCAGTCCACTCTGACAAGGGCAAAACTTCCGAGGTGTACAATAAAGCATTTACAGTAAAAGGTAAAAAAGGTGACATTTTCAAAGTAATCATTCACGACGACATGACCGGCATCTGGCATGTAAAAGCTGCCGGAGCAAAAACCTTTGCCAAACTTACCGATCAGAGCAGTATAGCACACAACAATCCTTATCCATCCATATACTATCTGACTGTGCCAACAGGAGTGGATAAATTTGCCGTCACCGTGGAAAGTCCCAATGATTTTGGTTTATGGATCATCGATCCGGCGGGAAAACCGGCGGGATTTATCTCCGGAATCAATCCGAAACATCTGAAAAATGCGCCGAAACGTTTTGCCAGACATATAAAGGTCAGTAAATCAGCCAAACCGCAATTGTACCGGATCATTGTCTGGAATCCGAGTCACCTTTTCTGGAAGATCAGCGGTTTTGAACCGGTTCTTTCAGTTGTTCCCGAAACTTATCAACCTTAAAAGAAAGGAGTTCCACCATGAAAAAACATTTCACCCTCATCGAATTGCTGGTAACCACCTCAAAGCTCAACCGTAATCATGCCGATGACGACAAAGATGGATATTCACCTGTCCGTGGACAGGTGAAGCAGTACTGCTTCACCCTGATCGAACTTCTCGTCGTCATCGCGATAATCGCGATTCTGGCGGCTATTCTGCTGCCGGCACTTAATTCTGCCAGAGAACGGGGCAGAGCCGCCAGCTGTATCAACAATCTCAAACAGATCGGTCTGGCATGCAATACCTATCTGGAAAATTTTGACAACTACGTCTTTCCGTGGGAAGGCATGGCAAGTGCCAACCGGGATGACAATGTCGAGTGGTTCTCCGCCCGCAGTGAGTTGTGCAACTATCTGCAGAAAGAAACCGTCCACAGTGATGCCGGCAGTCAGGTGATGTTCTGTCCGTCAGTACCTCATGGAACCAAGCTCTTTTATGACAACAGTCAGGGTGTCAATATGGATTTCCGCAGTTATTCAGTGCCACGCGGTTCAAGCTGGTCAGCATTGAACAAACCGGATACAACTCTGGGGAAACCCAAAAAATACAGTGAATACACCAATATCACCAGTGTAGTGTGGGTAATCGACGGAACCGGTGCGGCATCCTACACCGCCAATCAGAAAACCACCGTGGAACCCGGTGGAACATTCGGCAGTTCCGACTCCAATCAGCGGGTGGATTACCGGCACAACAAATCAGCCAACGTGCTTACTCTGGGCATGAATGTGGTCAGTACCACCAAACTCAAAGCCGTAGGCGGTATGGCGGCAACCACCAATCAATCTGCACTCTGAAACGCAGCGGACGCCGCCGTTTTACATCACCAGTTTTTCCCCCAGAGCCATAAGGCGCATGGGGGTTTCTTTTGCCGCAAAAATATTTTTTGCTCCGGCAGCATTGGCACCGGCGACTTTGCCGCTGGCGACAGCATCCATGTACAAATTAAAACATCTGTCATTGAATTGTGCCACATCTCCGGCGGCAAAAATGTCACGGCGGGAAGTTGTCATAAATTCATCGACGATCACTCCGCGGTCACACTTCAATCCGGCACTTTGAGCCAGAGTCAGATCCGGACGGCTGCCGGTGGCAAATATCACTGCATCTGCCGGAAAAACTTCGCCGTCAGCCAGAGTTACAGCATCGGAAGCTACATTGACCACCTTTGCATTGAGAATGATCCGCAGATTTTCCACCCCGGAAAGCCTTTCGTACAAAGCAGCAGCATCCGCCGGAGCAAGACGGGCGGGGAAAAGCTGGGCGGAAGCTTCCATTACAACGGTGCTGATCTGACGTGAAAGCAGACTGTCGGCGATCTCCAGACCGAGGACTCCGCCGCCGACGATGACGGCACTTTTTACGCCGCTTTCCAATTTATCGTGAAGTTTATCCATATCAGCTTTGGTGCGCAGGATATAAGCCCGTTCCACTCCGGGAACCGGCGGCCGTACCGCATTGCCGCCGCAAGCAAGGATCAGAGAGTCAAACTCAACATTGTTTCCGGAATCAAAGATCACACTGTTCCCATCGATCTTCACTGCTTTGCAACCGGAAAAAAAGTTGATTTTCTCACTTGCAAAAAATGATGCGGGCTTAATAAAAAAGCTCTTTTCATCCACTTTTTTCCCCGCACCGAGCAATCCGGAAAGAGCCGGACGGCGGTAAGGCAGGCAATCTTCAGCACTGTAAACAGAAATTTCCGCTTCCGGATCAGTTTTGCGGGCGGAAACGGCACTTTCCAAGGCAGCCGGACCACCACCGATAATCACGATCTTCATCACTCACAACTCCAGTTTGCCATTTTCTTTGAGATAGTTCATTGCAGCGGCGATACCGGCGTAACTGCCGATTTCCCGCTTCAATTCACTGCAGACGATTTCACAGGCTTCCATCGGCTCTTTCCAGCAGAATTTATTCAGATGCTTGAGAACAGGATCGATATAAATATCCCCGATCGCCCAGGCAAGAGTACCGAGAACAAGTTTTTCCGGATTGAAAGCATTGATATACAAGCCGAATGCCTGGGCGTTACGGATACTCATTTCCTCCCACAGTGCAACAGCATAAGCATCGTTGGCACGGTAAGCAGCTTCCAGAAGATGCATATCCAGTTTTTCCTTATCTCCGCCGGAAAGTTCATTAAGCAGTGATTCCGGATGGTCTGCGATCTCTTCACGCATCCTTTTGGCAAGAGCCACGCCGCCACAGTAGGCTTCATAACACCCTTTCATGCCGCAGGAACACTCTCTGCCGTCAAGCTGAATGCAAATATGTCCGACCTCTCCGGCACTCAATGCCTTTCCGCCGCGCACCAGATTTCCGGCGGCGATGATCCCCCCGCCGATACCGCTGCTCATGGTCAGATAGATAAAATCCCGGCATCCCCTGCCCGCTCCGAAAAACCACTCTGCCAGAGCTCCGCAATTGGCATCATTTTCAAAACATCCGGGAATACCCAGTTCTTTGCGCAGAAAGTCCAGAATCGGTACATTTCTCCACAAGGGGTTATTGGTCGGTTTGGTCATGATCCCTCTGGCGGCATCAGCCGGGAACGGGGCGGAAATACCGAAAGCCGCCACATCACTCATACTCAAGTTGGCTTCTGATACCAGACGCTTTGCCTCATTTACCATCCACGGCAGCACTTCCGCCGGATCGGTGTTGCGGTTATCCCGCCGGCTGGTGCCGAGAAGTTTTCCATTACTGTCACCAAGCCCGATGCCGAGTTTGGTTCCGCCGATATCAAATCCGAGAAGAACAGCCATTGTGGTTATTTCCTTATTTTTTGCAATTTTTTGAAGTTTTCTCCTTGTAGAATATAATACCGGTATTATATTTTATAAAGGGACAATTCAAAAAAAACAGCAATTTTTTATCAGGAGAGGGCAATGACTGCACTTTTATTCGCTTCCGCCGCCGATGTACCGGGGGTTTACTACGCATATGAAAACAGTGACAGCGTGGGAAAAGCTATCGTCGTACTGTTGATCATCGGCAGTATTCTCACCTGGACAGTGATGCTGGATAAAGCCTGGTCACTCTACCGTGCAAAGCGGTCATCCAACCGTTTCATCAACCTTTTCCAGAAACATGGAGAGATCAATATGCTCACATCCGCACTGCTCCATGAGGCGGAAGAAAATTCCGGTCCGGTGGCAGCGATCTACCGTGCCGGGGTGGAAAAACTGCTGGATTTCTATTCCGCCGGAGATGGAAATTCCCGCGGTGTCCCGCAGCCGTGCAAACTTTCTGAAGCTCAATACAATGCGGTGGAGGCAGTTCTTGAACGGGAAGTATCTTCCCAGCTTAAAGAACAGGAAACCAGAATCGGTATACTTGCAACACTGGTCAGTTTGAGTCCGTTCTGCGGGCTTTTCGGTACGGTCTGGGGTGTGATGATGGCATTCTGCGGTATTGCTGCCGCCGGAAAGAGTGACTTTACCGCTCTTGCTCCGGGCGTTGCCGGAGCATTGCTGACGACCGTTGCCGGTCTGGTGGTGGCGATCCCGTCACTGGTCGGATACAATTTACTGACCGGTACGATCCGGCAGCTGACAGTAATGATGGATAACTTTACTGAAGAATTCATGGTCTGTGTCAAACTGTCACAGTTGAAATTTCAGGATCAGGATAACTGAAACAGGGAATGATCTTGCTATGCGCCGAAGAAGAAACCGCACTCCGATGGCAGCAATCGACCAGATCAATGTCACTCCGCTGCTTGACCTTACTTTTCTGTTGCTGATCGCCTTTATGATCACTATGCCGCTGATGGAATACGGCACAACTGTAACTCCGCCGGAAATGAATGGAGAAGAACTGCCGGAAGATAATTTTATCACGGTAAGTGTCAGCAAAGATGATACTTTCATGCTCGATGACAAAGTGCTTTCCAAAGCAGAACTCACCAGAAGATTAAAAGACATCTACGCCCGTGATCCGAAAACTGAAATTCTGGTCAAAGGCGACAGTGAACAAAGTTACGGCGGAGTACTGGAGCTGCTGAAACTGGTACGTTCATGCGGTTTCAAAGACGCGGTACTTGTAACCCGGGCGGAGGGAAAGTAAAGTGATCCGCAACAGACAGAAAACCGGTTTTGCCAAAAACAGCTCACAAACACCGATACCGCGTTTTGCAATGGTGATAAAAAAGATAATGGGCAACCGTATGCTGCTCTTTATCACTGTTTTGCTCATCCATGCAATAATAATTCTCGGTCCGGCTGGATGTTTCCGGCTTACTGAAGATGAGAAAAAAAACAAAGAGATCGCCTTCCGGGTAAATCTCGGCGGTCTGGAACCTTCCACAGCTCCGGAAACAGGAGAACCTGAAAAATTGCGCCCTGACAACGGAGCTGCCGAACCGGCAAACCAGCCGGAACCGGTTCCGGAACCGCAGGAACCACCCAAACCCGATCCGGAACCGCCCAAACCCGATCCGGCAGAAAAACAGCGCAAACTGGAAGCCGACAGAAAGAAAAAACTGGAAGCCGACAAAAAGCGCAAAGCGGAAGCCGACAGAAAGAAAAAACTGGAAGCTGACAAAAAGCGCAAGGCGGATGCCGACAGAAAGAAAAAACTGGAAGCCGACAAAAAGCGCAAGGCGGATGCCGACAGAAAGAAAAAACTGGAAGCTGACAAGAAGCGCAAGGCGGATGCTGACAGAAAAAAGCGGGAAAATGCGGTACATACCGATCCCAATGCATCCAAATTCGATCCCAATAAAAAGTACGGCGGAACCAACTTCAACAAAAATATAAAGATCGGAAAAAAAGATGCCGGGCAGAAACAGGGAAAAATAAACGGGCGAACTCCGGCAAGCGGAGCTGATAAAGTTTCTGAACAGGAATGGGAGAAATTCTCCAATGAACTCAATGAGATCATCTCTGACAAATGGGATGAACCTGCCGGTGTATTGATCACGGAAAAAACAGCAGCCGTCATCGCCATAAGAGTTGACCGCAACGGCAGAGTCATCGGCAAAAAACTGCTCAAGCCGAGCCCCAATAAAGCGGTCAATGATTCAGCATGGGCTCTGCTGAAAAAGCTTAATACTCTTGCGGAACCGCCGGGAAATTCAGCTACCGGCTGGATAGAGATCACCCTGATTCCGGAATAACAGTGAAAACGGTTGTAAATCAGCCGGATTTGTGCTATATTATGTGTATTGCAAAACAACTTGAAATCAGAAAAAAACGGCATTTACAATGAATAGATTACTTTTTGTATCAGGTACACTTTTTTGTGCCATTTTATTTTCCGGTTGCGGACATACTCCGGTAAGAACATCCTTTCCGGCAGCACTGCCCCCGCATCAGGTGACATCAGAAGCTGCCGCCAAACGCGGTGATGCTCTGAAAAAGATCCTTGAACCGGCAAAAATCAAAGGTATCGGACTCTTTCCGGCGGCTTTCAAAGGTCATTTCAGTGACGCAGAGGTGCTTGATGCGGTTCAAACTTCCGGTTTCAACCGGATCTACTGTCAGCTGACCAGTGAACAGGAGCTTGATGAGCGTCTGGTCAATTTCATCGCCGCCGCCGCCAAACGCGGTATCGAGCTGGAAATCGTACTGCACCAGCAGGATTTTTACCGCAGTTACCGCACCAACCGCCTGATGCGTCCGCTGACGGTCAACTACCCCGGACTCTTTGAAGCAACTGAAATGACGGTAAAATTCACGCAGGAAAAATTACCGGAAAATATCCGTATTTCAGGGATCACCGTCATCATTGCCCCGCAAACATTCAATCATGTCAATACAGAAAGACTTCATGGCAAGCTCTACCGCTGGGAAGAATCCCGTTACGGTATCGGCGCAGATAATGATATGCTGACCATCGAAGCTCTGGAAACGGTAAAAAAGATTTCCGCCATCCCCGGATTACCGCCATTGACCGTGGCGATCCCCGATTTTCTCCACAATGCGGCGGTTGACGGCAAACTTTCCTGCGGCAAAGTTACCGATTTCCTCCCTTACGTCAAACAGCTGGCGGTGATTTCATCCGCCAATCTGCCCAGCAAAGTTCCCGGCACAGTGCAGGATGAACTTGCCGCTCTTGCCAAAGACGGTAAAAAACTGCTGGTCGTCATTCCACTGGCAGGTCATACTTCCGTTACCGAAGGCAGACTGCGCCGCCGGAACTGGTCCGATTTTCAACGTACGATGGATAATTTTATCAAAAAATCCGCAGCCTCACCGGCTTTCGGCGGCGTGATCATCACGCCTCTGGCTGTGGTTGAATATTTGCGTCAGGAGATTTGATTATGCGCTGTCCCAAATGCGGATGCAGTGATGACAAAGTTATTGATTCACGCAGTGTCAAAGATGGTTACGGTGTGCGCCGCCGCCGGGAATGCATCCAATGCAATTACCGCTTCACCACTTTGGAAAGTGTCAGTCCTGAAGAGTTGAAAGTTGTCAAACTCGATGGCACCAGAGAAGAATTTGACCTTGCGAAATTGCGCCGGGGCATCGACCGGGCATGCTATAAACGCAATGTCTCCAGTGCCGAAATCGACCGGATGGCTGGAGAGATCGCCACCTCCATCCAGCAGGATTTTGACAAAGAGGTCCCCAGCAGCGAGATCGGCAACCGGGTGATGACCTCTTTGCGGAAAGTGGATGAAGTGGCTTTTGTCCGTTTTGCCTCGGTCTACCGCAAATTCACCGATGCGGCAGACTTTATTCAGGAGATAAAGGAGCTTAAAAAGTGACACGCATCCATCTGCTGCCGGGCAGGGAAAAGGCGTTGCTCCGCCGCCATCCATGGATATTTGAAGGAGCAGTCAGAGAAAAAAATATTTCCATTGCCCCGGGCGAAACAGTGCTTATCTGCAATGCTGCAGATGATCCGCTGGCAGTCGGAGCATGGTCTCCGGCATCCCAGCTGCGCATAAGAGTCTGGAGTTTCGATCCGTCGGAAAAAATCGATGGAGACTTTTTCCGCCGCCGGATCGCAGCAGCTGCTGCGTTGCGGGAAAAACTCGGAGTTCTTGATCCGGATGGAGGTTGCCGTCTGGTCTACTCTGAAAGTGACGGATTGCCCGGAGTTATCGTTGACCGTTATGGTTCGTATGCAGCACTTCAGCTTTCCAGTGCCGGTGCAGAAAAATTCCGGAATGAAATTGCCCCGGCTTTACTGGAACTGCCCTTTATCGATGGTGTATATGAGCGTTCCGATGCCGCAATAAGGCAGAAAGAATCTTTACCGGCACGCTGCGGACAACTGGCAGGCAAAGAGATCCCCGATGAGATCATCATCAAAGAAAACGGTTTGTCTTTTTCGGTTGATTTGCGTCACGGACAAAAGACCGGATTTTACTTTGACCTGCGTTCTGCCAGAGAGAAAATAAAAACTCTTGCCGCCGGAAAAAGTGTGCTGAATATGTTCTCCTATACCGGCGGTTTCGCCTGTGCCGCCTTATCCGGCGGAGCCAGAGGTGTGATCAATGCCGATTCATCTGCTCCGGCTCTGGCACAGGGAGAAAAAAATCTCGTTCTGAACGGATTTACGGAAAATATCACCAATATCTGCGGTGATGTTTTTGAATTGCTCCGCCAAATGGTCAAAGATGGAAAAAAATTTGATCTGGTGATCCTCGATCCGCCGAAACTGATCCCGAATAAATCTGCCATGATGCGCGGATGCCGGGCATATCAGGATCTGGCACGCTTGGGATATAAATTGCTGAATCCCGGCGGAATACTCTGCAACTTTTCCTGTTCCGGAGCAATGGAAGTGCCGCTTTTCCAGAAAATAACCGCAGATGCGGCACTGGATGCCGGTGTCAATGCCAGAATCGTATCTTATCTGGAACAATCTCCGGATCATCCGGTACTGCTTTCTGTGCCGGAAACTTTTTATCTTAATGGGTTAATTACAATTATTGATTGACAGGAATAAAATATTATGAGCCGTACAGCTGTTTTCCTCATCACCACCGCCGACCGCAAAGGGTTGGTCGCCCGTATCACCGGATTTTTTGCCGGGATCAATCTGAATATTCTGGAGTGCCGCCAGTATTCGGATATTCTGGAAAAACTTTACTACATGCGTGTGGCTGTGGAACTGCCGCCGGAGTTGACCCGTGCCGCCATCGAAGCTGAATTCAAAAAACTTGCCGATGAATTGGAACTGCACTTTTCCGTCCACTACTCCGGTGAAACCCAGAATGTGGCAGTAATGGTTTCCAAAACCACTCACTGCCTTTACGACCTGCTCACCAGCTCCGAAGAGAATATGCTCGGTTCCGGTAAAGTCAAACTGGTCATCGGCAACCACCCGGAACTGGAAGAGGCGGCAGAAAAATTCCGTATCCCCTTTTACTGTTTCCCGGTGGAGCGCAGCGGAGATCCTCAACAGGAACAGCAGATCATCAGCCTGCTGGAAAGACAGAAGATCGATCTGGTCGTCCTCGCCCGCTACATGAGGATCCTTTCCAATGATTTCATCAACCGTTTCCCGGCAAGGATCATCAATATCCATCACGCTTTTCTTCCCGCATTCATGGGGGGCAACCCCTACCAGCGCGCCTGGGAACGCGGCGTAAAAATGATTGGAGCAACGGCACATTACGCCACTGCCGATCTGGATGAAGGCCCCATCATTGAGCAGGATGTGGAACGCATCACCCATGAAAGTCTGCCGGAAGATCTCCGTGACCGCGGCAGAGATATTGAACGCCGTGTACTGACCCGTGCCGTGCGGGCACATCTGGAACACCGGGTGATCATTTCCGGTCACCGGACAATAGTCTTTTCCAAATAACCACATCACCAAACAGCGGAAAAATCAGCGATGGATATGAAAAAACTGACCACCGGTCTGACAGCGGCACTGCTCTTTTTGCTGCCTTTAAGATTCGGCAGTCTGGCAGTCATGCCTGAATCCGGCGGATATTTTGCTGAATATTTTGCGGATTGGTTCTTCGTCAGCAACTGGCATCCGCATGCGCTGGCATATTTCAGTGCTCCATTGCTGATTCTGGCAATATTCAGCTGCCGTAAAGAAAAAACCGGCAGCCGGAGTCTGCTTTTTCTGCTTTTCTGGTGCATCGTTCCGGCACTGGCAGTTCTGCCGGGCATGATCAATGGAGATCATATCATTGCGCAGGGGGAACTCTCTTTACTGCTGGGATGCGCCCCGCTTATTGCCGCTGCGGCAATATTGCTCAATGACCGCAAGGAAAGAGCAGTTATCTTTATTTCTGCCATATTGCTCGGATGCATCGTCACCGCATTTTACGGCTGGTATCAGCACTTTGTCACTCTGCCGGAACTGCGGGAATATATCGCCGATCAGGAAAATAAAGGCATTCCGGTGGGCGAAGTGATGAAATTGAAACTCACCGATCCGCGAATATATTCCACACTGGCATCGAGCAACACTCTGGCATCACTTCTGATGATCGCCATAGTGTGCAGTTACTGGGGAGGAAATTATTTCAGCAAATATATCACCCCGCCGCATCAGGGAAAATGGGCGATATGGATTTTTTCACTGCTGATCTATCTGCCGATACTGCTGCTGACCCGTTCCCGCAGTGCGATAGTCTGTCCGGTAGCCGCCGGAATAGTTGCCTTGTTTTCCCATCCAAAAATCAAATTGCGCTGGAAACTTGCCGGAATCGCCGCCGGAGCAATCATCATCATTTCCGGAATCGCTCTGGCGTACCATCACGGCAGAAATCTGGCATCCATGGGCGAAAGGATCGATTACTGGCGCAGTTGCGCGATTTTATGCAAAGATAATCCGCTTACCGGAGCCGGTTGGGGAGGATTTTTCAAAACCCACATGCAGATCAAACTTTCAGATGTGGATGAATCTGCCCGTGATCCGCACAATGTGGTCGCCGCTTTTGCCTCACAATGCGGAATTCCTGCCGGATTACTGATGCTGGCAGTATTACTCCTGCCGCTGATCATGTTGTGGAAATACCGCTTTGAGCCGGGTATCCGCAGTGCAGTTTTCTGGAGCGGAGTCATCTTCACGCTCCACAGTATGATCGATTGCGACTGGCAGATTCCGGCATTGATCGCCATTATGGGGGTGCTGTACGTCTGTGCCATTGCAGAAAATCCCGGAGTGATTCCGGAAAAAATCCCGTCATGGAGCGTAAACACCATTTTAGTGATCATGGCTGTAAGTGGAGTGTGGATCAGCCGTGTCTATCTGAATGGCGATTATGCCCTCTCCCGGCTTCAAGATAAGGTCAATCCGCCGAATGTGGAAGTCCATCAGCAAATGGCACATATTCCTTTTGAAAAATTATATGACGATGCAAAAAAAGAGCGGCCCGATGCGGCGATAATCGAAATGTATGCCGGAGATTGGTTCTTTCAGCGCAACCAACCGGAACAGGCATATAAACACTACACAAACGCACTGGAACTTGATCCCGTCCGTCCGGCAGCATATGCAAGACTGGCAAAACTTGAATTGCGTTACGGCAATCAGGAAAAAGCTGAAGCTCTGATGACCAAAGCACATGAACTTTTCCCGAAAAGCCGCTTTTACAAAATGGAAAAACTTTACGGAAGTGATGAATGAAAAAACATGTTTACGGTCCGATCCGTTCCCGGCGGTTGGGACGGTCTTTAGGCGTTGATCTGGTTCTTCCCAAAACCTGTCCTCTGGATTGCATTTACTGCGAAGCAAAAGCAACGACACATCTCACCATGGAACGCAAAGAGTATGTGAATACGGCGGAAATATTTGCGGAATTGGATGAATTGCTGCCGCGAATCGAAATGCCTGATTACATCACCTTTTCCGGAGCCGGTGAACCGACGCTCAATTCAGAATTGGGCAATGTCATTCTCTGGCTGAAAAAACATTATCCGGCATGCAAAATCTGCCTTTTGACCAATGGTTTGCTGCTGGACGATCCGGATTTGCAAAAAGAATTAACTCCTCTGGATCTGATCATCCCGTCGCTGGATGCTTCCAATGAGGAGGAGTATCAGAAAATAAACCGTCCGGTCGCCGGGGAAACTCTGGAAAAACTGGTAAATAAAATCGCCGGATTCCGCAGAAATGTGCCGGTAAAAATGGCTCTGGAAATATTCATCGCTCCCAATATCAATGATTCGCCGGAAAGTATCGGACGCTTTGTACAGGCAGTAAAACAAATCCGTCCCGATGAGATCCAGCTCAATACACTTGACCGTCCGGGAATAGTGGATTATCTGTTTCCCGCTCCACCGGAAACAATTAACCGCTTTGCCGAAGCCCTTTCACCATACGCCAAAATCACATTCCTCGGCAGACGGTGAATCTTATTGCACAAGAGCAGTCGCGACAGCCTTTGCAAATTGTCTCTGCCGGACTTCCGAAGCAAGTTTTTCAGCCTCTTCGGCATTGCTCAAAAAACCGGCTTCAATCAGGATAGACGGGGTTTGCGCCAGACGCTGAACTTTGAATGAAGCAAGTTTTACTCCTCGTGCCGGCAGAGTGATTTTACGCAATTCCTCTTCGATCCGGAAAGCGGTATATGCACTGTTTCTCAACAGCACTGCCTGTTTTTCATCTTTGGTACTGAAAAGATAAACTTCGTGACCGGCAGCGTTTTTATTTGCCGCAGAGTTGTGGTGGATGGATATGAAAAGATCCGCCTTGTATTTGCTGATCAATGCCGGACGCTCATCCAGAGAGAGGAACCGGTCATCCTGACGGGTCAGATAAACAGTAAATCCGCGTTTCCTCAACTCTTCTGCCGTCAGTAAAGACAAACGCAAATTCAGATCTTTTTCCTTTGTTCCGTCTGCTGCCACGGCTCCGGAATCTTTACCGCCGTGTCCGGGATCGATCAGAATCACCTTGAACCGTGGACGTTCTTTTTTCACAATGGGGTACAAAATATTGGCTCCGGAAAAATCCCCGATCTGCCAGAACCCTTTTTCATCCACCCTGACCGCTTCTGTCAAAGCGACCGGAAGCTGATTTACCGACACAGCTTTACAATCTCGGGTCACAGCAAACATGCACTCATTACTTTGCAGAACAAGCGTGTTACCGTTCTTGAAAAGAGGTACTGCCTCCATACGGCGCAATTGTTCCCCTAAACGGATGCTGCCGCAGCCACTGACGAACAACATCAGCAGCAGCGGCAGACAAACAGAAGATCGCAACTTTTTCACAGTTTACAAACAGTACCTTCTTTACGGGATTTCTCGGCGGCAAAGACCATCAGATGGCTTTCCAGAGTTTCATCGATACCGGTAAGGATCAATGACGGATCATTTTCAGCAACCGCCTGCACAAAATTGCTCATCAATCCCATATCACCGCCGCCGTGACCGGAAAGAATACCGCCGTCATTGAGCGTATCGGTATTGACCGTCCGCGTGGTATTGTCAAGGAAGTTGTTGATCGTAATGATCGTGCTGTCGGTGTCGATTTCACCTTTCGTACCGAAAATACGGGTCTTTCTGCCGCTGTGGAAGTTGAATGCGGTCATGGTCATGCTGACAGTGGAACCATCTTCAAAACTCATATTGACAACCTGATTGTCAACCACATCATTATCGCAATTGTACACGCATCTGCCGTAACTGCCGTTTTTCAGAGCCTCTTCAAGAGTTTCATTGGTCGGCTCGGGAGTAAGCACATTGACCGGCCAGAGTTTGTGACCTTTGCAGAAACGGTCGCGGAAATAGATTTTAATTGCCGAATAGGGACAATTGCTCTCGATCCGGGCGGGACAATCCACACAGCGGTCGGCAGCACCTTCAGGTTTCTGCTCCTTGCGGAAGTGGTGCAGTGAACCGAAAGATTGAACTGCCACACACTTTTTGCCCATGATACCGCGCAGCCAATCCACATCGTGACAGCTTTTTGCCAGCAGCATGAAACTGGATTCAGCTTCATTTCTCCACAAACCGCGGACAAAAGAGTGCGCCTGATGCCAGTAACCGACCGGCTCAAGGTGCTGGATGGAAACGATGTCGCCGATTTCACCGGAAGCGATGATGTTACGCAGTGCCGCAGTGTATTTGGTATAGCGCAGAACATGGCAGACCGCAAACATCACACCGGCTTTTTTGACGGCGTCCACAATACGCTGACAGGATTCAGCAGTGGGAGCCATGGGTTTTTCCAGCAGGATATGATAACCCAATCCGGCACAGGCAATGGCGGGAGCTTCATGCATGCTGTCCTGCGTACAGATCGCCACGGCATCACACATTTTCTCTTGAGCGGTAAATTCATCCCATGATTTGAAACATTTATCCGGAGCGATATTATACTTTTCCGCCATCAGATTGCGGTAATAATCATTGGGTTCGGCAACGGCGACCACTTTCAAACGATCCGGAAACTCTTTGGCAAATGCGGCATAGCCGCGACCTCTGGCTCCGGCTCCGATAATAGCGATAGTAACGACTTTACTCATGTTCAACTAATCCTCATATTTAAAATCGGTTGGAATAATGTTCTGCTTTAAGATACATTCATTTTTGATTTTTACAATGCAATTTTATGCAAAAAATTTATGCATTCGTATGAATCGGCAGATTTATGTTACAACAACTCCAGCTGGATTATGTCACTGTCCTTTTCCCCGCTGCTGCGGGGATGATTGCGGACTGCACGGCGGGGTATCGCTGCCATCGCCTCTCTGGGAGCGACCGCATTTTTTTCCAGCAGTTCCAGAATCGATTTTGCCCTTTCCAGAACAGCCGGGGGAATCCCTGCCAGCTTTGCCACATGGATACCGTAACTGCGGTCTGCCGGCCCGGGAATGATCTGCCGCAGAAAGATCACATCATCTCCGTATTCCCGCACAGCCACATTGAAATTGTTAACTCCACGGCGGGTCTGTGCCAATTCAGTCAATTCGTGATAATGGGTGGCAAACATCGTCCTCGACCTTGCCTGATCGTGGAGATATTCAGCGATCGACCATGCAAGGGACAATCCGTCAAAGGTGCTTGTCCCCCTGCCGACCTCATCGAGAATAACCAGACTTTTTGCCGTGGCATGGCGGAGAATATTAGCAGTTTCCACCATTTCCACCATGAATGTACTCTGTCCCCGGGAAAGATCATCTGCCGCACCGATACGGGTGAATATGCGGTCAACCATACCGACTGCCATACTGCGTGCCGGAACAAATGAACCTGCCTGTGCCATAATGACCAGCAGTGCAGTCTGCCGGATATAGGTTGATTTTCCCGCCATATTCGGGCCGGTGATCAGCATCATACGTTTTTCATCGCCGTCAAGCAGAGCATCATTGGGGACAAATGCCCCGTTGCCCATGGCATCATCCAGAACCGGGTGACGTCCTTCACGGATGTCCAGACGGTCATCATCAAAGATCGCCGGACGGCAGTAATTGTGCAGACGTGCCGTTTCCGCAAAACCGGCAATGGCATCCATTTCCGCCAGAGCTTCGGCACTGCGCTGAATATCAGCGGTACAGGCGGTCGCCATCTGACGCAGGGAATCAAAAATTTTCAGTTCCAGCGCACGGGCTTTTTCCTCTGCGCCGAGAATACGGTTTTCCAGTTCTTTAAGTTCGGGGGTGATGAATCGTTCCGCATTGACCAGAGTCTGTTTGCGTATATAATCATCCGGAACCAGTGACAAATTGGATTTGCTCACCTCGATGTAGTAACCGAATACATTGTTGAATTTAACTTTGAGCGATTTTATTCCGGTGCGCTCGATTTCACGCTGCTGGATGGAACTCAACCACGATTTTCCATCCGAAGCCGCAGAACGCAATTCATCCAGTTCCGCAGAATATCCGCCGCGGATAACTCCTCCGTCACCGATGGAAGCAGGCAGCTCATCGGCAAGAGCCGCCAGCAGTGCCGCTGTCAATTCAGAAAAATCCCCGATATTGGCAACGCACTCGGCAAACAATCTGGCATACAGACTTTCCAGAAGCACCTTGATCGCCGGAAGCGATTCCAGAGAACTGCCCAGATTCTGCAAATCTCTCGGCGTGGCAATTCCCACATTCAATCTGCCGACGATACGTTCAAGGTCTTTCACCACCCGGAGCGATTCCCGGAATTCTGCCAGAGCCAGCGGATCGACCACAAAATTTTCCACCGCATCCAGACGGCGGACTATCGCATCATGATCCCGCAGCGGACGAACCAGAAAACTGCGCAGTTTTCTGCCGCCCATGGGGGTCACTGATTTATCCAGCACCCCAAGCAGTGAACCTTTGCGGCTGTTTTCAAAAAGCGAACCGGTGATCTCCAGATTGCGCAGAGTTATCGGATCAAGTTCCAGAGTATCGGAAAGCGTGCGAAAGTGAAGCAGTGTAACATGTCCTGCTTCATGGCGGAGATTTTCCGAAGCATAGCGCAACACCGCCGCCGCCGCACCGGCAGCCGCATCTTTTCCCCGCAGACCGAATCCATCCAACGTGGCACTGCGGAAATGTTTGCAAAGATATTCAACCCCGTCCCGGCTGTCAAAAAAATATTCATCCAGTTCGCTCCACAACGGAGCTTTTTCATCAGCGGGGAACTCTCCGCTTTCCATAAGTATACGGTGCAGCTTTGCACTGGAAAGGATCTCACGCACACCGAGGCGGCGGATTTCAGAAGCAAGTTTTTCGGCATTTCCGGTTTCACAAACGGAAAATTCGCCGGTACTCACATCCAGAGCCGCCAGATAGAGCGACTCATTTTTATCCATGGTCACAGAGCCGAGAAAATTATTGCCGTCATCGTTGAGCAGAGCATTGTCGATCATTGTTCCGGGAGTGATGATCCGGGTGATCTGCCGTTTGACAATACCTTTGGTAACCAGTTTGGGATCTTCAACCTGTTCTGCAATGGCAACTTTCAATCCGGCAGCGACCAATCTGGGCAGATAACTGTCCAGCGCATGATAGGGGAAACCGCACATGGGAGTTCCCTGTCTTTTGGTCAACGTCAGATCCAACGCACGGCTGACCGTTTCGGCATCTTCAAAAAACTCTTCATAAAAATCCCCCAGACGGAAAAGCAGTACCGCATCCGCAGGTATCTGCGCTTTCGCCTCTTTATACTGGATCATCATGGGGGTAAGTTTATTATTTTCTGCCATGCTCTTTTATCTTTCCGGTAAAAATGTTTCACTGTAAGAGATCATCGCGCCGAAAGCCGATGCCGCCGGTTTGCTGATCGTCAGCCGCACAGCAGTAACTCCATTGAATGCAAGAATCTTTTCTGCCACTGCCCGGGCGAGAGCTTCAATCAGAAAAAATTTACTGTTTTCCACACACTGCACCACACTTTTTTCCACGGCGGAATAATCCACCGAAGCAAAAAGATCATCGTTGACAGCGGCTGAAACAGAATCATAGTCAAACTCCACCGTCAAAATCAACTTCTGACGGTGTATTCTTTCATGCTCCAACGTGCCGATCACGGCAGTGAGCTGCAAATCACTTATTCTGACAGTACCCATAGAATTACAATTTATCACCGATTGCGTATTTTGTCAAGAGTTCCCGGAGTTTTTTCAGTGGAAGTCCCACAATATTTTCCAATTCCCCGGAAAATTTTTCTACGATAAGCTCCCCGTGTTCCTGAATGGCATAAGCTCCGGCTTTATCCAGCACCTCAACCTGTTCAAGATAACAGGAAATGGTCTTTTCATCCAGTTCTTTGAAAGTTACTTCGCTGACTGCGCTCCATACCTCTTCAATATTCTTTTTGCGGCAAATCAGTGCCATACCGGTAATGACCTGATGTGTTCTGCCGGAAAATGCCCGCAAAAACTGCGCCGCTTCATCCATATCAGAGGGTTTTCCGATGGCAGAGCCATTGAAAACGATCATCGTATCGGCTCCCAGTACCCATGCTTCAGGATTATTATCAGCCACGGCGGCAGCTTTCAAACGGGCATTGATTTCGGGCAGTCTGCCGATTTCGGAAGCGGTATCAAGCTCCTCCGCCGGAGAAACTTCTACAGTAAATTCCACATTGCACTGCCGCAGTAATTCTCTGCGCCTGGGAGAACGGGAGGCAAGGATCAACGGCAAAGAAAAGTTATCTGTCATATTTTCCGTGCCGCAGAGAGATCGTATGTTCCGCATCTTTGCTGCTGTTTTTTTCCACAGCATCGATAAAGTCGGGAAATTCTTTATTTTCCTCTTTTTCCTCTTCGCCGGAAAGACGTTTGCAGCTGGCGATCGTAAGTTTGATTTCACCGATATTATCCACGGCAAAAACCGCCGTCATCTCTTTGCGGATTATCAAAGCGATCTTTTCCATCAATTGCGGCACCGATCCCTGCTCCACATCCATGACCGCACGCAGGAAAAAGTGATATTCATCCTTTTTGCGGTAAATTTCCAGTTTGGTAAATTCCAGACATTTGATCGAAGAACAGGAAAATTTTATCACGCTGAATACCGCATTGCTGCCGACTGCCATCGTACCGAATTCATTGGCAACCGTTATCGCCGGACAACTGCGGCGGCGGAATATGATCCGGCAAAGCAGCCACAGGAGACAGACCAGCAATATTCCGGCAATCACTCCGCAGAGAAAATCATTACCGGCGATCACCTGATAATAACGGCTGCCGGTCACCGGTTCCAGCCAACGAAGCAGAGTTTCTTTCATAAGTCCCAAAATCTCCTGTGTTACTGATTGAATTCCTGTGCCTTGAGCACCGCCACAAATGCCTCCTGCGGAATATTGACCTGACCGATCAACTTCATCCGCTTCTTGCCTTCTTTCTGTTTTTCCAGCAGTTTGCGTTTACGGGTGATGTCACCGCCGTAACATTTGGCAAGCACGTTTTTACGCAGCTGCCGGATCGTTTCCCGGGCGATCACCTTGCCGCCGATAGCCGCCTGAATGGCGATCTGGAACATCTGCGGCGGAATCGCATCACGCAATCTTTCTGCAACCTGACGGCCGCGTTCATAAGCCATATCGACATGCACGATGCTGCTGAATGCATCCACCGTTTCGCCATTGACCATAATATCCAGTTTGACCATCTTTCCGGCACGGTAACCTGCCGGTTCATAATCCATACTGCCATACCCTCTGGTGATCGATTTCAACTTATCATGGAAATCGATAAGTATTTCATGCATCGGCATTTCTGCGGTAATGATCACATGATTGGCATCCACTCCGGCAGTATTGGTGCAAATACCGCGTTTGCTCATAACCAGATTCATCACATCACCGATATATTCCGTCGGGATCATCAAATGACAGTTGATCACCGGTTCTTCGATACGCTCGATACCGGACGGATCAGGCAGATGCACCGGATTGTCGATCTCTATCATCTCTCCGGATTTCATGTAAACATGGTAGATAACTGACGGATAAGTCGCCAGAATATCCATATTGTACTCCCGGCGCAAACGCTCCTGAATAACTTCCATGTGGAGCAATCCGAGAAAGCCGCAGCGGAAACCGAAGCCCAGAGCAGCAGAACTTTCAGCCTGATAGAAAAATGCCGCATCGTTGAGCTGCAATTTTGCCATACTCGCTTTCAACTGATCGTAATCCGCTGTATCAATAGGATAAATTCCGCTGAATACCATCGGACGCACCTGCCGGAATCCCGGAAGCGGTTCCGCACTGGGATTCTGCACATCAGTAATGGTGTCGCCGATACGGGTATCTGCCGGTGACTTCAAGTTGGGGATGATATACCCCACACTGCCGGGACCGAGTTCCGGATCCGGCTTCATATCCGGACTGAAGTGCCCGACCTCTTTAAGTTCACTTTCAATACCGTTGGAAAAGAGTTTGATCCGGGTTCCGCGCTTGAAAACACCCCGCTGGACCCGGACAAAATTCACCACTCCCCGGAATGTATCATAACGGGAGTCAAAAATCAGTGCCGCACTGCCATCTTCACTGCCGACCGTCGGCGGCGGGATCCTTTCAATCACCGCTTTGAGCAATTCAGCAACACCCTCACCGGTCTTGCCGGAAACATGCAATGCCTCTTCCCGGGGCAAAGCAAGAATCTCCTCCATCTGCTCATAGCAAAGCGGCAGATTGGCGGCAGGCAGGTCGATTTTGTTGATCACCGGGATCACCCGCAGATTCTGATGGAAAGCCAGATTGACATTTGCCACGGTCTGCGCCTGAACCCCCTGGGTGGCATCAATGAGCAATATCGCACCTTCACACGCACTCAAACTGCGGCTGTCCTCGTAAGTAAAGTCAACGTGTCCGGGAGTATCGATCAGATTCAATTCGTACACTTCACCGCCATCGGGGGCATACATCATACGCACCGGATGTGATTTGATGGTGATTCCCCGTTCACGTTCCAAATCCATGCCGTCAAGCAGCTGTTCCTGCAAATCCCTCTTTTCCACCGTGCCGGTGATTTCCAGCATCCGGTCGGCAAGAGTTGATTTACCGTGGTCGATGTGAGCGATAATGCAAAAGTTGCGGATATTTTTCAATTCAGCCATAAATTATTTTTCCAAGATTTCAGTGATTACACGCAGTACATTGCCGCCGATGATCTTGCGGATCTCATCATCGGTAAATCCGCGCTGAACCAGACCGACGGTGTACATCGGCCAATTCAGCCACAGAACGGAATCATATTGCGCTTTGGTCATTAACTCATATCCGGCACCCGGCGGTGTCCAGAATTGTTCCCAGATGGGGCGCGTTTTCGGAGTGGAAATTCCCTGTTCTTCACCGGGAGCCATAAGCGGAGCGTAGTTATCCGTACCGATAGCTACGTGATCCACACCGAATTTACGGGCAATATATTCGATATGATCCAGCATCGCATTCAAATCCATCGATCTTTGCAAAAACGGCGGATGGGCGCAAATGCCGACATAGCCGCCGGTCTCTTTGACTGCCTGAATGACTTCATCGCTTTTCGCCCGGTAATGGTTGGATAATGCCCCTGCCGCCGAATGACTTGCCACCATCGGTTTCACAGAAGCTTTAGCCGCTTCGTAACTGGTTCTCTGCCCGCTGTGCGCCACATCGACCAGCATACCGACCCGGTTCATTTCAGCGATGACATCTTTCCCGAATGAACTCAAACCGGCATCGGCAGCTTCCGCACATCCGTCACCGAGCAAATTACGCCGGTTGTAGGTAAGGTGCATCATACGCACTCCCAGCCGGAAAAAGACCCCGATCAGATTCAAAGATTCCTCTGTGGAAATTTTATGATCCGCCAGCGGCACGCCATTGGTGGTCATATAAATGGCACGGTGACCGCGCTCCTTTATCCCCGGCAGCTGCCACGGATAAACTGCACGCTCGTAAACATCGGTCAACCGGTCGGCAACATTGGTAAAGTTACTCAAGCGGTAAAGCATTTCCACCGGATCATTGCCCTCAACACCGCTGTTCTGAAAGTTGCAATCCACTCCGGCGAACTCCCATGCCGCTTTAAGTCTGGCACGCATTTCCGGATCATCAAAACAACTGCACTGACGCACCTCTTCACTGGCATGGATGATCTCATTTCTGCTTGCTCCGGCATCGACCAGTTCTTTCACACGGGGTGAAAAACCGCTGCCGCCGGGAGAAAATCCGTAAGCATCAAAAACGAAACTTTCCTCATGCAGTTCCAAACCGTGACGCAGGGTCTTTTCATCCGGATGCAATACATCCATCGCCGCCTGCCGGATCTCCTGCCAATGTTCCATTACCATAAGTCCACTCCATTACTTCAGACGTTTTACGGGATCAACTTGAATGCTTTTACCAGATCCGCGACCTGTTCATCGCTGATCGGCTTCATTCCACCGAGAGCAGAGGCACTGATCGTGGCTTTTGCACTGTATTCAGCGACCTCAAGCCGGTCAAATGCTTCGATCAATGTCTTGCCGACAGAGATCACCGCATCATTTTCGATCATACATACCGGATAACGCGGAGAAATATTCTGCACAACATTATCCACATTGCGGAAGTGTTCACCATAGGGGAACACCGGAACTTCCCGGAGCATGATATAACTTTCAGGAATAACCCGCGGATCAAATTTGACATGAGAAACCGCATATCCCATCAGATACGGCGGCTGTGCCACAATAATCGATTTCAAATCTTTCTGGGCATCGAAGATCTTTTTGAAAAACCATGCCGCTTTACTCATGCGTTTTCCGGATTCATAACGGTAGCCTCTGACCAGAACAATATCATCCGGTTCCAGATTTCCGCGGTCAATGCCGCCGGGGGAAACCAGAAACGATTCCTCATCCAGACGCACCGCAAAAGACCCCTCGGTACTGGTAAACAGCCGCTGCCGGTATGCCCGGCGGATAAGCTGGGTCATCTGGGTACGCAATTCGATCTCTTTACTGGTACGCTTGCTCACTTCAAAGGGACGGAACTCGGTATTCCGGTCAAGAGAGTGAAATTCAATATCCGTTTCAGTAAGATTTTTCACTGAATCCAGACGGATGGCGTTATTGATAAGTCTGGCACAGAAATCCAGTGTTTCAAACCGCTGGAACGCCTGAAGCAGCGTAGCTCCGGCAGTACATGCTCCGTGATTTTCCAGCAGAATCGTGCTGTGACCGGCGGCAAATGCCTCCGCCACACTTTTTCCCAGAGCCTCACTGCCGGGAATTTCATAAGGAGCATATCCCACTGTGCCGCAGACATATTTCGCTGCCGGATGGATGGTGGTATCGGGGATCTTGCCTGCCACGCTGAAAGACACCAGAGCCGGGGGGTGAGCATGCAAAATCGCTTTTACATCCGGACGCATACGGTAAATCGCCCGGTGAAACGGATATTCACTGGACGGTTTGTGTTTACCCTCGATCGTGCCATCGGGCTTTATCCGCACAATATCTTCACGGGTCAATGAACCTTTATCCACCCCGCCGGGGCTTATCCACATATTGCCCTCACTGTCCAATATGGAAAGATTACCTCCGCTGGTGGTTGTCATGCCGTAACCGTAAATACGGTGCATAATGTCCACGATCTGATCCTTGGGATGGATGAACTCACTGCTGAAACTCATTTTTTCTACCTGACCTTTCTGAATTTTCCTGCCGCCTGAAAAGCGGTGATATAATATACACCGCTTTTGTGTTTAGTTCAATGTTTAGTTGGCAGTTTTTTCCTTCAGACGTCTGGAAATATCAGCGGCGATCTCCTGCATTTTCCCATCCGGATAGCTCAATTGCCGCCAGTTCCAGCGGAAACCGTCTTCAGCTCCCCGGGGAATGACATGCAAATGAGCATGCATAACCACCTGTCCGGCGGCAGTGCCGTCGGCAAGATGCAGATTGTAAGCGTCAAATTCATCCAGCCTTTTAAGCAGAATACCGATGCGGCTGGCGATATGGAACATTCTGCCGGCAGTCGCTTCCGGAATAGTTGCCGCAGACTGGTGATGCTCTTTGGGGATCACCAGAGTATGACCGAAGTTGATCGGAGAAATATCCAGAAATGCATAGATCAATTCATCCTCATAAATTTTTGCACTTGGTATCTCACCGGCAATTATTTTGCAAAAAATACAATCGCTCATGATTTATCTCCTCTGAAAAGTTCGATTATTGCTTTCTGTTCTCCGAAAACGGTCAATTGATCCCCTGCTTTCAGCGTGGTTTCCGGACCGATGGAACAGACATTCAACCCGTCCGGAGTATATTTGATCAAAATAGTAATATTGTATTTGCCGCGCAGATTCAGATCACGCAGCGGAATACCTGCCATAGATTCCGGCACTATCACATCGGCAATAGTGGAACCTTTGAATTCAAAAATATCGGAAATATTGGAAAGTGACAATCTCCGTGCCAGACGGGAAGCAACATCCAATTCCGGCAGGATGACCTCATCCGCCCCCAGACGGTAGAGGATCTTTTCCTGAATGGAACTGTTGGATTTGACAAAAACCTTCCTCGCACCGGACTGTTTGAGCAAAGTAAGAGCCAATACCTGATCTTCAAAGTAATTGCTCATCCCGAGAATAACAGCATCAAATTTACTGACATTCAGCTCCCTGATCACCTCTTCATTGGTCACATCACCAATAATGGCATCGGTTACTTTGTCTTTCAATTCTTCGATTTTATCCACATTGCGGTCACAGATCAACACCGTATTGCCGCTGCTGGCAAGCATAGTCGCCACTTTCGTACCGAATACCCCCATCCCGAAAACTGCATAACTGTTTTTAGCCACAATATCCTCCATAATTCCTGATAAAGCAACCCGGTTTTTTCAACCGGATGCCGCAAGATTTTTACTCAATTTCAACCGACAATAACCCGTTCTTCCGGATAGTGCAGAACCGCCGGTTTTTCTTTGCGGACAAAGAACATGAATACAGCCAACGGTCCAACTCTGCCGACAAACATACAAAATGCTATAAAAATTTTACATGCCGTGGATAACTGTGGAGTTATCCACCCGGCATCCAATCCGGTGCCGCCCAATGCGGAAGCCACTTCAAAGAAACACTGACGGTCTGTCAACTGCGGCGAGAATGCACTTAACAGCAATCCGCCGAAAACAGCCATCAGAATGAACATCACCGCAATGGTCATCGACCGCAGAACCGTCTGCAATGCAATTTTTCTCCCGGCAATGATCACTTCGTTATCCCCCTTGAATGAACTTATCAATGCCGCGAAAATAACCACCAGTGTAGTCGTTTTCAATCCACCGGCTGTCGATCCGGGGGAACCGCCGATCAGCATCAGAACAATGATCAATGTCAGACATGCCGGTGACAGTAAAGCCAGATCCACTGTCGAATATCCCGCCGTCCGGGAGGTGATCGAAAGATAAAAAGCATCAAAAAGTTTCAAATCACTGCCCGATGGTGCCAAACTCAATAAATACAAACTCAAAGTGCCGCAAATTATAAGTACAGAGCAACACCGCAATACGATCCGGGAGTGCAGACGCATGTGATGGTGACGGTCACGGAGCATCTGCAGAAGATCGTAAATCACATAGATCCCCAGACCACCGAGAAAAATCAGAGTCAGAGAAATACATTGAACATATCTGCCGGCAGCAGCAATATCCCCCCGCAGCGGCCCTATACCGGCATTGCAGAAACTGCCGACCGAATAAAATACCGACAACCAGATCGAGCGGAAAAATCCGAATCCGCCGAAAATAAATCCCGGCAGCATCAGCAGCGCACCGATACCTTCACACAAAAATGTGTACTTGGCAATAACTTTGAGCATCGCCTCGGTACTGCCGAGTGAAAAACGGTCATTGAGATTGTACATGAGCAAAGTGTCACTGAACGACAATCCTCTGCCGGCAAGCAGCAGGATCATGGCACTCAAAGAAAGAATTCCGAAACACCCCAGCTGAATGAGGATCAATATGATCAATTGTCCGAAAAAGGTGAATTCATAAGTGCCGATCACCGCAAGACCATTGAGACAGACCGCACTGCAGGCAGTAAAAAATGCATCAACCAGTGATAAATCCTGCTTGCAGACCCCCGGCAGCATCAACAGCAAAGTTCCTGCTGTGATCAACGCCGCAAAGGAGAGGGGCAAGCCCCCTTTTTTTATCAGATTTATCCGCATACTGCCGATGTACTTTCTGTTACCAACCCTCTGTGATATTGGAAACTATGCTTTTAGTTGCAGCAAACAACGCCTGACGCAAAGCATTGTTGCGGCTGGTTTCCATATCCGGACCATTGAGAAATCTGGTTTTTCCGGTTGCTTTCTGGTTGGCGATCAGAGGTTTACCTCTGCCGGGAAGCACCACAGAGTACTCCACATCAACCTCACACTGCCACTCATTGGCAAGGAAAGTATCCTCCCCGTCAGAGGCAGTTCCGTAATCCAGAGCGCGGTAACGGACATCGGTTATTTTGGAATACACGATGCAGTCGGCATTTCCCATGCTTTTCAGCTTCATAGTTCCATCAGTGGTGAAACGCTCTGACAGCAATCCCTGCAATATCACAGAACTGTTGTAGGCAGATGTATCATTTATCACCGGAGCGACAGCCACCGATTTAAGCTGCGGATGTCCCAATGAACCGCAGGTATAACCGCAGCCGCAGCATAACAGCATGGCGGAAACTGCGGCGAGCAATTGTAATTTTTTCACTTTACACGTTCTCCTTTTCCTTGCAAAGCCGGCAATTTTTCTCCCTTGAGATCCGGCACATTGAGCAGATACGGGGAGTTTCTGTCCCCCGGGGAGACCAACAGCAATTCCGCATTATCCGGAATTTTGTAGCTTTTGAGATCCGGCAGACGCGGATCGATTTTTGCCGGAGGATTCACCGGCAGATAATCCTGTGAAATATCGACCAGAGTCTTTTCTGCCTCCTGCGCCTTTTCACTGTCCGGATATTCACTCATCACCTGCGCCAAATATCTTTCCGCCACATCGCTGCGGCCGCTTTTCCGGTAAAATTCAGCGATCTCAAACAGTTTTGCCGCCTGAATATCTTTTGCCTGAGCCAGACGGTTGCGGGCAAATTCGACCTCCGGAGCATCCGGATATTTGTCGCAGAACAACCGGAATAATTCCACCGACTCGTTGATATAACGGCTGTCGCCGTCACCTCTGCCGGCAAGTCCGAAAAGTCCGTTGGCAAGAGCAAGCAGAGAGTATTTGAACTCGGCTGCAGCAGGATGATCTTCTACGATCCGGCGCAAATGGCTGATGGATTTGAGCGTGTCGCCTTCCAATTCATACCAGAGAGCCAATTGCAAATGAGCCTCCGGAGCAAACTTTGAAAACGGTGCCCTTGCCAGTGCTGCACTGTAAACTTCGCCGGTACGGTCAACATCCAGAAGATACGGAATCCAGCGGAAAATCCAGAATGCCGGTTCCCGCACCCCCTGCCGGAAAAGTTTTCCGATCTCGAATTCCCGGGCGATCAATTCATTGCAGTCGGCATAATCCGGATAACGCTCCAGAAGTTCCTCGATCGCAAGAAATTCCCGGTAATAAAGTTTGCACATACGGAATGCCGCGATTTCCGCTTTCAGACTGTTGGCACGGATCGCAGGATTTTTTGCGTAGATGCGGCACTCTGAAAACTTTTTGGCAGCATCGTAATATTCGCCATCCTGATACATCCGGAAAGCTTCACGATAAATTCCGGATGCCGTTTCATCATCCGCCCGGAGGGACGGTGCGGCACAGATCACAGTCAGCAGAATCAGAAAATATTTCAATACCGGTTTTTTCATAAGTTGTCACATTATTTTAAGTCCGGGCAGATCCTGAATGTCGATGATTCCGGCAACTTTGTTGTCATCATCAACGACCACCAGATCATCAACCCGGCGTTTTTCCACCAGTTTGATCACTTCCACAACCATGCATTCGGCATTGACCGAAATCGGCGACGGAGTCATCACTTCACTCATTTTACGGGTCAATACCGCATCATCCTGCGCTGCACTGCGGCGGAAATCACCATCAGTAAAAATACCCAGCAATTTACCTTCAGCATCGGCAATCACCGCCGCACCGCTGCGGGCATGACTCATGGCATACAAAGTTTCACGCACAGTGAAATCCGGCGGCACCACAGCGGCATCAGCCGCTTTGCGCATCACATCAGAAGCCTTCATCGTCACCATTCTGCCGATCGCACCGCCGGGATGGCGTCTGCCGTAATCGCTCTTGGTAAAACCGTTTCTATCCAACAGCACCATGGCAAGCGCATCACCGAGCACCAGCAATGCTGTCGTAGTGGTCGTCGGAGCCAGATTAAATGGACATGCCTCTCTGGGAACCGGCATTTCCACTACTAAATCACTCATCTTTGCCAGAGTGGATTCCCTGTTTCCGGTGATGGCGGCAAGTTCCACACCCAATCTTTTGGCTGGAGTGAGAACCACAAGCAATTCTTCAGTTTCCCCGCTGTAGCTCAATGCCACCAGCAGGTCATTTTTCTGGAGCAATCCCAGATCTCCGTGACGGGCCTCGACCGGGTGCATGAATACAGCCGGATTGCCGACACTGGACAAAGTGGCGGCGATCTTTTTACCGATATAGCCGGATTTGCCGACTCCGGTCAATACTATCTTGCCGCCGGCATTGATCGCTGCCGCACAACGCTCAACCAGATTTTCAAATCCGGCGCCGAGATTGTTCCGCAGCGCAGTAACTCCTTCGATCTCAATATCAAACACCTCGCGGGCGATAGACAATGTACTGCGTTCACTGCTCATGATCTTTTTCCTGTTAGGCGCACCTTACAGACGGCACGCACTGATTTCCATAATGATAATACCTCTGCCGCCGAGTTCATAAAGTTTATCCATGACAGCATTGCTCTCTTTGCGCTTGACCATGGATTTCACGGCGACCCATTCCGGATTGCTCAAAGGAGCAATCGTGGGGGATTCGATTCCCGGAGTGATCCGGCAGGCGGCTTCCAGCTTGCTTCTTTCGATGTCATATTCGACCATCACATATTCGGCGGCGCGCATGATACCGGTCAGGCGGGCGATCAGCAGAGCCACTTCGGGGCGTTCAGCTGTTTCTTTACTGCCTGCGATAACTACAGCTTCGCTGTGGAGCATGGGTTCACCCACGATCTCCAGACCGGCTTCACGCATGGTAGCACCTGATTCCACCACATCGGCGATGGCATCGGCAACTCCGAGAGCAATGGAAATTTCCACCGCACCGTCAAGCTTGACAACTTTGCAATTCAAATTGCGTTTGGCAAGTTCCGCTTTGAGCAAGCTGGGGTAGCTGGTGGCGATCCGCAAACCGTCGAATTGTTCCACGGTCATCTTCTTTTCTTTGGGGGCGGCAAAACAGAAACGTGATCTGCCGAAGCCGAGCGGGAAGATGGTTTCCACCTCCGCACCGCTGTCCAGAGCCAGATCGATCCCGGTGATGCCGACATCAATAATACCGCTGCCGACATAAAGTGCAATATCCCTCGGACGCAGAAAAACAAAATCTATTTTGTTCTCGTGATCCTGGATAACCAGTTCCCTGCCGCTTCTTTTGCAACGGTATCCCGCCTTGCTCAAAAGATTCACTGCGCCCTCGCTGAGCGCACCTTTGTTGGGCAGAGCCAACTTCAAATTTCCGCTGAAATCATTCATAAGTACTTGTAAATATCCTCAAGTTCCAATTTACGATCGATCATCATCACCTGCAAGTGATATATCAACTGGCTGATCTCTTCAGCAGTACGATCCTGACCTTCATATTCGGCGGCGATCCATGTTTCGCCAGCCTCCTCGACGATCTTTTTGCCGATAAAGTGAGTTCCTTTAGCCAGCTCTTTGACAGTACCGGAATCCGGATCACCGGCGGCAGCTTTGGCTTTAAGTTCTGCGAAAAGTTCTTCAAAAGTCTTCATTTTTTGCTGTTTCCTGCTTTTTTTCAGACGATTTTATTTTTCAAAATTCACGATGTCTTATCTGACGAATTATAATTCGACTTTATAATATAACCCCATGCATCGATAATTGCAATCCCCTTTTTCATATCCCTGTGCAATAGTTTCCGCAGTTTATTGCACCTTTTCTGTTTTTGGCATGGAAAAAACCGGATGTGCGTGCTATATTTAAAAATAAGATAAATTTTTTCAACTTTATTTTTGGAGGAAAACATGCGGATAGAATTACGTAATCATCTGGAAAAATCCCCCACCGGGAAAATGGAGGATGATTTTCAGCCGTATATCGACACTTTTCTGCTCGACGCTTCCCGTGAAGTACTCGGCGGAGTATTGATCCTGCCCGGCGGCGGCTACCATCACCGGGCATTTCACGAAGGTGATCCGGTGGCACAGAAATTCAATGAACTTGGTTTTCATGCCTTTGTCCTGCAATACCGTGTCGCCCCCTACCGTTACCCGGCTCCGCAGCGGGATGTGATAAGAGCGGTCAAAATCATCCGCTCCCATGCACAGGAATGGTATCTGGGCGATCTGGCACTGCTCGGATTTTCCGCCGGCGGACATCTGGCGGCATCCAGTGCGATGCTTTCAGAAAAGATCAATGCCGATGAAGGCGACCAGATAGATAAATTTTCCGGCAGGGCCGATGCGATGATCCTCTGTTATCCGGTGATCTCGCTGGCTTCAAAATTTGCCCATGCCGGCAGCGGATACTATCTTTTCGGCGAAGATTCTCCGGAAGAGGAACGTGCAAAACTCAATCTGGAAGATCTGGTGGATGAAAACACCCAGCCGGCATTCATCTGGCACACAGCGACCGATCAGGCAGTCAATGTCCGCAACTCCACTGAATTTGCCGGTCGTATGTGGCAGAATAAAAACACCTGCGAATTGCATGTTTTCCCATCCGGTCCCCACGGCAGAGGTTTGGGGTTGGGCTTCAACGATTTGAAAAAATGGCCGGAACTGGCAGCTGATTTTCTGGAATTTCATGCCGGATTCAAACGGGCATAATACGATAGAAAGGTTTAATATACAAGATGACAAAAGCAGTAAAAACTTCAGAGGCGATCCTCAAATTTGAAGATAAAGAGGTCGTTCTGCCGGTTATCAGTGGCACCGAAGGTGAAAAAGCAGTGGATATTTCCACTTTGCGCAAATCCACCGGTTTGATCACCATGGACCCCGGATTCGCCAATACCGCAAATTGTTGCAGTCAAATCACCTATATCGATGGTGAAAAAGGTATTCTGCGTTACCGCGGGATCCCCATCGATGAACTGGCGGCAAAAGTCTCATTTGTCGATGTGGCATATCTGCTGGTACACGGTACGCTCCCGACCGAAGCGGAAAGGATCGATTTTTCCAACCTGCTCAACTACAATTCGCTTCTCCATGAGGATATGCGTCACTTTTTCGATCACTTCCCCAAAGGGGCGCACCCCATGCACATACTTTCCACCATGGTCAATGCGATGGCGGCATTTTATCCGACAGTGGATGTAACGACCACTGCCCGGAATATTGAACGCTCCTGCGCCCGGGTCATTTCCATCGTCCGTACGATCGCGGCATTCGCCTATAAAAAATCCATCGGTGAACCTATAGTTTACCCGCGGCATGATCTGTCTTACTGTGCAAACTTCCTGAATATGATGTTCGATTCTCCGGTGAAACCTTATCACATCAGCCCGGAAGCTGTGCGTCTGCTCAATGTGCTTTTCATCATCCATGCCGACCATGAACAGAATTGTTCCACCACCGCAGTGCGTGCCATCGGTTCGGCACAGGCGAATCTTTACTCCACCATTGCCGCCGGAGTTTCCGCTCTTTCCGGTCCGCTTCACGGCGGAGCAAATCAGGCGGTCATCGAACAATTGCGGATGATCCGGGCGGATGGTGATGTGGATAAATTCATCCGGAAAGCCAAGGATAAAAATGATCCGTTCCGGCTGATGGGCTTCGGACACCGGGTCTACAAAACTTACGATCCCAGAGCGGAAATCGTCCGCAATGAGTGTGAAAAATATCTTGCCTCTGTCGGCATCAATGATCCGCTGCTGGATATTGCCCACAAGATCGAAGAAACCGCCCGGCAGGACAGTTACTTTGTGGAACGCGGACTTTATCCCAATGTGGACTTCTACACCGGTATCCTCTACCGTGCAATGGGCATTCCGGAAAATATGTTCACCGTAATGTTCGCCCTCGCCCGTCTGCCCGGATGGGTGGCACACTGGCGTGAAATGATCGGAGATTCCACCAAAATCGTCCGGCCGCGGCAGATCTACACCGGCAGGACTCTGTCTGAAGTCAGTAATGAAGTCGCGGAATTTGAACCCCCGGCTCTGCTCATTTAAGGCGGCGGAAAAATGGTTGAATGGCTGATCCTTATCCTGCTGGCAATTATTCTGGTACTGCTGGTCATCCTGTTGTTTCAGCGCAGGAGTGACCGCAGTGCGGAAGCATGCGAAAAAGGTTTTGCCGCCAACCGCAGTGATTTGAATGACAATTTTTCCCGCAGCCGCATGGAATTGCAGCAGCACTTTTCACTTCAGCAAAGTACAGTGAAAGATTCTTTTGCTGATTTTATGAAGTTTTTGCAGGAATTCCGCGATGCGGTGCGGCAGGCCGATGAGCAAAGTGCCGGAAAACTTGCAGAAGCCTTGCAGAATTACGGCGACCGCAGTGAAAAGAAAAGTTCTGAATTGATCCGCACCCTTGAGGAAAAGATCCGTCTTTTTGAGGAAAGTACCGCTTTGCAGCTGAAAAACAACCGGGAACTGCTCGATGGAAGACTCAAAAATATTCAGGAAGAAAACCGCGCCAAACTTGATGAGATGAAAAAAACCGTGGATGACAAATTGCAGGAATCCATGGAAAAACACTTCAACGAATCATTCAAGTTGATCAGTCAGCGTCTGGAGGAAGTCCACAAGGGACTCGGTGAAATGCAGACGCTCGCCACCGGGGTCGGAGATCTTAAAAAAGTGCTGACCAATGTCAAAACCAGAGGCAATATCGGAGAATTCCAGCTTGCCGCCATCCTTGAACAATATCTGGCTCACGACCAGTATGAAAAGAATGTCGCAACCATCCCCGGCAGTACAGAAATCGTGGAATTTGCCATCAAACTGCCCGGCACATCCGACGACAGTCCGGTATATCTGCCCGTTGACAGCAAGTTTCCGGTGGAAGATTACCAGAGACTGCTGGAGTGTTACGAACAATTCCCGCAAATCTCCCCCGAAGTAAAAAAAGCTCAAGAGGCATTCGCCAGAACGGTCAGAAAGGCCGCCACTGACATTAAAGAAAAGTATGTCTATCCGCCGCACACCACAGCATTCGCCCTGATGTTCGTCCCCAGCGAAGGGATCTATGCGGAAATACTGCGTTTGCCCGGACTTTTTGAAAAATTGCAGAATGAAATGCACATTTCTGTGGTCGGCCCTTCCAATCTGGTGGCATTTCTCAACTCTCTGCAAATGGGATTCAAAACCCTTGCCATCGAGAAACGCTCCAATGAGGTATGGCAGATACTCGGTGCGGTCAAAACTGAATTCAACAAATTCGGCAATGAGATGGACGCCACCAGAAAAAGTCTGGAAGCGGTCGTCAATCACATGGAAAAAATCGGAACCCGCTCAAGAGCTTTGGAACGCAAACTGCGCAATATCCAGGAACTTGACAGCGAAGAATCCTCCGGGGAACTGCTTCAGGAATAACCCCGCTAACCGACCGGATGGGAAGTCATACAAAAAAACCGGATCCATTTTTTATTTCCGGTGGATAAATTCACAACATTTGCCAAATAATCCACAAATGTGCAGAATAATCCATTGAGAAAAGCGATATTCTGTGGTATATTTATCCTGTGATCAAACAACCAATGGAGATGTGCTGACATGAAAATCTGTATGATGTCGCTGATGATGGAAGATTCCCCCGTCGAAGAGATCATTGCTGTTGCCAAGGCTTGTAAAATGGAAGCGATCGACTGGATCGGTCTGCATGGCAAAAGTGCCGCAGAATTGAAAAAACTCTGTGATGATGCCGGACTTTACATCGCCGCTCACACCATGATCAAATGGGGTTTTGTCAACGGTGACAAAAATTATATGGATGAATTCAAATCCTCTTTGGATGATGCCTGTACTTTCAATGCTCCGGTACTTATGCTCCCGCCTTTCGCCCGCAAAGATCAGCAGAATATGGCTGATGACCGCAAACGTTATGCTGAATATTATGCCCGGGGCTGTGAACTTGCCAAAGCTTCCGGTGTTCAGCTCACACTGGAAAGCACCGGCTTTCTGCAAAGCCCCATCACCACCGCCGATGAATGTCTGGAAATACTCCGGCAGATCCCGGATCTGCGGGTAACTTTTGATCAGGGCAATGTGGCGACCGCTGATGATCCGTTGACTGCTTTTGAAAAACTCCGCGACTATGTGGTACATTTTCATGTGAAAGATTGGTATGTTTCCGATACACCGTCTGCCGGAGCAGATTTGAAACGGTGCGGAAAATACTTCACGGATGCCACTATCGGCGAAGGTGATATGGATATAAAAAGCTTCTGGCAGCTGACCAATGCCCGGGAACGGGAACTTTTTGTCAATCCGGAAACCCGGGACTACACCGGAAAACGCACAGCTCTGGAAACTTTTGAAAAAGTCTGTGCCACATTGCGATCATACTGATACAGTATAAATACTGCATACAAAATCTGCCGGGGCGCAAGCTTTGCTTCCCCGGCAGTTATTTTTTATTCAGTGACGGCGGCAGACAAACCGGAGCCCCAGAAGAGTCGCCACCAGCAGCAGAATCAGGATCGGGAATACCACAAACCAGTTGGGGATAAATCCCGCCAGTAAAAATCCGGCAAGTGAAATTACAGCCACAGTCAATGCATAAGGCATCTGGGTGGAAACATGGAGCAGATGATCGCAATTGCTCCCGGCAGATGACATGATAGTCGTATCAGAAATCGGTGAACAGTGGTCTCCGCAGACTGAACCGGCAAGACAGGCGGAAATACTTATGTAAAGCAATTCGTTCCCGGGCGGAAAAATTCCCGCCACGATCGGAATAAGTATACCGAATGTCCCCCATGCCGTTCCGGTGGAAAATGAGAGGAAACACGCTACCAGAAAAATCACCGCCGGCAGCAATTGGGCAAGTCCTTCAGCATTGCTGCCGACAATTCCGCCGATAAATCCGGCGGCATTAAGCAAACCGGTCATATTCTTCAATGCCGTTGCCAGCGTCAGTATGATGATCGCCGGCACCATGGCAATAAATCCCTGCGGTATGCAGGTCATAGCCTCTTTGAAAGAGACTACTTTACGGATTTGCAGATAGAATATGGTGAATATCAGTGCCAGCAATCCGCCCAGAGGCAATGCCACAGAAGCATCAGTCGCCCCGAAAGCATCAATAAAACTCTTACCATCAAGGATCCCGCCGGCATAGACCAAAGCAAGAATCGATATTATGATCAGAAGAACCGTCGGGATTATCATATCGATGCTCCCGCCCTTACCCGTGTTGCTGCTTTCAACCGAGGCAATAACTTCATTCATCTCTGCATTTTTTTCCTCCCTTGCCATCGGGCCGTAATCGACTTTCAACATGATCAGAGCAAAAACAAAAACCAGAGTCAGAAGAGAATAAAAGTTATAGGGAATAGCGAGAATAAAAAGTTCCAATCCGGAAATTTCACTGCCGTCGGCATATTCAGAAACCGCCGCCGCCCAGCTGGAAATCGGTGCGATCATACATATCGGAGCCGCAGTAGCATCCACCAGATACGCCAGTTTGGCACGGGAGATCTTTTTCGCATCTGTGACCGGCATCATCACGTTACCGACGGTCAGACAGTTAAAGTAATCATCGATAAAGATCAATATACCCATGGCAAAAGTCGCCAGCATTGCCCCCTGCCGGGTTTTAACATGATTTTTTGCCCATCTGCCGAATGCCGCCGCTGCTCCGGTGCGGTTGATCAAAGCCACTATTGATCCGAGGATCACCAGAAAGATGAAAACACCGGCAGTCCCCTGAACCGCTCCGGTCAAACCGTCAACAACGATATGATCCATTGCCCAAAGCACCTGAAAATCCGCCGCCAGCAACCCGCCGAGCAGAACACCGGCAAAGAGCGAAGAATAAACCTCTTTGGTCAGAAGTGCCAGAATGATCGCCACCAGCGGCGGCAGCAGGGCATAAACTGTTCCGTAGTATCGGGAAACAGCAGCAGCTTCCCCTGCCATTACAGAAAAAGCACCGGAAAAAGTCAATACCGTCAGAAAAAATTTTGTCATACCGATCTCCTGTGGTTACTGTGCAGCATTATTGAAGAAGATAATCGATGATCGCGGTAATATTGGCAATAACCGGTTCCGAGGAAGTAACTTCCGGAGCATGCCCCGGCAGAAAACTGACCATTTTTCCACCCCACGGATTGACCGTTTCCACGCACTGGGGATAAACGCCCTGTTCAATGGCAGTATCCATCAGGATCATGGCAGGAGAGACCTGTTCCAATTCCGTATAGATCTCATCTTTGGGCAGATCACAACTGACAAGTTTTGATGCCAATGGATGACGGACTTTTTTCACCCGCAGCGAATAAGGTTCGACCGGATGAGTAGAGGAAACAACGTTATCCGGATCTCCCGGACGCACCCAGCGGAATCCGACGATATTGCGCCACCACTGCCATTGCCAGAAAGCGGCACTTGAACCGTGAAGCAGCAGAATATTACCACCTTTTTCACACCATGATCGGACTGCTTTTTCCGCATTTTCATCCGGATGCGGCAAACCGCAGGTTGTACCGATCATATTGAGTACGAGAAGTTCGCAATCTTCCGGAAGTTTTCCGGTTTCCAGAATCGCCCAGTCATTCTCTGAAAATGTAATCCGTTTTTTCAGACGTTCCGGCAGATTTTCAAAAATATTTCTGCCGGGAAAACTCTGATAGTGATCATCTGCAAAAAAGTAAATCATTATAAAAACCCCCTGTTATTTGCTGGTCAGAAGCATGGATTCAAGAACTTCATAACGGGTCGCTTCCCCGGAAGAAAAACGGATATACTCATCAATCATACAGTCCGGCATCCGGTGAACTTTATCATTCAGCGAACCTGCGAAAGCGACTTCCGGCAATATTCATCTTTTTCATAATTTATATAAACTCAATCAACTTTAAAGGAGAATGCAAAGTCGTATTCTTTGGCATTCAATTGATACTCTTCCAGAGTCTGCGGCCCGCAGGAACCGGTTCCGATGCCCCGCTGCTGCAAATCAACGGTGAGAAACACTTCATCATGTTCCGGCAATTCAACAGGATGCATGGCGGCGTAAAGCTCCTGTGCAGTAAACCCGGTCAAACCGAATTCGAAATACGGTTCCCCGGTAAGAGTGATGGAACTTTCTTTCCCGCAAATGGTTACAAACCTGGTATCAGTACGGTTTCCGTGTTCCTGCGGCACAACGTAATTGAAACGGCTGGTTTCTGTCGCACTTGAGTGATAGAGCCCGACCATAGCGGCACGCTTGCGGTCGATATAGTTTTCAAAAGGTCCTCTGCCGAAGTAACGGAATTCGTCAAACCCGAAAAGCGTTGCAGATACTCCCACTCTGGGAAGCGTCGGGAAATCTTCCGGAATAGTATAATGCATTGTCACTTTGAATGAACCGTCTGATTGCGCCGTAAAACTCTGACAGAACTGTATGACACCACCGGCAAAACACAATTCTTCAGATAAATTTATACCGTTATCCGTCACCAGATGACCGGTCAGTCGGGTACTCATTTTATCCAGTTCAGCCTTGCGCCAGTGCCAGATCGGTTTCCACATCTGCCCGCCTCTGCCTTTGATACCGTCATTATCAGTCGGAGCGCGGAAAATATTCGCTTCAAGGAATTTTTCCGCAAGCAGAACACCATTTCTGACAAGCTGCACGGAACCGTCTGCAATATCAACTTCCAGAGAAGTCCCTCCGGCACCAAGGATGATTTTGCCTTGTGCCTCTTTTACAGAACAGGGAAGTGCGATTCCGGCTGCCGGAACTTTTTTCACCGGTATCAGCGATGTTATATCACTTTGATCATGGGCAAGCAATGTTCCTGCCGGAATTGCCGGAAGATCACATTTTGCACTGAACGTGAAGTTGACAAAAACTTCTTCATTATCTTTGCGTGTGATATTTTCCAGCGGCAGATCAAAGGTCAGCTTCTCCCCGGGAAGCAGTGCGGAAAAATCCGGAAGTTTTCCGGAAACAACACCGGAGCCATTGACCTCTGCATTCCAGATGCCCTCAAAATTTTCCAGCGTGGTAAAATCCCGGCAGTTGGTCAATTCAAAGGAAAAATTTCCGGTATGGCGCACTTTTATTTCCTGCACCAGATGACGGAATTCATACATCCCCGGATGCAGAGAACGGTCTGGAGCAAGCATACCGTTGCAGCAGAAATCCACATCGTGGATACTTTCGCCGAAATCTCCGCCGAATGCATAAAATGGTCTGCCTTTTTCATCATACTGCAAAATCCCCTGATCCATCCAATCCCAGATGAAACCGCCCTGCAATTTTCTGCTCCGGTAAAAAAGATCCCAGTAATCGCACAAACTGCCGGAACTGTTGCCCATCGCATGAGCATATTCGATCAATATCCCCGGACGCACAGCAGCGGGATCTTTATCATAAGATTCAAGATCGGCAATACTCATATACATCGGGCAGAAAATGTTGTTGTACCTTTCATCACCGTTGACCCGGGAAGAACCGTTTTCCTGTGTCCAGAAAGGAAAAATTTCGCCATTATGAAAAATCACCCGGGATGAATCCAATGCATGCAGTCTGTCCAGTGCGGCAACATGATTTTCGCCGTGTCCGGTCTCATTTCCAGGTGACCAGGCAATAATGGAAACATGGGAACGGTCGCGCATAACCATACGCTCCACCCGGGAAACAAAAGCATTTTTCCACCGGGGGTCGCGACAGATGACGGCAAAATTGGCGTGAGCTTCAATATTTGCCTCATCCATCACATAAATACCGTACTCATCACACAGATCGTACCATCTTTCATCATCCGGATAATGGCAGGTGCGGACTGCATTGAAATTGTACTGCTTGAGCAGTTTTATATCGGCAAGCATATTTTCCAAAGTCAGAGTTTTGCCGGTAATGCAATCGTGTTCATGTCGGTTGACGCCCTTGATCATGATCCTTTTACCGTTGATCAGCAGAGCATTCCCGCTGATCCGGACATTGCGGAATCCTGTACGCATGATCCGTTTATCCAGCAGATTCCCGGATCGGTCAAAAAGTTCCGCAGTACAAAAGTAGAGAGTCGGAGTTTCACTCGACCACGGAGAGACATTTTTCAACGTCAGATTGCTGTGAAACTTATAACCGCCATCACGGAAACTGTGACTTATTTTTCCATGATCTTCAGCAATCAGAGTGCCATCTGCTGCTGTAAGATGGTATTTTACCGTAAAATCCTCCTCCGGTCCGCGGAAACCGGTATCTTTCTTTTCCGGAGCCATATATTTGAATGGCGAAAATCCCAGATGACAGTGGAAATCAAAAATACCGTATTGTTTCTCGTAATTCCAGTCACCGGAAATGAAGATGTCTTCAAAATATTCATGACTGGTAGCATAGATGAAGCATGACCGGTATATTCCAGCCATCCACCACTGATCCTGATCCTCGATATAGCTGGAATCGGAGTAACGGATCACTTTGGCATACAGGATATTTTCACCATTGACAACAAAATCTGATATATCAAATTCAGATGGCAGACGGGTATCTTTACCCATTCCGAGAAAACGGTCATTGAAATAGAGTTCAAAATAACTTTCCACGCCGCCGATATGCAGCACGATGCGTTTGCCGGTGAAGTTTTCCGGCAGAATAAATGCAGTACGGTAGACTCCGGCAGGATTTTTTTCCGGCGGCAGCGGCTGAAGATTGTCAAAGGGCATTGCGATATTGGTGTAATGGGGCAGATCCCCGAAACCGCCCAAAGTCCAGTTGGATGGGACAGTGATCTTTTCTGTAAAGTCTATTGCGGAAAATTCAGGAATATCCTGCGGCTTGGAAAAAAGTTTGAAATCCCATTTCCCATCCAGCAAAAAACGCTCACTTTCTGCTACCGGCGCGCCACTCATGGGCAGACGGTTGATTTCAGTTATCTCGGGAAGTTCGTACAAATTCATATGGTGATCCATTTTTCAGACTCCGCAAACATAATGATAAAAAATCTTCTTTAATATACGGCATCCCTGTGAACTTTTCCAATTGCTTTTGCTGTATAAAACAGTTTTTACTGAAAAAATACTGTTTCTGCTTCATTCAACTGACTTCAAATCTGCAATAATGCTCTTTCCCCTGAAAAAATAGTTGTTGTCCCGATTTTTGTGAAGCTGAAATATAAATTTGCAAAAAACATAATTTTCAATGTATGAAACATATCACCCAAACAGCGATTTGTCAACTGTCAAATCACGGTTTGTTTTCTATCGGTGGATGCAGCGTGCGACAATGTCGGGTTTTGCGACGA
>JAZSIZ010000162.1:0-21902 GCA_045534015.1 Victivallaceae bacterium | reverse complement strand
AAGGCATAAAAAACACCGCTTAAGCGGTAGCCTGAAAAATTGTTGCGCATGGCGAACCAATTCAGAGCCCGTGTCGGGCTGCCGGTATTATCGCCTTGAAGGCGTGGTGCATACCACCGGCTAAGCCGGTGGTTTTGATTTGCGATGAAACAACCGGTTCAGTTATTCCCGGATTTTTTGACTTTTTTGGACGCCTTGCTGCTTTTGGTATTTTTGGCAGACTTCTGCCACTTTTCAACAGCTTTGACACCTGAAGAAGCCACATCACCCCGGGCGTTTTTGGTAATGAGTCTGCCATTACGGTCAAAAACAACCAACATGGGAATTCCAGTAACCTTAAGTTCCTGCATCAATGCTTTACCCTTGGCATCGCCGTGCGGGATGGCATACCATGGCATGTTGTATTTTTTCATATACTTCATCATATCAGCTGCATTTTTGTCTGAAGAGACCAGAACGATTTCGATATTGCCCTTTTTGGCGGCAGCTTTGTAGAATTTCACCAACTGAGGAGTAAAAGCACGGCAGGGCGGACACCAGGAGGCGGAAAAATAAACTGCCACCATTTTCCCATTGAGTACTTTAGATGAATCGACCTGCTGCCCTTTGGCATTGACCAGTTTGGCGGGGAAACGCTTGGCGACCGGAGAAGCGGGAGCGGCAAACAGAGTGGAAAATGCAACGAAAGCCGACAGGATGATGAGAAGCAGTTTTTTCATTTGAAATGTTCCTTTCACTTTATTGTGGTTGTAAAACGTTAAGCTACCGACAGATAAACAGATTCTGGTATAATCTACAGCATGTACTGCCATTTTTCAAGTGCCTCAAACCATATTTGCAAGATTTTAAATTATAGAGCCGGGTAAAGCCGGATCACCAACAGCAAAAAGAACGAATCAATACGGATATAAAAAATCAACCAGCTGCAGATTTTTACCGGTTTGATTTTTTTGCAAGCAAAAAAATGGAGCCGATAAAAGCAATGTAGAGATGCAAAACAAAAAACTTCCGTCCGAGGAGATCACGCCCGAAATGATCGAGAAAGCCAATGGAAAATTCCGTAAAATAATGGATGATCGCAATTGTCTCCAAAAGAAATGTTTTCGAGGGCATATTCTCAATAAATAACCCTGCGCAGTGGTGACAAAAAATTACTTGAGCAGTTGAATTTGTACAGAAAGCATGGTATATTTGATAGCATGTGGGATGATGATGATTTTGAGTCGGTTGCAAACGAATTTGACAAACTGTTTAAGGACATAGGGTTAAGAAAATGATGGTATATGAAGATGGCACTCCTTATGATGCTCCGCTGAGTGAACACGCACAGGAAAGAGCAAAAAAACATTGGGAAAGAGCAAAAAAACGAAAATGGACTGAGGAAGAACTTGCCGAATATCGAAAATGGTCAGATGAGATTGACCGGCAAATGAAACTTCACCCAGAAAAAATCCTTTACGGCAAATAACCATGCTCAAAGATATTCTGCTGACATTTCTCGGCTTTTGCAGTGCATTGTATATCGCAAAAATTCAGGAGAGAGATTCAGCAATGATGCAAATTAAATTCCAGTTGATAGACGAGCTGATAGCCATTGATGAGCGTCTGCACGCTGATTTTGCAGCAGGCATAATTTCAGACGATTTCAAAAACATGGCAAGGCGTTTTGAACTTCACCTGCGAGCGTATTGCAAAGCAAGAAAGTTTCATTATTTCAAAAACAAAGCAATTCTGAATATGTGGGATGAGTTTGTAAAATCAATTGCTGCTCCCAGCAAGCCGGTTTCTTTATATGGACTCAGAGTGGAATCGAAACCAGAGTGTTTTGGCATATCAGAAAAAATCGACAAACTGTTTCAGCTGCTATACTGACAAGCACCGCACCTCCGGAAACACGGAGGTTTTTTATGGCTGGAATCATTGAAAAAATAGCCACAACGCCCATAACGATCAAACAGCAAACGACCATCCTTGACGGAACGGTCGTATGGGGAAGAAATATCGAAGCACTCGCATTCGAGATGGGTTTTACCCAGACTGATGTCGGCATGTTCGGTGCTATTCAGAACGAAAGAATATTCCTCGTAGCACCGACCAGCGTAACACCGGAGCAACCTGCTCAGATCGTATGCAACGGCAAAACATACGATGTCAAAGGCATAAAGCCGTATCGTAACACGAAAAATATCCTGCTTGGGTATAGAATAGCTGTCGCAGGAGCGTAACATGGCAAAGCGTGCTACATTCAGGTTCAACACACGTGAGCTTGGCGAAGGCATCATGCGTGAACTTCAGATGATGCCGGATAGAACTAAAAAAGCAATGGATGGTGTTGGTGGTGATCGCCAGTCCCTTCCTTTTTGTCAAAAAAAATGTTGTGAAAATGTTGTAATGGCGAGGATGGCGGTTTATATTCGCAAGCGGAGATTGATTGCAACATAATTGCAACATAAAAAAAATAACCAACAACCTTTGCTGATGCAAGTTGTTGGTTTTCAGTCTATTTTAATGGAGCCAATTATCGGAATCGACAAGGAGGGCAAAGCCCGACGAAGTGCCTGAACGAAGTGCAAGGCACAAACTGATAAGTGAAGGCAACCGATCACCAAGTGAGAATTGCGATATTGGCATAAGCCAATAAGAGCAAAGCGGAGATACAAAACAAAAAATGACGGCAAAATGTATTTTGCACGTCAATTTTTTGGAGTGTATCAAAGCAATTCTCACGGAGAATGCAAGCAAAAAAATGGAGCCAATTATCGGAATCGAACCGATGACCTATTCATTACGAGACTGACATTCCCCTAAAGGAAATAGGAAAAGTCAGTCTTTTATCAGTCTTCATGATATCTTTTTAATGGGTGTTTCATGGTTGCCAAAAGTTGGATTACCAAACAAATCCCCTTGAATTCCATTGATTCGCTGCTGCATATCCTCAAAATTGACATGAGTATAGTATTCTTTTAGAACAGAAGAATCGTCACCAATGATCGCTTCGACATATGCCATTGGAACATTATTTGCGGCACACACCGAAACAAAATTATGACGGAACGAATGAAATCCATATATATTAGGGCGTTTCTTTCTTCTTGGAGTCAATAACGATTCATTGTCTGAACTTTGCGATGAACGAGTGTTGACGGACACCCCGACAAAAGCAAGCAGACGTTTTATCTCGTTAGAAATACCTCCGTTGTCACTTTTGGTATTACTGCCTAATCTTTCGTGGCGTTCTTCATCAATGTAACGATGAGCAATCGTCGGCATTACATATCCACTGATTCCATTATAATGTATATGCATGAGATGTTCGTGCAACATCGGAAGCAATGGAATCAGCAAAGGTCTCTTGTTGAAACGACGAGTTTTGGCAGCGACAACCATTATCATTTTACGATCAAAATTAATTTTAGCCCATGTCAACAAAGCACAATCTTTTAAACGCATGCCAGTACAGATCCCAATAATTACAAGAGTTTTAAGCTCTTCTTTTTTTATCGGAGTCAATTTGGTCGTCGGAATGACGGAAAAATTATCATCATCACATGCATCCAACAAAAGAGGAATATATTCAGATGGTATGGGTTGATGAGACATTGTCTCCTGGGGAAGATGTTTGATCTCTGCAAAAGGATTAGAGGTCAATCCACCACAAGTTGCCATCATCTGAAAAAACATTTTGTAAGTCACAAGATAATCATTATAAGTAGAATTTGCCATTCCTTCCGAATACAATACGCCTGCGAATTGTTGAGCAATTGCAGAGGTAATTTCATGTGGGGATTTGATCTGAGGATAAATTGTTTTAATCCAATGATAAAATTTATTCCACTGATATTTACGGAACTGAAAACGCGTTCCATTTTTCAGGCGTGGATCATTCTCTATCATTGGAAGAACATCATCGAGCTTGAATGATATCTGATTTATCAATTGTTGCTTTTCCGCAAAACGATTCAACAATTCTTGCTCGGAACGGATGTTTTGAATTGTATGGATGGCTGCAAGCATATCTCTGGCGATTCGGGTCGCCTGCAATTTTGAAGAGGGATATTCTCCGGTTGCGTCTTTTAGTGTCTTCAGTTTTTGTTTACCATCAATATCAATATATTCGACAACCCATTTGCCTTTTCGCTGATAAACGGTAAAGAGTGATTTGCGATTTTCGCTCATTCTTCACCTCCGACAACCTAAATACCATAAGTCATGAAGCGGCGAAGGCTGTCATGATCGATCATTATCTTACGATGACCGAACTTAACACGCTTGATCAAGCCTTTGTTAAGGAAATAATTCAATCGATGCTTATCACACTGCAGGGCGGACATAGCAGTCTGAGAATCAACCAATTGAGGCAATGGTTTGATTTTTGGAGTAGCGGATTCAAAAAATTCTTTAATCTGCTCGAACTCTTCTTGAGAGAACTGATTATATATCAATCCCCCTTTTACGACATTTACAACTCTTTCTTTCAACTCTTTCGTCATTTAATATTCCTTGTTTTTGCGGCGGCAACAGTTTCAGTTTAGCCTTACCCAGGTATCCCTACCGCAAAAGTTAATATAACATATATTTAAATAAAAGCAACTGATTTTTTAAAATTATGAAATTTGCAATTTTTTGAAAAAATTTTTACAGCCTTTCTGCCATAACTATCTTATAATTAATAAATAATTTATTTAGGTGACAGATTTTAGAATGTCATAGAGAGTAATCCATGCACATTCCATACCTCATATATTACAGATTACAGTATTGTTCTCTGTCAATATTCAACCCGGCAAGAGACATGGGCAAATTGGCAAGAGTCAGATGCTCAATGTTCAGAGCTTCACAGTGTTCGAATGAAGAATCCTCAAAATTGGCAAATGCGATATCCGCATTGCCGAACATACATGATACCATATCGCATTTAGCAAAATTGGCGTACTGCAGCGATGCATCCATAATACAGTTGCTGAATTTGGTACCAGTAAAGTTCGCAAACTGGGCTTCAGCTCCCTCAAAACGACAATTATTGAAGGTACACTCATGAAAATCTGCATAGCGAAGCTCTGAACGGCTGAAATCAACATTATTGAATGCAATTCCTGAGAAATTGCAATAATTCAATGTGCCGCAACGCCAGTTAATGTCACAGATTTTATTGACCGCCGTAAAATCAGCAAAAGGGCGGTCAATATTATCACGCCAGCGACGATTCTCTGTTTTCTTGCTCAGCAGTTCAATAATTTTCTCAGAAGACAATTTCTCAATCATAAAAACACCTTTCTTTGTTAAAGTTAAGATAATATAGCATTATTTTTGCTAAAAATCAAATCTTTTTACTATTGAATGCAAACGCATAACACATTAATAATAAAACAATTAATTATATAATCTCTATTTTTACGCTCGCTGCAATAACAAATAAAAATTTCGTAATAATATTTGATTTTTCATTAATTAATGTTATCTTATAGTGTATAAAAAACGGTCATTTATTTAACAGCGTTTTTCTATTGATTTTTACGCTGAAAAATGTCTATTTTTTCGGCAACGTTTATTTAACAATTATTTATAAGGATAAAAAGCATGAAATGTTTGATTTACACGCGTGTTTCAACAGATAGACAGGAAAATGACAATCAGATTGCTCAGCTCCGCGAATTTGCCGAAAAAAGCAGTTGGGAAATCGTTGATATTGTCACGGATGTTTGTTCCGGTGGTACTGCGGCGGAACAACGGCAAGGATTGTCCAAGGTATTTACCCTTGCCAATAGAAAGAAGTTCGATATATTGTTATTTTGGTCGCTTGATCGATTCAGTCGAGAAGGTAGCCGCAAAACATTGGAATATCTGACTCGCCTTGATTCATACGGCATCAAGTGGCACTCATATACGGAGCAATTCATCTCATCATGCGGAATTTTTGCCGATGCCATCATCGCGATAATGTCAACTTTGGCGAGACAGGAGAAGATCCGCATTCAAGAACGTACCAAAGCAGGATTGGAACGAGCAAAACGAAAAGGAAAAATCCTTGGAAGACCACAGACTATAGAAAAAGAAAAAATCCTCGCTCTGCGAAAGCAAGGATTGTCGATGCGAAAAATCGCAGCAGAACTTGACATATCGGCTCCACGGGTATGCCAAATTATCAACATGCATTAAAAATTAATTTTGCACGATTCGAATAATGCCAAGAGAGTACCGCAACCGCTTTGACTTTGAGATAGTGGTAAAATAACACCAAAAAAATACAAAAGATTATTTTGGAAGCCTTGAATAAATTCAAAAACTTGCTTATAATCAAGCATTTGCAAAACCTTTTGACTTTTTTGACAAGTATGTTATATTATTGGCATATTACGGCGGCACCGTGGAACAGAGAGCATAAGGCATGAAGCCTATATATTAAGGAATAGGAAAGGAGCATTGGATATGGTGAAACAGTTGGAGTAAATGAGCAGAGGTTGAAATTTGAAAAAAAGAGTATCAAAAAATATAAAATAAAGGGAAAATTAAAATGAATAAAAATTTTGAAAAAATCGTTGATTGCTTGATTGAGAGCTACACCAAACAAATTGAGAAAACAATTAAACAGCTTGCAGAAGATAAAGCCGCAGAAATCATTGAAGAAAATTATCTGTTGCAGACCGTCAATTACAGTGGCATTACTTATGACCCCGAAATTGGAACAGATGAAAGTGCAGAACTTTCTGAAACTGAATTTGAGGTTTGCGGTAAATTGGATTGGGCAGAGCTTGCAACACTCTGCCACATTGAAGCAGGGATTGATGAATTGGAAAACATGGAAATTGAGTAAGGAGGGTAATACATGGAAAAAATAAAAAAAGAAATCAAAGAAATTTCCGCAAAGAAACTGAACACCACAGCGGATATTAGAGTAGAACTTGAAACTAATCTGGAATACTTGCCTGAACTGGCAGTAACAGCAATGGTTTATTACAGCAAAAATGGGACAGATTATGTTTACCACTTTGCTTATGCTGAAGATGATATAAATTTGCCTTACTATGGTACGGGGGAAACTCTCGGTAAAGCATGGGCAAGTTTCATGGATGCTGTAAATGAAATGGATTTGTACGGATATGAAATCAAAGGAGATAGAAAATGAGTAAAGATTATACATTGCAGTTGAATAGTTATGGTAATGTGAATGGTATTCCGTAGGATTGGTATTCCGTCCCCCAAACGGTAACACAGTTAAGAGCGGCAAAAATCCCAAATTACAAATCATGTTTGGGATTTAATGAAAATCATGGCTATTATAAACCAATTTTGGTGAATATCATTCCCAAAAATTACAAAGGTGTTTTGACCAAATGGCTGAACGGCAGAAAAAAGCCGAAAGCCCAAACACGGCAGGATAAAATTCTGGCATGGTGCAAACGTTTATCCAAACTCACTGGATGCAGTATGGATGATGCCACTCTGATTGCAAACCAAAAACTTGAATATCAAGAGTTGAAAATTGCCGAAATGGAAGACAGACAGCAAGATCGTGGATATTCAATCAAGCGTGAAAAGCTGATAAATGCAATGTATAGGACAAACCCATTACGCAGAATAATAGATGTCGCCCATGCTGAAGCAATTATGCAAGCCCATAAACGCCACACAGAAACTAATTATGATGCGATGCTGTATGAGGCACATTCATTGATAGAGCAAGGCGAACTTTGCAGGGACGAAGCCAAAGAGTACGCACGCTTGAATTGCAAACCGAAAACTCTTATTGAAGAATGAAGTTTTTTCAACAAAATTTAATAGAAGGTTTGAAAAATCCATAAGTTTGAGCTATATTTTACTGCTTTCATAGTATTTTTTACTGTGAGAAGCGGCTAATTGACAACCGTGATATTTCAGCAAATAGTCTGTAAACCGACCAAGTAAAAGTCTCATTTGTTGTCATTCCAGGTGAAATGTATCTGGTAGGATTGTGTCCACACATCTTACCGGACGCTTTCTTGCATAATGACAACAGGCTCTTGGTCGGGCCTACAGACTAGTGTTTGGAGCGTTCGGTTTTTATTTGAACGTTACCAAGCAAGCTGGATTTCGCAGCAGAAAGTTGTGGAATCAGCAAGCTCGTTAAATTTACAGGGATCCCAATCATGAGAACAATAACTGTTACAACAGTATTTCAGATGCCGCCTTCTGGTATCTGTTCGTTGCAGTCTATCTTTAATGAATCCCTGAAGCAAGCAAGCCTTTATTTATGAATAAAGGCTTGCTTCTATCCGAATCGAAAAATTTATTGCTTGTCTGGAGCGAAGCGACAGACAGGCAGGCACACTTGGTGAAGCCAAGCGTGTAATAAAGGCTTGCCTCTATCCGACCAAATACTTTCGATTCACAAATCCTGCACAACTGTTCAAGGCACAAAAGAACTGTGTCTTGAGTATCATAACTTACAATTTCAGCTGCGAGATCCAATGATGGATTATTGCGGCTGTTTTTATTTTAACAAGTAACTTCAAATGATTATGGAGAGTTAGAAAATGGCAAATTTCAACATAAAATGCCCACGCTGTCAACACGATTTGACCATGCAGGATGAATGGATCGGAATGGAAGTAGATTGTCCCATATGTCAACATCATTTTAAAGTGACAAAATTTGTATCGCCATTGCAAAAACGTCAAATTCTACCTTGCAAAAAAACACCTCTCGAATATAAGCAAGAAGCGTCAATAATGCAACATACTAGTTCAAAAACTTTCATGATGAAATGTCCAAATTGCAAAAATGATTTGATTATGCAGCATGAGTGGATCGGAATGGATGTGGATTGTCCTTTATGTCAATATCACTTCTATGTAGAAAATTCACAGAATGAACAGCAAAAAGCGAACCAGCTCATAAAAAAATTCAAAAATATTTCAATGCGTCTCAAATGCATCATCGGAATTGCTTTAATCGCTTTAATTTCCGTCATGGCATGGATAGTAATACAAAATGCAGGAGAAAAATCAGAGGATCCGTCAGAATCGTATAAAATAGATTTGGAAAATGCAAAAAAACAAGGAATCCGCTTTAATTATAATTACACAATATTAGAAGAGTGTCCAAAAAATGTTACGTCCGTTGTTATTCCATCGTGCGTAAAGACAATTAACAAAAAAGCGTTTTATAATTGTAGAGAATTACAATCAATAACCATTCCAAATGGTTTGGAAACTATTGGCGAAAGTGCATTCCATTACTGTGAAAAACTGCAAACATTAACGATACCAGACAGCGTAACAAAAATTGATAAAAAAGCATTTTATGCATGTAAAAATCTACAATATGTGAAGATGTCAAAAAATGTAAAATTTATTGGTGAATCAGCATTTGAATACTGCGAATCTCTGTCATATATAAATCTACCTCAAGGAATAACTGTTATTGAAGAAGCTACTTTTAGGGAATGCCGTAGGTTGCAAGAAATCACGATTCCACAAAATGTAAAAAACATTAAGTTTTGGGCATTTAATGAATGTGACCGCTTAAAACAAGTAACACTTCCAGATAATTTACATATAATTGGAAATGCCGCATTTAGTGGTTGCAGGCAGCTGAAATCCCTGCAACTCCCCCCAAAAGTAACCATCGGATCACGTGCATTTTCTAAGTGTACAGATCTTGTAAGTGTTAAAATTCCACAAGGTGTAACATCGATCGATAAATGGGCATTTGAAGAGTGTTCCAACTTGGAACATGTAACTCTTCCTGACGGACTGCCCAGTATTAGCGATGGGATTTTTTTAAACTGCTTTGCATTGAAAAAAATAACACTCCCCTCAAATGTGACTTCAATTGGCGAAAGTGCATTCGAAAATTGTTATAACTTACAGACAATCAAAATTCCCGCACAAGTAAAAAATATAGGAAACAAAGCATTCAAAAATTGCAAGAACTTAACTGAAAAAATAATCATCCACGATTCAGTAACCGACATTGGAAAAGAAGCATTTGCAAATTGCCCAAAATTAACTGAAGTGAAACTTCCTTCCGGACTGCTTGCTATCAGTGATAAACTGTTTTATAATTGTCAAAATCTGGAAAAAATAAATATTCCTGAGCAAGTAAAAGCTATCGGAGAAGGAGCATTCGAAAATTGCAAGAAATTAAAGCAGATAAATATTCCCGATGGAGTATTTATCATACAGGACTTTGCATTCCAACACTGTGATAGCATCAAAGAAGTTATTATACCCAACAGTGTAACATTAATTGGGAAAGGTGCATTCAGTTATTGCTATAACATGAAAAAATTAACCATATCCAAAAACATTAAATCGATAGAGCCATACACATTCAGGGAATGTCATAAACTGACTTCTTTGGAAATTCCAGATGGTGTTATCGCCATTGGATTTTGTGCTTTCCACTTTTGTATATCCTTGAATCATGTTTCAATCCCAGACAGTGTAAAGCTGATTGAAAAAGATGCTTTTACTTGTACAAAACTGGAAGCTCCAGTCTGGGTTGCAAAGGATGCAAAAATTAATCTTGATGCCTTTAAATATGGTATAATCAGACGTAGATGATTATAATTTTCGACATCTTTTTATGATTGATCAAAAATTTTTCCGCATGGCGGCAAGTTTTTAAACGTGCTTTCATGCGGAAAATAAAAAGAATATTGGGAGATTTCTTTATATATATAAGGAAAATTAAACCGCGTTGATAAACAGAAAATCGGTCAATTGCTGTTGACGTTGCTAATAGATCGCATGGATATGTTGATCTTCAACAATATCAAGAATCAATTCATTGATCAGCAGTCGCTAGTACAACGCAGAAAAAACTTCTCGCGGCAATACGTTAAAACGAAATATAAACAAGTCTGTCTTTGCCACTTCTGATAAAGCAGTGTGCATTTCTTCAATAGAACATTCTTCATCGTTCCCCCAAAATGCAATATCTTGGAATTCTCCCTCGGCATGGATTTCCACTACCGAGACGGTATTGCAATACTCCAACGACATAAGATCCAACCATTGATCAGAACAAAGAAAATAAGTGCGGTAAATAGTATCAACATCCTCCATTGTCAGGGCGGTCGCTAAAGTCTATTGCATTTTTGCCAACATATCTTCAAGAGTAATCTGGCATTCTGTTTTATTTACGGCAAACCAATCAAGAAAATTATCCATGCCGACCTCCTTAATTTTTTCGATATCACGCATCTTATAATAGAGTTTACCACCGATTTTCACTTTGCAGGGTAAATTCCAATTGCTCAATGTTTGGCGGGAAACATTAAGTTGCTTTGCAGTCTAGCGGGTTGAGAGCAGTTTTTTCTTCATTTTTTGAGTCTTTCTGTAAAATTCATCTTCTTTCATATAGAAATATAAAATTTTTATCACTTTATGGGGCAAGTGAATCCATTGTTATGAGCAGAATACACATGTTGCATGACCGATTTTAATTCATCGCCGTAACCGGCTGCAATAATGAAACTGTCGTGAACTGGAAGAACAGGAATCCCTTTGTTGGCAAAATGGCTGAGAATATCAATAGCCATGCGTCCATCCTTGTTTTGCAGTTTCAAACCGATGCCACTGCCCAAGAACTGCTTGATGGGACGATGATAGCTGATGATTCGGCGAATAACGCTCTGCCAATCATAATTCGGCACTTGGTGGCACAACGATTCAAGAGCAATGCGTCGTGTCGGAGCATTGAGCAATGTTAATATGGCTTGTTTGTATGGAGCCTTTCGATTATCATAAAAAATGTACGGAGCTTTGTTGAACTGAATCCCAAGTTCCGCATACAGCATGTGGATGTGCAATCCGCTGTAATCTGGCTACACTGTCAATGATCCATTGATTATAATTCTCAATCGCTCTGCCTTGCGGATATTCTGATAATTATATCCTTTCGGCGATTGACAATACAATCTTCCGCCGCACTCCCAACTGTTGTTGTTGAAAATCGCAGACAATTGCGGATACAAGCGAACTGGTGTGACATCGTTGTCAAGGGTGGTTCCAAATACGGTATTGGCATAAAGTTCATTGATGGTGCTTATTTTCGCTCTTAATGCCTTTGTGAATTGCGTCCCCTTAAAGCGGATGACTCTTTTGTTCTCATCTTTCATTATAATTTCAGGAACAGAAGGAACTATTATGTCATCAAACTGCCAATCTGTCATGGCAGATAAAAGTTTGGGAGTTGCCCAATATACAGAGGTGTAACATTCGTTGAATAATAGGTTTTTAAAACCGGGAAGAAAATCAATAAATCCTTCTTTTTTTAGAAAATCTATTATACGAATCATGCGGCGATAACCAATATCATTGTGGATTTCCATATTTGATTCCACATAAAAATTTTTATCCTGAGGAATGGAAAGAGTCTTATTGACTGAGGCGGAAAGAAAAAAATTGCAAAGCAGTGATTGGATATACTGAACTGTATCCTCCTTTTCTTTAACGGGAGAAAATATTCGGAACTCATCAAAGATAAATTCTGAATACTCTTTAATACTTCTACTTCTCGATCTGATCCTAAAATCAATCAGGATTGAATTCTAATACTTGTTTAATTTTCTCATACATATCCTTTCTTCTTATTAATACAATTATTCAATCTCCCTCCTCTCCCTCCTCTGTTAGGCATACCATCTATATCAAAGAAGCAAGGCTAACAATATATAATTCAAAGAGTTGAGATTTTGTTTTCGGACAAATTCCATCAATGATGGCACGATATATTATAACACAATTTCCGAAAAAATCAAAAGCGAAAAGGAAATATTTTGTCAGTCATTACAGTTTTGAAACAACGAGCTTGGCTGAGTGATTTTTTGTCAGTCAAGAGGTCAGTCAAAAGTCAGTCAGTGGCAGATGTGATTCTCCGTGAAACATGGTGTTTTTTGGTATTTTATGGTAACATGGCAAAAAAATAAGCCAAGCACTGTTAAGTACTTGACTGGTAAGCAAAAAAATGGAGCCAATTATCGGAATCGAACCGATGACCTATTCATTACGAGTGAATTGCTCTACCGACTGAGCTAAATTGGCATCCGTGTTACCTAATATAGCACCATTAAGCGATTATTTCAATACCACTTTACGGAAATTTTTCTTACCTGCACGCAAAGTGATGCTTCCGGCGGCAAAATCATCCGCATTCAACGCAGCATTCACGTCGGCAACTTTCACGTCATTGATGGAAACTGCCCCGCCCTGGATCAGGCGGCGGGCATCGCTGGTGCTTTTGCAGATGCCGGAAATAACAAGCAATCTCGGGATAGTCAGACCACCGGCAATATCATCTGCCGCAACAGCGGTTTCCGGCAGGGAATCGACGGCATCTTTGGCAGAATATTTAATAATACTGCTGGTAGTGGCGACCAAATTTTCCGGATCAGCAAAGCCGAATTTGCTTCCCGCAGCAAGATAAGCATCTTTAGCGGCAGTTTCACCGTGAGCGAGTTTGGTTGCTTCAAAAGCAAGGATCTCTTTGGCACGGTTGATATTGGGCTGTTCAGCGATGGCGATGCACTCATCCAAAGGCAATTCAATGGCAAATTTCAAGAGAAGTTCTCTGACCATGGCATCATCGGAATTGCGCCAGAACTGGTAATAATCAAAGGCACTGGTACGGTTGAGATCGAGCCAGACGCTGGTACCGCCGACGGATTTGCCGAATTTCTGTCCGGTAGCAGGATTCATCAGCAGCGGAATGGTCAGGCAGTCAGCTTCGCGTTCATCATCATACATTCTGCGGATAAGTTCGGTACCGGCAACCATATTGCCCCACTGATCCTGCCCGCCGATTTCCAGAGTACAGTTATATTCCTTATGGAGATGATAAAAGTCATATCCCTGAAGCAGGGAGTAGCTGAATTCGAGGAAAGAAAGACCGTTTTCCATCCGGCTTTCGACAGATTTCTGCGCCATCATGCGGTTGACGGAAAAGCGGCTGCCGATGTCCCGGAGGAAGTCGAGCAGTTTGATTTGACCGAGCCAGTCAAAGTTGTTGACGAAATAAGCTTCGCCGTTTTCCAGAGTGATGAAACGTGCGAGCTGAGTTTTCAGACATTCCACGTTATGCGCGACAGTTTCCATAGTCAGCATATTGCGGGCGGTGGATCTGCCGGATGGATCACCGATGGCACCGGTGGCACCGCCGACAAGGACAGTAGGCACGTGTCCGGCTTTCTGAAGCATACGCATAGCCATCACGGGGAGCAGATGACCGACATGCAGACTGTCTCCGGTGGGATCGAATCCGCAATAAAAGACCACTTTTTCAGTGTTGAGTTTTTTCTCGATAAGGGCGGAATCGGTTTCCTGATAGATGAATCCGCGTGCTTTAAGTTCCTGATAGATATTCATAATATATAACTCCAATAACGGTTATTCAGTGTCCTATGGTAATTTCGGGCAGCGGCAGAACCTTCCATGCCCGGTGATGAACCGGTTTCCCTTCAGAAAGCCAACGCCTTTCGAAATCGCTCTGCACGCCCTGTAAATCGGCGATACCGTCGGGATATGCCTCAAATATTCCGGAAGCGGCGATGATCCGGTTGACGGCTTCGCAGTAATATTCATCATCACTGGAAAAGTGAAAAATCCCATCCTTTTTCAGCACCCGGTGCAGCTGACTGGTAAAATCACTGCACAAAAGGCGGTTGCCGCGATGCCGTTTTTTGGGCCACGGATCGGGACAGAGGATGTGGATGCGATCGATGGAAGAATCCGGCAGCATCATCGCAATCAGAGAACGCGCCTCCACCCGGAGAACAGAAACATTATCCAGACCGGCACGTTCAGCTTTTTTGACGACTTTACGCAATCTGCCGAGCATGACATCGGCAGCAAGCACCTCATATTCCGGGTACTTTGCCGCCAGAGCGACAGTAAAACTGCCGGCACCGCATCCCATATCCAATTCAACATGTTTTCCGGCAGGGACATAGTGGCAATAGGATGAAGTAAGAATATTGATCTGTTGATCTTCCGGATGAGCAGGCATAATTCAGATCGCCTCCCGGTCTTTGACCCACTTGCGCATTTCGCTCAAAGTTTCGTCATAATTTTCCAGCATTGCCTTGGCGAAAATCGAGAAATATTCGATCCACGCTTCCCGGAAATCACCCAGCGCGCGCACCCGGTCGGCAAAAACTTCATCCGGATTCATCTCTTCGCTTTCCGGAAGTTTGAACGAACCGAAAACGAAGTTATCCGCATCAAAAGTACCGCTCCAGACGGAATTATCATCCCGCGTGATAGAAACTTTTGCTTTGCGCAGTTTCTTACCGACTCCGAGAGCAGCTTTCACTTCGGCACTGCGGATGGGGCTGTCGCCTTTTTTGATCGTTGCCTCTCCGGAACCCAGAGCATCACCATCACCGGAAAAGAGCAGCGGATCTTCGATCATGGCATCAAAATCATTTTCGCCGATGGTCACTTTACCGACTTTCTCGCAGTAGTAAAGCAGCCAGGTGAGAAAATCTCTGCCGATGGCAGGTTCAGTTGAAGCATTGGGATTGCCGGAAAGTTCCAGCACCGGCACAGCCGCCGGAGTGGTATGAAACTTGCGGTCAAGGATCAATGCCGGAGTCAACTGGATAAGTTCCAGTTTGGTTGCCCGGTAAAACTGATCGACAAAAAGATCGATCTGGGTCTGGCTGGCAGTCCCCAGATAAAGCAGTTTACTGTGGGGTTCCAGCACCATGGGAATACCGGAAAGAGCCGGCGGCATCTTGCTGATATGACGCTCGGTAACATCCTCTTTGATCCGTTTTTTATCCTTGCCGGAAACATATTCCCTGCCGGGATTGGCAGCAAGAAACGCCTGTTCCTCACGCATGCACAAAGCATTGAGCAAAGAAGCGGGGATCTTGCGGACAGCCTGCCGCAAAGTCAGACAGTATGCACCGCCGCGGGTAATGGTGGTTTCATCGATATTGGTATCCAGCAGATGTTTGCCGGTGACCCAGCCGAGCTGGGTTTCTGCAGAAACAGAATCCAGAGTCCCTGCCTTGCCCGGCAGAAAACAATTGGCAAAATCTTCCGGAATATCTCCATCGATCTCAAACATGGTAAAGGTAAATGAACCACGGTCAAAAGGCATCTGAAAATCCTCCTTCAAAACTGGTATTCTTCACCGAAACCATAGTTTTCGATGACATAATCAAGGTCTTTATCCCCTCTGCCGGAGCAGGTGGCAATGATCGAACCGTAAGGATGATTTTTCGCCCACTTCATAGCATAGGCGACCGCATGGGCGCTTTCCAATGCAGGGATGATCCCCTCGTAACGGGAAAGTTTGAAGAAAGCATCCACCGCTTCTTTGTCGTCGATGGTGTCATACTGCACCCGGTTGAGATCTTTCCAGAAAGCATGTTCCGGTCCAACGGAGGGATAGTCAAGTCCGCTGGCAATGGAGTATACCGGAGCAGGCCCGCCATCTTTGTCTTTCAACACATAACTGCGGAATCCGTGCATGGAACCGGGTTCACCGTAGGTCAGACTGGCAGCGTGTCCGCCGAAAGCCGGACCGTGACCGAGAGGCTCAACACCGATCAGATCCACCGGATCTGCCAGATATGCGGCAAAACTTCCGGCAGAGTTGGAGCCGCCGCCCACGCAGGCACAAACCGCATCGGGCAGATGACCGGTCATTTCCAGGAACTGTTCACGGGATTCTTCACCGATGCAATACTGGAAGTCACGCACCATCATTGGAAAAGGATGCGGTCCAAGCACTGAACCGATGCAGTAAATGGCGGTTTTATATTGTTTGGCGTAGGATTCAAAAGCGGAATCCACCGCCTCTTTCAAAGTTTTCAATCCGTGAGTAACCGGCACGATCTCCGCCCCCAGCACCCGCATACGGGCAACGTTTGGAGCCTGTTTGGCAATATCCACTTCGCCCATGTGGATCTCACATTTAAGTCCGAAATAAGCCGCCGCCGTAGCCAGTGCGACGCCATGCTGACCGGCACCGGTTTCAGCGATAAGCTTCTCTTTGCCCATGTACGCAGCCAGCAGAGCTTCGCCCATGCAGTGATTGAGTTTGTGCGCTCCGGAGTGGTTCAGATCTTCCCGTTTCAAATAGATGTGGCAGTGTCCGAGCTTTTCGGAAAGACGGTTGCAATGGTAAACCGGAGTGGGTCTGCCCTGAAACTCTTTGCGGATACGGCGCAATTCGTTGATGAATTTGGAAGATTGGCAGATGGTGCGGTAAGCCTGATCGATCTCCCGACAGGCATTGGCAAGGTCAGTAGGCAATTCAATGCCGCCGTAAGGGCCGAAAAATCCATCTGCCGAGGGATAGTCACGAAAATAACGTTTGAAATCCATAATTTGATATATCCTTAAATTAAAAAATTGATTCACATTGGTTTATCGGAAAAAGGAAACTGTCCGGACTTCGGACAACGGGTACGGGAAAACATACCGCAAGACACAAAAACTGCTGCGGCGGTCAATATCGCTCCGGCGCAATGCGCCATCGTTTGAAAAATCCGTACATAGTTATGACCTCAATATACCTTGATTTATATAATATAGCCCGGATTTCTGCAAATGCAAGTCCCCGTTTTATACAAAGATGAATATTGCCCGCCGGCAAAGCACCGGAAAACAAACATCCGGGTTGACAAAATGAATTTGACGGGTTATATTTAGTAAACCATAAAATACAGGGGTATTGGATATGAAAAGTTTTCTGGTAAAAAAATCTGCTGTTCCGGTCAAACTGGATGCCGGATGGGATTCTGAAATGTGGACAAATGCCAACACAGCCAAGGTCGATTTTGCATTCGACCGCAACAGTGATCACACACCTGATGTACAGATCAGAATGCTGCATGACGGCGAAAACATCTGCGGTTTATTCAAAGTTGAAGACCGCTACATCATCGCCAGAGCCGAAAAAGATCAGGATATGGTCTGTCAGGACAGCTGTGTGGAATTTTTTGTCAAACCGGCAAATGCAGATTGTTACTTCAATTTTGAGATGAATTGCGGCGGCACGTTTCTGCTTTACAACTGCAAAAATCTCTTTGAAAAAGATTTCTTCCCAATCCCCGATGAGGATATGAAAACCTTCGGCCGTTTCCACAATCTGCCCAAATCGATCACCGAAGAGATCACAGAACCGACCACCTGGTTCCTCGGCTTTTCCATACCGGTGGCATTCTTTGAAAAATATGCCGGAAGCAAAAAACCGCTTTCCGGTCAGACCTGGACGGCGAACTTCACCAAATGTGCCGACCGCTGCTCACACCCGACCTGGCTGAGCTGGATGCCGCTGACCAAATGCAGCTTCCACATGCCGGATCAATTCGGGGAATTGATCTTTGAGTGAGGTTTATTCATGAAACCTGTGATCGATCGCAGTGAAACGCTTTTCAGCGGCAGATTTCTCGCCTGCCGCAAGATCTATTACACCGATGCCCGCGGCATTTCCCGCCACTGGGAAGCGGTTGACCGTACCGGAAGTACCGGGGAGGCACACGCTGTTTTTGCTGTGGCAAAAATCGTGCCGGATGATGAGATAATCCTTGTCCGGCAGTTCCGTCCGCCCGCCGGAAAGTTGATGGTGGAATTCCCTGCCGGTCTGATCGATCCCGGGGAAAGTGCCGCTGAAACAGCGTTGCGGGAACTGTATGAAGAAACCGGTTTTGAGGGAAAAGTGATCCGCTGTACAGCTGGCGGTTACAGTTCTCCGGGAATGACCGGGGAGTCAATCGTACTGGCGCAAATGGAAATAGACGGGAAAAAATATCCCGGCGGCATGATTCCGGAAAATCATCAGGAAGAGTGCGAAAATATCGAAGTTTTCCGGGTAAAAACCGCTGATCTGGGTAAGTTTGTCGAAAAGATGGAAGCTGAAGGATGCGGCATTGACAGCAAAATTTATACCGTTCTGGCATTTCAGAACTCCGCTTGGTAAACCATGATCGAAAATATCGTCATCCGCGGGGCAAGTCAACACAATCTGAAAGATGTTGATCTGACCATCCCCCGCAACAAGCTGGTGGTCATCACCGGCCTTTCCGGTTCAGGGAAATCATCGCTGGCTTTCGACACTCTGTATGCCGAAGGTCAGCGGCGGTATGTGGAAAGTCTTTCAGCTTATGCCAGACAGTTCCTCGACCTGATGCAGAAGCCGAAAGTGGAACACATCGAGGGACTCGCCCCGGCGATCGCCATTGAACAGCGCAGTGCCGGCGGCACTCCCCGCTCCACAGTGGCAACGGTGACGGAAATTTACGATTATCTGCGCTTGCTTTACACCCATTGCGGATTGCCGCACTGCCCGGAATGCGGCAGAGTTCTGGCTTCCCAATCTGCCGAAGCGATCACTTTGCAGCTGCTTGCACTTGATGCCGGAGCCAAGCTCACCATCCTCGCCCCGGTCGTATCCGGACGCAAAGGTGAACACCGGGATGTGATCGACAAACTGCGTACCGACGGTTTTGTCCGGGCGCGTATCGATGGAAAAATCATCGTTCTGGAAGATTTTGAAGAGCCGCTTGCCAAAACTCAACGCCATACCATTGAAGCGGTGGTAGACCGGTTGAAAACCGGCAATATCGACCGTTCACGGCTGACAGATTCTGTGGAAACAGCATTGAAACAGGGTAATGGGGTGCTGACTGCGCTCATTGAAACGGATGAAAAAACAACAGAAAAAAGTTTCTGCGAAAAACTCGCCTGTATCGAATGCGGCATATCCTTCGGTGAATTGCTTCCGAGAAACTTCAGCTTCAACTCCCCTTACGGCGCATGCAAATGCTGCAACGGTCTGGGAATCCAGCTTTGTATGGATCCGGTGAAAGTCATTCCGGATCCGACGCTTTCCATCAAAAATGGAGCGATCCCCGGCTGGCGCAGAGGTCCGAGACATCTGATCATTTATTACAATATGATGCTCCGGAAATTTGCCGAACAATTCGGCGGACTTCAGCTCTTATCCACTCCGTTTGAAAAGCTTCCGGAAGATTTCAAACACAAACTCCTCTACGGAACCGGAAGTGAAGCTCTGGAGTTTGATTATTACATGCACGGTAAAAAATACCACTGGGCAAAGCCGTTTGAAGGGGTTCTGGAAAATCTCCGCCGCCGGATGGTGGAAACTGAATCCGATTTTGTCCGGGAAAGACTCGCCGGTTATCAAAGCCCCAGAGAGTGTCCGGAGTGTCACGGAGCCCGCCTCAATCCGCAGGCTCTTTCAGTTACTGTCGGCGGAAAAAATCTGGCTGAATTCAATGCAATGAGCATCATTCAGGCAAGAGATTTCATCACATCGCTCAAACTCAGTGAAGAACACGCCGCCATCGCTGCCGATATATTAAAAGAGATCCACAGCCGCCTGACCTTCCTTTGTGACGTAGGTCTGAACTACCTCACGCTCAACCGGGTAAGCAGCACACTTTCAGGGGGGGAAGCACAGCGGATACGGCTTGCCACTCAATTGGGATGCGGTCTGGTCGGAGTGCTTTATATTCTGGATGAGCCATCCATCGGTCTGCACCAGAGAGATAATGACATGCTTCTTGCCACACTGGAAAAACTCCGGGATCTGGGCAACAGCGTTATCGTAGTCGAGCATGATCTTGATACCATCCGCCGGGCGGATTACCTCGTCGATCTCGGTCCGGGAGCCGGAGTAAAAGGCGGCAAGATCGTTGCCGTCGGCAAACCGGAGGATATACCATCTTTTCCGCACTCACTCACCGGAGATTTTCTGGCGGGCAGACGGGAAATCGCCGTACCGGAAGTACGCAATCCGGGTAACGGAAATTTTATCACAGTAAAAAAAGCCAAATATCACAACTTGAAAAATGTAACGGTAAAATTTCCTTTAGGTACACTTACCTGTGTCACCGGAGTTTCCGGATCTGGTAAATCTTCGCTGGTCAACGGCATACTGGTGAGGGCATTGAATGCTGCACTTGGCATCAATGATGAACCGATGGGAGAATGCGGCGGCGTTGACGGTCTGGAAAATGTGGATAAAGCGATCGTTATCGATCAGAGTCCAATCGGACGTACGCCCCGTTCCAATCCGGCGACCTACACCGGGGCATTTGATATTATCCGGAAACTTTTTGCCGAAACTCCCGAAGCAAAAATGCGGGGATATTCACCGGGCAGATTCAGTTTCAATGTCAAAGGCGGCAGATGCGAGGAGTGTGCCGGAGATGGAGTAAAACGTATTGAAATGCAGTTTCTTGCCGACGCCAGCGTCACCTGTACCGCCTGCGGCGGTAAACGTTTCAATAACGAAACACTCCAGGTGCGTTACAAGGGATTGAATATCCACGAAGTGCTGGAACTTACCATCGATCAGGCAGTGGAACTTTTTGCCAATGTCACTGTGCTGAAACGGAAATTGCAGACTTTGCAGGATGTTGGACTGGGCTACTTGAAACTCGGGCAGAGTGCCACCACCCTTTCCGGCGGGGAAGCGCAAAGAGTTAAACTTGCCTCGGAATTATCCCGCATTCCCCGGGGACATACGGTTTATATTCTTGATGAGCCGACCACCGGACTGCATCTGGCAGATATCGACCAGCTGCTGAAAGTTCTTTTCCGACTGCGGGACATCGGCAACAGTGTCATTGTCATCGAACACAATCTGGATGTGATAAAAACCGCTGATCATATTATCGACATCGGTCCGGAAGGCGGAGATGGCGGCGGCAGGATCGTTGCCTGCGGTACTCCGGAAGAGATCTGCCGGAAAAAAGATTCCCACACCGGGCGTTTCCTTAAACCGCTGCTCAAATAGGTAATGTCCCGAATTTTGTGAAGCTGAAATATAAATTTGCAAAAAACATAATTTTCAATGTATGAAACATATCACCCAAACAGCGATTTGTCAACTGTCAAATCACGGTTTGTTTTCTATCGGTGGATGCAGCGTGCGAC
>JAZSIZ010000082.1:0-49678 GCA_045534015.1 Victivallaceae bacterium | reverse complement strand
ACGCTACGCCGCGACAAGGCGTGCGGCAAGGTCGGGTTTTGCGACGAGTACGCAGAGGGAGTATACTACTGTATTCGACCTCTGCGGCGCAGGAGCAAGGCGCGAGATTGACCACGATGCGCCACCGCAGTAAAGATTTTTTACAAAAATTGGGACAATAACTTTTTTTATAATTTCGGGATGTTTTTCAGAAATTACAGAAGAAAAGGCACTCTGCTTTACCGGAAAGTTCATAAATTTCACCGGTACAGTTTCCTGAAACAGCTTCAAAGTTCCATTTTTTATCCGGAGTGACAGTGCATGTTTCACTGCCTTTGAATATCGCCCGGAAACGGTTGTCGCCGTAAACCACACTTCCGCAGGGAGCATCAAAGGAGCAATGACAGCTTTCCGCTGATTCCCGCAGGATTTTTGCCGGAATTTCCGGCTGTGGGGCGTAAATATCCATGCCGCAGCGGAAAAGTTCCTGACTGCCGTCAACGGCGAATGCCGGATAAAGATCCCCGGCTTTTTCCGGCAGAGTTTCATAGTTAAATGGCAGCAGTTCTTTTCCGGAAATCATTCCCGGGGCGTATTGCCATATTTTCAGGGCATTACCCAGTTTGCGATCGATAAGTTCCATGCGCTTTTCATCAAGCACAAACGGATTGAGAAAGTATACCATTTTGTAATTTTTACAATCCAGCATATTCAGATCCGCCATCCGGTAAAGATCCACCGGAGCTCCGGTCAGATGAGCCTGCCGGATGGAGCGGGTGAAAAGTTTTTCATGCAGTTCCACATTTACCTTCATGGCAGTCAGTGGCGCATCATCGGCGATCAGCAATATTTCCGCGGTACTTTCATGCGGTTGTGCCATGATTTTGGTTGCAGTTTTTCCGATGCGGGAAATTTCTGCCGACAATGCCGGATCATCATACCAGTTGTTGCCCAGATCCATCCACCAGAAACCGGAGTTGTGAGCCAGATCTTTGGCGACTTCCCGCCACATCAAATAACGGGAATCGGCAAAATCTCTGCATTTACTGCGGGCAAAATCCAGATGGGTACCATTGTCGATCTCATCCATCCACACTTTGTAGAGGTTGACCGATTGCGCCGGAGCCTGTTCGCCGCCGGCTTCCCCGATGCCGTTGTAAAAATAAGACTTGGGGGCGGCAAAAAAATCTATTTCCGTTGCCTTGGTCAAAACTTCTCCGCTGCCGTTGCCGGAGTAGGATGTGCGGGGAACATCGATGAAGTATCCGGCAAAAGCTCCTGCGCATTTTCCGGCACATTCGTGGATGACTCTGCCGAAGTGATTGAGCGCTCCGCTTTGGCACTCCATCATAAATAATTCATAATCAGCGGCACTCTGATCGATTTTTGCTTTGCGGAAAAGTCCGTCGGCTCTGCGGTTGTCATCTTCCCGGAGTTTGCCGGATGGGACGGAAAAATTTTCTTCTGTAAGCTGCGGCATGCCCCATGCATCACGCAATCCGGCAAAACTGCCATATTTTTTCATACACCACTTGAAAAAGTTTGCCGTGTGATTTATCCCGTAGTCGGCACACCGCCGTTTGGAATCCATCCCCGGCACCGGAGCATAACACCATTGTCCCCATACTGAAGTTTCCCCGCATGGACCATAAGCGATGTGCCACGCCGGAATGCGCTCGGCATAGGGAGTCTTTTCCTGAATATGTTTTATAAGTTTCTGCAAGGCATCGGCGGCATCATTGAGCCAGCGGGTACTGGAAAAGCTCTGCAAGGCGATCACACCATTCATATTGGGGCGGTCGTCAGTGAAAACACCATCCGGTACAGTGTAACCTGTCGGAGTGTTGTAGCCCAGAATATCATGTGCCGGAGTATTGACCAGAGCTTTGATTTCCGGAGCTGTACGCGGACCATCCTCGTAAACACACACATCTTCCGGGAATTTGGCACACCAGTCGATCGGCACATCTATTTTCACTCTGGGGATATATTGAATATCTCTGCCGCAGGAAAATATACTTGCCAGAGTTTGATCAGTAAGAGTGTAATCAAACTTGTTGACGCCGCACCAGCCGCTGAAAAGGATCCCGGAATGAAGTTTTATTCCGGAAGCGTACATGTTTTTATGCTGTTTTTCCAAGTCGGCAAACGAACTGAAAAGACAGATGACATTGCCGTTTCTGTCAAATCTCGGCGGATTATAGCAAAATCCGAGCCGTGACCAGAAAAGCGGTTCTTTCCGGAGAAATGCGGCATCAAATTTACTCATCTTTATTTGCCTGCCAGCTTCCGGAGTTTGAGAATGTGTTTGATTATTCCTTTGCGGATGTCAGCAGGATTCGCCACATAAGGATTCTGTGCCGAGTAAAAGGCTTCAGCTTCTCTGGCAGCGGCAATGCGTGCCGGATCGCCTGATTTCATCGCCTCTCTGGCTTCCAGACGCATCAATGTGACATAACGGACATCATCGAACCCCTCACGCACTCCCTCAAATGCTACCGTATCAACCACGCCGTCGGCAGTGGGATAGACGAAATTCATATCCCGCTGAATTGTACTGTCAAAGTCGTTCCACGGATGACCGAATCCCATGTAGTAGCAGAATGTCGCCACTCCGTCGTAGTTGCAATTGTAGATCACATAGCCGAAATTTCTGCGGAATGGCAGGGGATTTTCGTTGGCACTTTGCGGGTAAGCGTAACTCCAGATCAATTTTCCTTTGGAGTGCCACTTTGCCGCTTCTTCCGGGGTGCTTTCGGCACAGCAGATAAGCAGATCCAGCACATCGCCGACGACAGCGAAATTTCCCGGCGGCAGAGTTTCCGCCCGGTAGCCGGAATTGAAGGTCTTTGCCCCGGCTTTGGCGATAGCCTGAAAATAGGGGATGCCGGCTTTGAGTTTGTCGCCTTTAGCTTCATCCAGACCGTAGAAGTAGACATCCCGGTGACCGAGGATGGATTCGATAAGGTCAAGATAAAATGTCGCTTTTCGGGTGAGCCGGTCAAGATCGCGGGGGGAAGTGCTTAAATCTTTGAGGTTGATTCCGGGATTGGAGATCATGTGGATGGGTTTGTTGGGAAAACCGGCTTTTTTGCGCAGTTCCAGCATTCTTTTCATCGCCATGATCGACAATGCCGTATCTTTTTCCGGCGAATTGAGCTGAAAACAGGTCGGATACATCACGCCATGGGCGATGAGGTTGGCAAATTCAGCTTTCAATTGTTCTTCATTGCGGTAATAATGGGTGATACCGGCACGGTCATCTTCAATGAGGTTGGAATTATAATAAATACTGGTGAAGTATGTTTTGTCAAGGTCATAATTGGTGCGGGGTTCGGGGAGCGTGAAAGGGAGAACTTCAATGGAAATATCAAAACGGGCGATCTCTCTGCCGGAACTTTTTGCGTAAATCGTACCGGTATAAGTGCCGGGAACACTTTTTTCAGGAATGTAAAAAGTCAGGTGAAACTGCTGATTGCGTGCCGCTTTCAGATCGATGGGCTGCAAAGTTTTGGCATCGTAGACCGGATGATCGGCGATGGTCATGGTCTTCTGCCAGAAATTGTTGTTGGTGGCGGTATCGGAAACGTTGACATAATGGGCATCTTTGCCCTTGCCGTAACGCAGGAAATTCAGTTCTTTTGTCTCATCGACTTTTACCAGTGCATCATCGTTGAGCAGCAGTTCCGGAACCATGATTGCCGGAGCTTTGCCGGGGGCTTCATTGCGCCATGCCGCCGGGCCCTGATACCAGCATTTGACTATTTTCAAATCAGCATTTTTGGCGGCGATGGTATTGCCTTTGCCGTCTTTGAAATCAGTGATGACAAAAGTTGTCTGCGGGAAATCTTTCGTTCCCCGCAGTACAAAAGTTGCCGGTTCATACTCCCCCAAAGCAGCTGTTACGCTGATTTTGGAGGAGATAAGTTTTTCATCGACAGTGCTTTGCGGCAGAATCGGTTCACCGCTGAAAACATCGGGGATAAAGGTGTACATATCCGTAAAATTAGCTTTGGCAGTGAAAGGTTTTTCCGTCTGTCTGGCAAGCTGTTTGATTTCAGTGGGAGTGAAAACTTTATTGTATACCCGGAAATCAGCGATTGCCCCCTGGAACCAGCATCCGTCAGGATCGCCGCCCAGCTGGAATTTTTTCGGATCGATCTTGCTCAACGGGGTAATGGCATCAGTGCGGACACCGGCTCTTTCACCATTGACATAGGTGGTGAGAACTCCTTTTTCCGCATCGTAAACAATAGCAAAGTGGTTCCACTCTTTTGCTTTTACTTTCTGGGATGAAAAGATCCCTTTGAGTGCTTTTTTATCATTGCTCAAGCCGCCGAAAACCGCCCGGTCGGAGTAAACTCTGCCCAGCCATTGATAATTGCTGGAAAAGAGTGCGCCCGCCCACTTCTGTTTCCCTTTGGGCGCGGCAAATTCATCCACCTTGAAAAAGAGGGAAATGGTAACGCTGTTACCGATTTTATCTGCCGGAAAATGGGGGACGAATGCCCGGCAGCCTTTACCGTGGAATTCCAGCGCATGACCGAATCCGGGTGTTTGGATCCATTCGGTGGTTTTTTCCAGTTTGATATTCTGATCCGGAGCGGCGGAACCGCCGATCTGGAAGATCAATGCATCATCCGCACTTTGGGCGTATACTCCTGCGAAACTCAAACAGGCGGCGATAATCGCTGAAATATTGAAAAATTTACACATGTTGTCACCTTAATTCCAGATTGATTCCCAACCGTTTGCTCCGTAAACTTTGGCATAGTGGCGCAGATAATGCTGATCGGTATTGTCGCCGAGTCTTTTCTGCGTGGCAACATTGCCGCCCAGATAGAGATAGTTGTTGCCGCCATTGTGCGTCATAGGCTGGTATTTGGTTTCCTGATTTTCACCTATATCCATCGTGCTGTAATCTTTTTTCAAGCCGTCAGTGATCATTATAATTTCAGTCGGCTGCTGACAGGAAGCCAGTTTTTTGCCGGTTTGATCGGCGTATAAATTGTTTTTGCACACCCGGGAATTGTAGGTGTAAGTGGTTGTTTTGTAGAGTGTTGAACCTACCTGGAGTTCAAAAAGCTCCATTTCGTTGGATGAACAGATAAAAACATCCGGCAATTTGTGGATATTGTTCACATAATCATCCCGGGAGGGACCGCCGACATATTCGCTCAACTCCAGTGACCATGCCCGGATCGCTCCGTAATTCATGCCGTCGCCGGAAATATTGGGGATGAATCCATCGTTGTTGTCGGCATACATCTGCAGACCGGTTCCCATCTGTTTGAGATTACTTGTACAGCTGGCGGTGCGTCCTCTTTCTCTTGCGGAGTTAAGGGCAGGCAGCAGAATTGCCGCCAGAATAGCGATAATCGCGATGACGACCAGCAATTCAATCAAGGTAAATGCGTGTGCGGGGGACAAGGAAAACTTTTTTTCACGGGAAAAAAAGTTTTCCCTTTCCCCCGCGCCCCCTTTCTCTTTCAAAAAAAGCGGAACTTTTTGTTGAGTTTCAACTGCACTTTTTTGTGCAAAAAAATGCCATGATGAGATAGCACTGCTTACCAGCAGTTCAATAAGGGTGAAGCTGTACAGCTTCCCTTTCCTTCCTGAAAGGGAATGATTCTTCTTCTGCATAACATTTACCTTTCTTTTTCTTGTTTTTCCCCACTTTCCCTTCTGGATGGGGAGTTACTCAATGTTTATAATATAGCTTGAAAAAAAGATTGTGCTATAAGCAAAATGCCTATAAATTTAATCAAAGTGATTAAAATGGTTGAATTTATAAAACATGTGCAGTATTTTATTTCTCCGTGCAGATGGTGTGTTGTATTATTATGTGCCATAGTGGCTGAAGTGGAGTATGAGCAATGGACAGTTTTGACCGGATAAAGCGGATGGCGGGGCAGCTTACCGAACCGGAAAACTTTTTTTCCGGCAGCCGTTTGCCGGAAAATTTTGCCATGCCGGATAACATTCTTTGCTTCTTTCACGACCGCAGTGATTTCACCACCTATACCCATACCCGTTATTCACTGGTTTTTCCACAGGGTAAGATGATCTATTTCATCGATCAGAAACAGTATGATGTCGATATTGACGAGATGCTTTTCATCCGCTCGCATCAACAGCGTCTGCTGCATCCGGGATCAAAAAGTCTGGGCAGGCTTTTTGTCACCTTTGATCTGCCCGGAGAACAGGAGTATCTGCCGTCAGGTACAAAATTCAAGATGAATGAATCTGCCTGGGAAATTCTTGAAGAACTTCAGCAATCTTACACTGCCAATGACATGTGCCGTGCTTCCGGAGCATTGTTGCGGCTTTTGCTCAATTTCAAATCTGTGGTTTCTGAAAAATCCCGACGGCTTCCGTTGCATGTGGCAAGAGCGTTGGAGTATATCAATCCCAATCAGGAACACCATTATCCGGTAAATCAGCTTGCCCGCAAACTCAATGTTTCCGCCAGCAATCTGCGGATGCTTTTCCGCCGGGAGATCGGGTGCAGTATTTCGGCATATATTGCCGAACAACGCATCGGTATGGCAAAACTGCATCTGCTCAACAGCGATATGCGGATCGGGGATATTGCGGAAATCTGCGGATATAAAAGCATTTATGCCTTTTCTGCATTCTTCCGCAAACATACCGGTATTTCTCCGGCGGCGTACCGCAAACAGTACGACCGCCGCGGAGAATCGAAGAACAGTGCGGTAAAGTGAATCTTACCTTATGAAACTTGCAGTATACTCAAGACCTTCGGTGACTTTGCCGGTCAGTCTGGCATCAAGTTCATCGATGGAGCTGATTTTTCCGTCAAGATACTCATTGATCCGCAATTGAAGTTCATGAAGACGGTTTATCATGCCCGCTGAACGCCGCTGTATGACTTCCAGACCGAAAGGTTTGGCATTTTTCAACCAGTTGTCCCGGTAACGGCGGTCATATCTGCTGCAGGCGGCGATAAGTTCTCCGGTCATGCTGCCGGAAATATTCTGCAAAGCGGCTTTATCTCCGGTTGAATAAGCTTTGTTCAACGCATTGTAAAGTTCAACTTTGCCCTTGATACAGCAGAACATATCATGCAGTGTGAGCAGTGCATCATCGGCAGTTCCGGAATTTTCGATCAAGCGGATATTTTTGCTGATCTTCTCAATAACAGCATTGAAATTTTCCGGCTGGCGGTTGTAACAGGCAGTGGTGTACAATCCCATAAGCGGGTCATCCCAGTAGATATATTCCGGCATGATCGTATCGCATTGACCGCTGTATATATCGGCAGCTTTTGTATAAAGACTGTAATCAAATCTGCCGACGGCTTTACTGCGGGCTGAATATAATTTTACATCATCCGCCGCTGAACCGTAAGCAGCTCCGGCACACATTTCCAATCCGGCAAGAGCCGATTCAAAGAGGCAGTACGCTCCATTGTCGCCCCACATGGTGAAAAACAGTTCTTTCAATCCGGTTTTGATGCCGGCGGCAATTCCCGGCAGTGCAGTGTTGACTGTCAACGGGTGATCGTACCATATCCTGCTCCATGTCCACACTCCGGAACCGAACAGCGGTTCTGAACCAAGTTCCCGGTGTTTGAGCATGTAGTTTTCGTAAAAAGACGCATCATCGTGGTAGTAGTCCCAGTAGCAGAGCCGGACATTTTCCGGAATGGCAGCTTTGACCTCCGGCGGAACGACCGTTTCCGGATCGTAATATATCCATGCCGCATTGCCCAGCCGGAAGAACATATCCGACCAGATGATCGGCTGCAGACCGTATTTCCTGCAAAGTTCATTCATTTTGTTGAGGTGTCCGCTGAAAAGAGTGTAACCGTCAACATATTTGCGGTTTATATCCAGGTATCTGCCTCTGCCCAGATCCCGGGTTTCATCCATACCGATATGTATCCGGCGTGAACGCAGAGCTTTTTCCCAGAAGCAGAGCATTTTTTCGATGAGGGCAAAGGTTTCCGGAGCATCTGTCCGCATTACCTGCGCCGTATCCCGGCAGGGGGTGTATGCGGAATATTGCAGAATTTGTCCGAGGTGTCCGAGAGTCTGGATGCAGGCGGTCATTTCGATACCGAGGGCAAAGGCAAGGTCATCCAGTTCTTTTATCTCTTCCAGAGTATAAGCTCCGCGCATATAACCGAAAAGCGGTTCATCTTCCAATGTGTAGGTGTCTTCTGTGTAAAGCATGGCAAAATTGTACCCCATCAGGGAAATTTTGCAGAAGTAATCCTTGATGAAACTGATCTTATGCACTTTGTTGCGGGAGCAGTCGAGCATGATGCCGAGTTTTTCAAAGGAGCTTTTTTCCTGCACTTCACAACCGGATAAAGCGTGTCCGATGCCCCGGAGGAAGGCAGAATGATTCCCGGCACTTATCTGCCATACACTGTTTGTTTTTTTTACTTCAAGCAGACCATTGCTGTTGTCGTGCAGTTCCATTTCCAGAGCAGATAATTCCGGATAATATTGCAAAAGCACTTCCATGCTTTTATTGATTTCCGCGGCAAAAACACCATTGTAGGTGATCATAGAAGCCTCCTGTGGAAAAACATAATGTGACGATTTCTTTACAAAACTCAAAACGGTGACGGGAAAAAACGTTTGCGAAATAAATATATTACCATGTTATTCAAAAATCAACCGGAATTAATCATGTTTTCCGTGTTTTTTGGTCAAAAACGCTTGCATAAATATATTTTGGGGCTATATTGCATTTTTGACTTTTGATCAGAGGTGGATATTATGCATTTGATTTTATTCCGCTGGATGGCATTGTGCATCGTTGCGTTTTTTCTTTTCTTTCTTTGCGGATGCGGCGGTAACTCCGGATATATCGCTGTTTCCGGCAATGCCGGTTTGGGCGAACCGTCTGCCTGTGATGTACTGATCGCCAGAGACGGGTATACGCTTGGGTACAATTATGAAAAACGGCAGGCGTTGTGGGTCAGTTATATTCTGGAAAAAGTGAATCTGGAGGTTTCGCAGGTCAAACGGACAGATGATTTCAGGATAGATCCATCGGTCAGGATCGATCCGGTCGATCCCCGGGAGTATATCAGAAGCGGTTTTGACCGCGGACATCTGGCTCCGGCGGCGGATATGGCATACTCCGGCAAGGTGATGAGTGAAAGTTTTTTCATGAGCAACATGTCGCCGCAGCTTCCCGGATGCAACCGCCGCAGCTGGCTGGCTGTGGAACAGATTTTGAGGGTATGGGCAAAGCGTGAAGGCAGATTGTATGTCGTTACCGGAGCAGTTTTTACTCCTTTTAAAGGGAAAATACCGGCAAATTTCCGGATCGCAGTGCCGGGACACTTTTATAAAGTGGTGCTGGATTTGACACCGCCTTATAAGATGATCGGTTTCATTGTGCCTAATGAGAATGTGAAATTCCATTCGGCAGAGGATTTTGCCGTATCGGTAGATGAGGTGGAAAAGATCACCGGATATGATTTTTTTGACCTTCTGGATGATGAATTGGAAGATGAACTTGAAGCGCAGAATAATTTTGATCAATGGGGGAAATAGAGAATGTTCTGGGGAATTGCGGCAGGTTTTGCAACCGCTTTGATAAACACGGCAGGGTATCTTTTCAGTGCCCGTTTTTTACTGCACTATAAAAGTCCGGTTCGTCTGCTGGTCATGGCATCTTTTGTGATGATGCTCATAAGTCTGCCATTTATGATCTGCCTCTGTCCTTTCGGAGCGATCCCCGATCTGTGGCTGTATCTGGGGGAAGTTGTTCTTGCCGGAATGCTGTTTCTCATCGGGCAGGGGGCATTTTTCGGAGCATTGCGTTTTTTTGAAGCCAGTCGCCTTTCTTCGCTTCTCGGTTTGAAAATCATTGTGCTGTCGGTGATCTTCATCATTTTCGGCGGCACGCTCAATCTCCTGCAGTGTACTGCAGTGGGGCTTGCCGCTCTGGCGGCATTGATGTTCAACTGGTCCGGCACTCAGAAAAGTTCCGTCAGTGGGTGGCTGTTGCTTTTGCTTACACTGGTGGCTTATTCGAGTGTGGATATGTTTGAAACTGATCTGGTGGTGAAAATGCGTGAATACACCGGATTTTCCACTTTGCGCAGTTCTCTGGCGGTGGTTCCGCTGATGTATACCGTACTCGGTCTGATGTGTGTGCCGGCACTTTTCTTTTTCAAGCCGGATAAAGGACAACTGGGTAAGGCATTTCCCTATGCGCTGCTGTGGTTGATTTCCCAGGTGCTGCTTTTGTGCTGTTTTTCGTTTCTGCGTCCGGTTTTCGGCAATGTCATCCTTGCCACCCGGGGGATATTTTCGGTGCTTGCCGGGGCGGCACTGCCGTATTTCGGATTGGCGGCACTTGATTCAAAGATCCCGGCATCGCTGTGGATACGGCGCGGTATCGCTGCATTGGTGATGCTCGGTGCGATAGCACTTTATTCATTTGCTTCGCTGTGAAGCTTTTTTCAATACATTGACCGTGCTGCTCACCCCGGGAAAGTCCCGGAAAAGCCAGCATTTTTCCCGGACATGCGGGCAATTTGCAAAGAGGTTTTCAAAATCCTCTTCACTTTTGACCAGAGCCCGGTCTATACCCAGCAGCAGCGGCAGTTCCGGTTTTTCTGCCAGCAGTTTTATTCTCTGCTGCAATCCGGCGGCGTGCCAGCGGTGAAAGAGTTCCACATGAAATACCTGATCACTTTCTGTATTTCTGAATGAAAGATCGGGAAAGATAAGCTCCTGTTCGCCGCCGTCAAGGAATGGAGTGTCGCCGATGATCTGCCACAATTGCTGTTTATCATTGAATGAATGGTGAAAGATTTTTATCTCTTCCGGGATGTATCCTGCCAGATTGCGGTAATGTGAAACCAATTCATTTTTCGGTGAAAGTTTCAACAGCAGTTTTCTGTTCTTTATATGGATGACCGCTTCCAGTTTCCAGGCGGGCAGATTGACAATGGCTGGCAGCAGATTGGCAAATTGCAGGGCATATTTCGTCGTGGTACCGAAAATGGAGCATGGTCCGGAAATATCGATGAGAAATTTTCCGTTTTCCGTCTTTTGGATATGGGCGAGCAGGCGGAAAAATTTGATCGCTTTCATAAATTTCCGCAGTTCAGTTGGTTCCGTTGCCGGGATTTCCAGATGGAGTGAATCTGCATGAAAAAGCAGTCCTTGAGATTGTGCCATGTTGTAGCGGTGCAGCAGCATTACCGCAGAAATATCTTTGAAAGCGGTAAGTTTTTCAAAATCCGGCAGATCTCCGTAAAGATCGGGTGTTCCGGCGCACTGCTGCAATTGTTCCATGGAAAAACATCCGGAATCGATCAATTCGGCGGCACGCAGGAAACTTTCCCGGCGTACTGCCGGATAATCCAGCTCTTCAGCAGAAGAAAATTCACAGCGGTCGAGAAGCAGTTTATTCAGTCCCGAGGCGATTTTCAGGTCAAAACTGCCCCGGATGACTGAACCGGTGATCTCTTCCAGTTCATGACGGAACATGGAACTTGCCATCGCTCCGGAATACAGAGAGATCAACTCTGCTGCCAGATCAAGCAGAAATGGTGCTGACGGATCGAGAAAGCGGGGACGGATATTGGGGAAAGTTATGCGGTAAAGCAGATGTTCACTTTTCAACATGATCTATTTCCTCCGGTAAGCTGAATGTTCCCGCCGCCGTTCACTGATCGCCTCTTCCGAAGTGTTGGCACTGACCAATTCATAAAGTACCGCCTGTTCCTTATCCGGGGCGTTCCGCAATATTCTGCCCAGCCGTTGAACATGTTCCCGTACACTGCCGCTGCCTGAAACGATGATCCCCACCGATGCCTGCGGTACATCCACCCCCTCATTGAGAACCTTGCTGGTGACCAGTACCGGATATCTGCCCTGACGGAAAAAATCGAGAAACTCCTTGCGTTCAGCTGCTTTGGTGTGGTGAGTCAATACCGGGAGCGTAAAACGTCTGCCGATAGTGTACGCTGCATCGTTGTCGGCAGTAAAAATAATGATGCGTTCATGCGGGTGACGCTGTATGATCTTTTCGATCATATCCAGTTTTGCTTTACCGGCGCGGGCGATATGCCGCTGGAGCATGAAAGATCGCAGGGCATCTTTACCGCCCGGCATGCGGGAGCAGGCAATGAGAAATTCGCTCCACGCATTTTTCCGGGAAAAGTCGATGGCGGCACGCCGGAGAAAATTGGTGTAAATGGTTCGATTGTTCCGGTAGGCAACTGCTTCTTCACCGGATAACTGAATCCGTATCTGCTCTACTTTGTAGGCACTTAAAATATTTCCCGCCAATTCGGTTATGCCGATGCTGCAGCACACATCGCCCATCAATTCTGTCAGAATACCGGAGTGTTCTTCATCCCGGTCAAGTGTGGCGGATAACCCCATGCGGAATGGTGCGATCGCCATGGCGGCAGTGAGCCGGTTGCCCGGAGAAGGCAGATGGTGACACTCATCGGCAATGAGCAATGCGAAACGGTTGCCGATGAATTCCATATTCAGAATCGCTGAATCATAGGTGCTTACGGTGATGGGCAGAATTTCCCGGCTGCCGCCGCCGAGCATCCCGCAGCGGATATTGAAAAATCTTTCGATCGCAGTACACCACTGGGTAAGCAGATCGATAGTGGGAACCAGTATCAATGCCGGACGGTGCAAATATCCGATCGCCATCATTGCCAGAATGGTTTTCCCTGCTCCGGTGGGCAGGGAAACAACTCCCCGGCAGTCCGCTTTTATCCAGGCGTCCAGAGCCTGCTGCTGGTGCGGGCGGGGGATGATTTTTTCCCGTATGGGAAATGCGGAAGATTTTTCATAGTTGCGGGCATTGTCGGAAAACGGGATCCCGTTGCGGAGCAGAGCCATGACTATATCGGCGTAACGGTATGCTTCTGCCCGGAATACTCCGCTTCTTTCATCATGTACGACCATACCGGCAATGGCATCCGGAACTTGTTCTGTTCCGGAAACCGTGATCGTACCGGCATGAAATTTCAGGTCGATCATGGTTCAAACACCACCAGATATTCCTGTGAAACTTTTCTGGCGACCTTGACCGGGATCCACAGCGGGGCGATGTGGGCATTGCCCCAGGAGTTGGAAACCGCGATCTCATCGGTATGTTTGTTGTAACCGATGATCAAAAGAGCATGGGGCCCCTCGGTACTGCTGGACACGGAAACTTTTTTCAATGCCCGCTTCCACTCATCTGGGGAAGCTGCTTTCTGCCGGTTCATACGGCTGAAGGAGTAGACCTGCTGCAGCTTGGAAGTAGAGTACATCATCCACATCACAGGATGACCTTTGTCGATATGCTTTGCCACACTTTTTACGGAAACGTCACTGAAAATTTTCATTTTCAAATTGGCTTTTTTGCGCAGAGTTTTTATTTCATCGAGCATTTTACCGGTCGATGTGCCATCATCCCGGTCGGTATCTGCCATTTTTGCCAGATGATGCATATCTGCATGTATGCCGTAGTATAAAAATATTCTGGTCATGGTAGCCGGTACACAGTAACCTTTTGAACCCTGATTGACCATCGGGACATTGGGGATGAATGTATCACCGAAGTTATTATTTTTTACATTCTCTGAAAAATCTTTATTCCGCGGATCTGCGGCTTTTTTCATTCCTGCCGGCGGCAGTATATGCAGCAGAACGAAATCCCCCTTGTCCACTTCCAGAATGAACCGGGCATATTTTGTCTGCCACATATCGCCTTTTATTTTGAATGCACCATCGGAAAATCCCCCCTTGCGTCTCTGGGCACATTTGTTGAGTCTTCCGGAAACTGTACGTCCGGCGTTGCGGATGGCGGTTTTATGTTTTGATTTGGTATCGCCCTTGTTGGCAAAAGTAACAGTGATGATGGTTATAGAATCGTTATTTTCTGCGGTATGGACTTCGATTTCCACCGGTTTTGCTCCGGCGATATTCCTGACAAAAGGGGTCGAGAAACGCTTGTCATTGCCGTTAAAACGGATGTTCAACCGTTTCTGGAGCGCATTTTTTGACCATGTATCTTTATCGGCAAAAAGTTGGATGCCCAGCATATTGTTGAGATATTGCCGGGTTATTTCCGCTCCGGAAAGAGTAACAGAAAAGGTCAGGAGCAAAAACAGCAGAAGGTGTTTCATGATATCAATTCTTTTTCGGGCGTTGACAACCGCCGGTAACAAAACCGACCAGACCGGTGAAAACTGCAAAAATCAGGGCGTTGCGTAATCCGGCACGCATGGCAATTCCCAGAGTAAGTCCGAATCCGGCACAAAAAAGACCGATAAGTGCGCCTTTTGAACGGTCGAACCGGGTATTTTTCCGTTCTTCAGCAGCGGCATTTTCTTCTACTTCATCCAATTGCTGCTGCAGATATTCCGGAAGTTTGGTGTCTTTTTCTTCCATGTTCATAACAAGCCTTTCAGTTAACAAGTTTCTGTAATTCATCAGGAAGAGCGGAATTGAAAGTCAATTCCGTTTTCGTTTCCGGATGGATGAAACTTAATTTGCACGAATGGAGAGCCTGCCGGGAGATCAACAGCTTTTCCCGGTCGCTTTCATTCAATTCATCACTGCGCTGCTTCAGATAAAATTTTTCATCCACACCGTAAAGTTTATCACCGGCTACCGGGAACCCCAGAGAATTGACCGTCGCTCTTATCTGGTGCATCCTGCCGGTGAAAAGTTCAGCTTCCAGCAAGGATAAACCGTTGGAAAAAACTATTTTACGGAAAACTGTCTTTGCACTTTCAAAGGGCGGAGTTTCCGGCATGTTTTCCACAAATTTGCGTTTTTTCCGGATCACAGATTTTGCATCGAGCAGAAATCCGTCAGCATTCAATTCCGACGGGAAATCTCCATGAACGATCACGAAATAGCTTTTGGCGGTGATACTTTCAGCCATTGCTTTTGCGGTTCGGGGATCTTTTGTTGCCAGCAGCAGACCGCTGGTTTCACGGTCAAGCCGGTTGACAAAGTGGATGCTGCCGTATTTTGAGCAGAGCAGATGCCACAATGTGTGTTTGAAAAATGGACCAGCCGGATGCATGCACAGATTTCCGGGTTTGTCGATGACCAGAATTTTCTCATCTTCAAAAACGATCCGGTAATCAAGATCTGCCGGCGGTTCAACAATGTCTCCGGGGCGGTACTCTATCTGATCGTGAAGCGCAAGGACAGTTTCCGGTGAAACAACAGTGCCGTTGAGGGTTATTTCACCGGAATTTATCCGCTCGCACCACTCTGCTTTTGAACGGTAGGTGAATCTGCCGGCAAGGAAATCTGCCAGAGCCAGTTTATCACCGCTCCAATCGATCGAAGTGCGTATTATGCGCCGGGAAAGATCCATGGTCAGAACTCATCATCGAGGATCGACATTTCATCCTCTACAAATTCCAGAGCTTTGCGGTAGGCATCGGCACGGTGGCTGATGGCATTTTTTTCCTCCTGGGTCAACTCGGCAAAGCTTTTGTCGAATCCATCAGGCTGGAATATAGGATCATAGCCGAAACCGTTTTCTCCGCGCGGAGCATCGAGAATAGTTCCTTTTACTTCACCCTCAAAGGTTTCGATCACTTCGCCGTTGGCGGCGATGGCGATGACGCAGACAAAACGGGCGCGGCGGTTTTCTTTGCCCTCCATCTCTTTGAGCAGTTTGGCGATCCTTTCGGCATCGGTGGCGGCATAGCGGGAAGAATGGATACCCGGTCTGCCGTCAAGAGCTTCAACCTCCAGCCCGGAATCATCGGCAAAAGCCGGTACATCGCAGTATTTACAGGCGGCGACGGCTTTGATTTCGGCATTTTCTTTGAAAGAAGAGCCGTTTTCTTCCGGTTCCGGATAATTGGGATAGTCGTTGAGAGACTTCAATTCAATGTTCTGATCAGCGAGCAGCTGGGCGTATTCGGCAAGCTTATGCTGATTGCCGGTGGCGGCGACGATATATGCCATGATGATAAACTCCAAAAAAAGATTTCAACTTCTGTGCCGCAACTATTGCATAATGGAGCGGCAACGCTATATTATAAAATAAAGCATAAGAGGGATAAATGCAAATGGATTATTCAATTTTTTCACGCTTTCGCGGATTTCAGATGTTTGCCGGCTTTTCCGGCGGTGCGGACAGTACGGCACTTTTACTGCTGGCGGCGCAGGCATCAAAAGAGTATGGTATCCGGCTGAAAGCTGTTCATTTCAACCACCATTTGCGGGGGATCGAATCTGATAATGAGGCTGCGGCGGCTGAAAAATTCGCCGCTGATATCGGAGTGGAGTTCCTGAAAATCGATCTGGATATTCCTCCGGGCGGAAATCTGGAATCCCGGGCGAGAGCGGCAAGATTATCCTGTTGGAAAGAGTTGTGTGCCGGTGATGAAAAAACAGTGGTTCTTTTAGGACATCATCAGGATGACCGGATCGAAAATCTTTTCATCCGGCTGGGCAGGGGCAGCAACGCTTCAGGCTTGAGCGGCATGCAGATGTTCTCTACGGTTGACGGGGTGAAAATTTTCCGTCCATTGCTGGATCGTTCCCGTGATCAGATAGAAAGATTTTTGCGTGAAAGAGGCATATCGTCATGGGCGGAAGATTCCAGTAATTCAAGTTGTGATTTCTGCCGCAACGCGTTGCGGAACAAGCTGCTGCCCGAATTGTACAAACTTTATCCCGGCGGCAGAAAGGCTGTCGCACTGACTGTGGAAAATCTTTCCTGTGATGCCGCTTTTCTGGATAAGACGGCTGCTGAATTTTACAACTGTGCCGCCAATCGTTTCAGTGTGGATTTCTGGCATGATCTGGATCGTGCGATGACGGTGCGGATGCTGCGGATGCTCTGTCGTGAACTTTCCGGCAGCGATCTGCCGCTGTCGATGGCGGCGGTTGAACGTTTTGAAAATATGATCAGAGAGAAACGCAATGGTATTTGCGTGCTGGATGAAGAGCGGAAAATCCGTTTTTCCGGCGGCAGGATTTTTGCGGTATCGGAAGTTCCGGCAACTGTGTCATGGGAGTATGGCAGGATGCCGGAGATCCGTTGGGGAAAATGGCGTTTTTCGGTGAAAAAAGCTGAAAATATGCCGCAATACTGTTCTTTGTTCACCGCCTGTTTCGACTCCGCTGAACTGCCGGAAATTCTGGAGATCGGTGCGCCGGAGCCGGGGGAGAGGATGCTGCCTTTCGGCAGGCAGGATACGGTGAAAATAAAAGATTTGCGGATCAAGCGCAAAGTACCGGCTTTTCCGGTTTCTCCGGTGGTGCGTGAAAGGCATAAAAAGGTGATCTGGCTGCCCGGTATCCGCCACTCCGGGGAATATCCGGTGCGTTCCGGCGGGGAAATTATGATTTTTTGTGCGGAAAATGTTGAAGATTTTGATTGAAAAACTTGCAAAAAACAAACTTCGGTGATATAGTTCAGTGATTGCAGAAAATCAAGTATAACTTGAAGCTATGGAAAAGCAACTCAAAAAAGGAGAAAAAAATGAGAGCTTATTCAAAAATTTCCGCCGATTGGTGGGATTACACCACCCTTGACCGGGAGATCCTTGATGCCGCAGCGCGCATTACTATCGACAATCTGAAAAGTTTTGAGCGTCCCGGTTTCAAAATCAATCTCTTTGATACCTTCCAGGAATTCTACTGCGCTGAAGCTCTGGAATACATCAACTGCTGGAAAAAAGCCACCGCTGACAATCCCTGCGGTATCTGCGGTCCCATCGGCCCCACGGAACAGCTCCCGCTGGTCGCCCAGATCGTCAACGAAACCGGTTTGAGCCTCAAGAATGCCCACTTCTGGGGCATGGATGAATGGGCTCTGGATGGCGATGTGCCTGCCGGAATGGACTTCCCCCTCGGTTTTGCCAAAGCTGACTGGGATTTCTGCTTCTCCCGTATCCGTCCTGAATTGCGTATGCCCATGGAAAATATGCACTTCCCCAATGGTGACATGGCTGCTTATGAAAAATCCTATGATGAAGCCAAATGTCTGATCATGCAGGGCGGTCAGGGCGAAACCAAACACTGGGCGTTCAACGATCCTGTCCGTCGTGAAGGTGCTTACAAAGACAATCCGCCGACTCCCGAAGAGTACCGCAAAAAAGGAACCCGTCTGGTCGATCTGCATCCGATCACTCTGATCCAGAATGCCCGTACTTCCGGCGGCGGTACTGTGCAGAATGTTCCGAACCGTGCTTTCACCGTCGGCCCTGTGCAGACCTGGAAGAGTGAACGTGTTTCCATCTGGCACCCCGGTCACCATGACAATCCTTTCGGTATGCGTCTGACCACCTTTATGATCTCCCGGAAGATCGCTGACAGCAGCGTGCCGATGTCACTGCTCAGCGACCACGATGATGTGGTATTCAACTTCTACCGTCCGGGATTCGGCGTCTGCGATGTGGAGATGCATTGATCATGGCTAAAAGAGCAATTGCGATCGCCAGTCATCCTGACGATATCGAATTTATGATGGCGGGAACTTTGATCCGGCTCAAAGAGCTGGGTTATGAGATCCATTATATGAATATTGCCGACGGGGCTCTCGGCGGCAATATGCTCAATCACAGCGAGCTGGCTGCCCGGCGGCGTGAAGAGGCGATGGCGGCGGCAAAGATGGCAGGAGCCATTTTCCACGAATCCATCACTCACGACCTGGAAGTTTTCTACAATACCGAGCAGCTTACCAAAGTTGTGCGTGTTGTGCGTGAAGTTGATCCTGAAATCGTGTTGACCCACGGACCTTTTGACTACATGGAAGACCATATCAATGCCGGCCGTCTGGCGGTTTCCGCCGCTTTCTGCCGCGGTATGGGCAACTTCCGCGGTGCTGAAGATATTGCTCCGGTGATGACCGATGTGGCTGTCTATCACTCACTGCCGCTGTCGCTTAAAGATCAGCTGAACCGTCCTGTGACTCCCGATATTTTTGTCGATGTCACTTCCACGATCCCGCTGAAACGTCAGATGCTCAATTGTCACCAGACCCAGAAACAGTGGCTGGATGAGAGTCAGGGTATGGATGCTTATCTGGAAGATATGGCATCCCGTGCAAAAGCGATGGGTGAACTTTGCGGATTCTGCGAATATGCTGAAGGCTGGATCCGTCATAATCCCAATGGCTTCTGTCCCGACGGATTTGATCCGTTGAGCGTGATCGCCCGTCCTGCTGCGAAATAAGATGATCGCAGATCTTGGTGTGATTATTGCCGCCGGGGGCAGTTCCCGGCGGTATGGGGAAAAAGATAAACTGCTGGAGAAACTCGGTAAAATGCCGGTGTTTCTCCACAGTGTGTGTAACTTTCTGCCGTTGACGGCTCCCGGGAATCTGGTTGTTGCCGTGCGGCAGGAGGCTTTGGAAGAGTACCGCCGTATTGCCGGTGAATTTCTGCCGGGAAACAGTATCCGGTGGGTCGCCGGAGGTGCCGACCGGGTCGCTTCGGTCGGGAATGCTCTGGCTGCTTTGCCGCTGGATTGCGGGATAGTGGCGATCCACGATGCCGCCCGTCCGCTGGCGGGGGCTGAACTGCTGGAAAGGTTGGTTGCCCGTGCCAGAGTGTGCGGTGGTGCGATTGCCGCCAGCAAAGTTGCAGACAGTTTGAAATTGGCTGATGAATCAGGGTTTATCAAAGCTCCGGTATCCCGTGATATGGTTTATCATGCTGAAACACCACAGGTGTTTGATCTGGAAAAATACCGCAGGGCGTGTTCTTGGCTTGATGGCGTTGTGCCTACTGATGATGCGGAGATCATGCGTTTGGCTGGTTATCCGGTGGAATTGGTCGATTCCATGCAGTGGAATATGAAGTTGACTTCTCCCGGAGATCTTTTGAAACTGCAGCAGTGTTTCATGGAGAAATGAAATGGCAAAAAAGGTGATCCCGGTAAACGGTGATGGAGATTCCGGTGCGCTGAACAGCTACTTGCGGCAGTTGGGCGCAATTGAAGTGCCGGATGCCGAAACATTGCAGTTATTGTGCCGGGATTTTGAAAATTCAGCACTTGCACTGCGCCGTGCCGTTGTCCGTTTCGGGTTCACTGCCAGAGAGATGCTGCGTATGATTGAACGCGGCAACGCCGGAGAATCGGAGCTTACCGAATTATTTCTTCCCTCCGGCTTTGAGGGAAAAAAAGTACCGCATCCGGCATTTTTTATTCCGTGGCAGCAGAAGATAACTGCGGCATTGAATGCGCTGGAAACATCTTTTGCCAAAGGTGAAAATTGTACGCAATGCCGTGGTGAACTGGAAGAAATATTATCAGAATACGGGATCCAATCCGGGGTCGCAGAGGAGTATTTGAATATCATTTGCGGTTATATCCGCATGCTGCTGCCGGATTTTGAGTGGAGCAAAGGTGTCCCGGAAGATTTTTCCGGAGCAGATTTTGATCCGGAAAAATTGCAGTTCGTCTGTGCCAGATTGTTGATTCCCCCGGCTGAATTGAGCAGCGAACTGGATAATCTCTGCCGGGCGGCACAGCAATATTCGGAATTACGCAACCGGATGGTCGAGTCAAACTTGCGTCTGGTAGTCAGCATCGCCCAGAAATTCCGCAACCGGGGAGTGGCATTCAGTGATCTTATTCAGGAGGGCAATCTCGGATTGCTGCGGGCTCTGGAAAGATTTGACTTCAAGCTCGGTTACCGTTTCAGTACCTATGCCAGCTGGTGGATCAGGCACAATATTTTCCGTATCATTGCGGAACAGTCAAGAGTTATCCGTCTGCCGATGCACATGATAAAATTGATCCAGGATATACGCAGACAGGAACAGAATTTCTTACAGCTTTACGGCAGAGAGCCGGAAAACAGTGAACTTGCCAAACTTATGGAACTGCCGGAAGCCCGGATCAGTGCCGTACGCAAAATGGCGATGCAGACCATCAGTCTGCAAACACAGATCGGCAACGATGAAGATGGCAGTATACTTGAAGAACTCGTTGCAGATGAATCAGCTTATGAACCGGCGCATGAACTTGCCCGCCGGATATTGCATGACCGTTTCAAAGAGATGCTCGGCACTCTGCCGGAAAGGGAACAGCAGATAATTATCATGCGTTTCGGACTTTTCGGCAATCCGGTTCAGCCGCTGGATGAGATAAGCCGCCAGCTCCATCTGACCAGAGAGCGGGTGCGGCAATTGGAAATAAAAATACTCGCAACATTGCGTTCACCAGAGAAACTCAAATATATTGACGGATGTATTCATCCGGGAGGATTTTAAGATGGCTTCTGTATCACTGGAAAATATCTGTAAAAGTTTTGTGCCCGGACTGCCGGTGCTGGACAATTTATCTCTGGAAGTCAAACAGGGGGAACTTTTCTTTCTGCTCGGACCTTCCGGATGCGGTAAATCAACTTTGCTGCGAATCCTTGCCGGTTTGGAAAAGCAGGATTCCGGAAGGATCTGTTTTGACGGTGTGGAAATATCTTCGCTTCCGCCGGAAAAACGGCAGGCGGCGATGATGTTCCAGAGTTATGCGTTATGGCCGCATCTGACTGTTTTTGAAAATATTGCTTTCGGTCTGCGGATTCTGGGGATTTCCGGTAAAAAGCTTGAAAAAGAGGTCAATTCAGCTCTGGAAGCGGTACAACTGGCTGACTGTGCGGAACGCCGTATTCCGTCACTTTCCGGCGGACAGCAGCAGCGGGTCGCTCTGGCGAGGGCTCTGGCGGTGCGTCCGGCGGTGCTGCTGCTGGATGAGCCTTTATCCAACCTCGATGCCCGTTTGCGGGATAATATGCGCAGTGAGATCGTCCGTATCTGCCGGGAAAGAGAGCAGACGGCGATCTACGTCACCCATGACCGTCAGGAAGCTTTGAGTATGGCAGACCGGATGGCGGTGCTGAAAGACGGTGTGATCAGCCAGTGCGGAACTCCCCGGGAACTTTACGAAAGACCGGCAAATCGTTTCTGCGGCAGTTTTCTCGGCGACATCAACTTTATTGACGGAAATATTGCGGATGGCAAACTGAATACTTCATTCGGTTCTTTTGAACTTGCCGGATCATGTGAAGGGGCAAGCTGCGGGGCCATCCGTCCGGAAAGGATCCGCTTTGCGGCGGAAAGGAGTGCCGGTGTTTTTGAAGCGCAGATCTCTGCTTTTACATTTCTGGGAGATTCCGGGGAATGGATCTGCAAAGCCGGGGAAAGTGAATTGATTTTGAAAGAGCTTGCTCCGTTGCCGCGTAAAATCGGCGAAAAAGTTCTGCTGACATTTGATAAAGATTGTCTGCTGGCGTTGAAGTGAGGCAGTAAATTATGTGGATAAGATTATTGATTTGCATTTTTCTGCTGGGGATATTGCTGGCATTACCTTTTTATTTCCGGAAAGAGGAGGTAAAAACGATCTTCGCCGACGATGTGGATATCGTTGTGGTGGTTTGCGCCCACAACAAAACTGTGCGGGATGAATATGAACAGGCGTTCCGGAAGTGGTACAAAGCAAAACGGGGCAGGGATGTGCGTATAGATTTCCGTTCTCCCGGCGGTACTTCTGATATAACCAGATACATAGAAGACCGGTTCCGGGCGGAATTCCGTTTCGCTCTGGAAAAAGAGGGGATCGGGTGGGAAAAAGAGTACGGTGATATTTTCAAAGACAACAAACGTAATGATCACTGGATACGGCAGAAATTTCTCAATTCCGATGTCGGCATCGGAATCGATGTTTTTGCCGGAGGAGGGACCTTTGAACACAGCCGGATGGCGAATTGCGGTTACGCAGTCGATGGTAAAATAAAAGAACGCCACCCTGAATGGTTCGGCGAAAATGCCATTCCTGCGGCTTTCGGCGGTGATGTCATTTGTCATCCTGAAGGTAAATATTACGGGGTGGTGCTTTCCACATTCGGGATTTTGTACAACAAAGACCGGCTCAATGAATTATCCGTAAAAACTCCGCCGGAGAGATGGAAAGATCTGGCTGACGGCAGATTTTTCAATACGCTGGTGCTTGCAGATCCGACCAAATCCGGTTCTGCCAACAAGTGCTATGAGATCATAGTTCAGCAGTGCATGGCAGAGGCGGAAAAGAATTTGCGCCGACCGGAAGATTTCAGCGACGGACAATGGAATGCGTGCTGGCAGAATGCCGGTTGGCGTGACGGTCTGAATATGTTGAAAAGGATCTTTGCCAATGCCCGCACGATAACAGATTCCGCCTCAAAAGTTGTCGGTGAAGTCGGCAGCGGCAATGCGGCGGCTGGAACGGCGATCGATACCTATGGATTTACCGAAGAATTGTGGAGCGAGCACTGCTACGGTGAATCCAAAGTTGCTTATGTCATGCCCAAAGGCGGAACTGCCGTGGGAACCGATCCGGTGCAGATACTGCGCGGAGCCCCCAATCGTCAGGTGGCGGAGGACTTTGTGGAATTTCTGCTTTCCATTGAGGGGCAGCAGCTTCACGCTTACAAAGCCGGTACTCCCGGCGGGCCGGAAAAAAATACTTTGAGCCGTGCGCCGGTGCGCCGGGAACTTTATACTCCGGATCACAGCAAATATCTTTTCAAGGCAGATTACAATCCCTATGCCGCCGGAGCTGATTTTGAATACCGCGGCAGATTGACCGGACCGTATTATTCACTTTTGCGGCAGGTGATCAAAGCTCTGATGCTCGATCCCCATGAGGAGATGCGCTCGGCATGGCGCGCGGTTATTGCCGCCGGTGGACCGGAAAAAGTTCCGGAAGCGATGAAAAAATTCAATGAATTGCCCTTTTCGTATGAAGAAGCCGGAAAAATGGCAAAGGCATTGCAGATCGGTAAAGAAAATTCCGCTTCTGATGTGGCAGCTTTGATGCGGGAATGGAGCCGCAGGGCAAGTGAAAATTACCGTGAAGCTGAAAGACTGGCGAAGGAGGGCAGATAAATGATCTTCCGCAGAATGATCCAATATTTACTGATGGCGGCACTGGGTGTTTTTCTCACTCTGTTCCTGCTGCTGCCGCTTTTTACAGTTATCGGCGAAGGTTGTGACTGGGAATTGATAGTGGAAGTATTCCGCTCACCGGTTTATTGTGAGGGATTGTTGAGCAGTTTTCAGATCGCATTGACCACGACTGCGATCGTGGCGGTGATTTCTCTTGCATTGGCACTGATTTACGACCGTTATGACTTTTTCGGCAAGGAGTATTGTTCGATATTGATGCTGCTGCCGATGATCCTGCCGCCGTTTGTCGGGGCGTTGGGCTTTCAGCAGATACTCGGACATTACGGTGTGATCAATACTCTTCTGACCGGATGCGGTTTCGCCCGGATCGATTTTCTCGGCGGAGAAGGTAAATTCTGGTCGATATGTGTGATCGAAGCACTGCATCTTTATCCGGTATTTTATTTGAATCTGATCACCGCTCTGGGGAATATCGACCCGGCATTGAATGAGGCGGCAGCCAATCTGGGGGCAACTCCGTGGCAGAGATTCTGGCGGATCAAGCTGCCGCTGCTGCGCAGCGGATTTCTCGCCGGGGGAAGTATTGTCATGGTGTGGAGTTTTACCGAACTGGGTACTCCGTTGATGTTCGGTTACAACCGGGTGACTCCGGTACAGGTTTTCAACGGACTGCATGAGTTGGATAATAATCCGCTGCCGTATTCTCTGGTGCTGATAATGTTGAGTGTTTCCGCCCTCATTTATCTGCTTATGCGGGTGATATTCCGTACTCCGGCAGGAGCTGTCGCGGTGAAAGGCGGCAGAGGATCCCGGGCGAAAAAGTTGAGCGGAGTTCGCTATTACCTGCCGACGGCAGTTTTTCTGGCTGTGGCATTGATGTCGGTATTGCCGCATCTGGCATTGACCGGAATGGCATTTTCACGGGGGTGGTACGGTACGGTGTTTCCGGAAAATATGACATTGGAAAATTTTGACAATGCTCTTTCCAATCCGCTGGTTCTGCCGTCGATTGTGAACAGTTTGAGGTATTCTGTGCTGGCGATGGTGATCGCTTTGATCTGCGGTACGGTCACAGCACTTATATCATCCCGCTGGCGTTTGCGCGGAGCATGGCTGCTGGATGTGGTATCCATGCTGCCGCTGGCGATCCCCGGACTGGTGATCGCATTCGGTTTTCTGGGCATGACCGGCGAGTATGCCTGGGCAAGAGCAGTATTCAATCCGGTGGATAACCCGTTGTGGCTGCTGGCTATAGCGTATGCTGTCCGCCGTATTCCCTATGTGGTGCGTGCGGTAAGTGCCGGTCTGGAACAGACTCCGGAAGAGTTGGAAAATGCCGCCCGCAATTTCGGTGCCGGTCCGGTGAAAACACTTTGCAAAGTTACTTTCCCGCTGATCAGTGCCAACTTGCTGGTCGGTGGTCTGTTCGCTTTCAGTTTCTCCATGCTGGAAGTTTCCGATTCGCTGATTCTGGCGCAGAAAAGCATCTTTTTCCCGATCACCAAAGCGTTGCTTGAATTGTCGCAGATTCTCGGTTCCGGTCCTGCATCAGCATCGGCATTCGGGGTGTGGGCGATGGCATTTCTGGCGGTCACACTGCTCTCGGCAGGAATACTTATGGGCAGGAAAATCGGTGCGATATTTAAATTTTGAAATCTAATTGGTTATATCGCTTGAATTTGATAATAAAATAATGTAAATTATAAAAAAGGAAGTTTTGTACGATGCATCGGGTTTTTTGTACAGATATTCCGGCTCCGGGCAATTGCGTGGAGCTGGAAGCCCGGGAAGCGGAACATCTTTTCAAGGTGTTCAGGGCGCGTCCCGGGGAAAGTGTGGAATTGCTTGATGGTCACGGAGTGCTGGCACAGGGGGTGATCGAGGATAAAAAATCTCTGCGGATCACCGGACGTGAAGTGATTCCCGAACCGGAAGAAAAACTGCATTTGTGCTGTGCGCTGCCCCGCAGACAGAAACTGGATCAGCTGTTGAAACAGGCAACTGAATTGGGTGCGTGGAGCATCCGTCCGGTTCGCTGTATGCGTTCTGTTGCAGAAGGCGGTCCCCGGGAAAGATGGGATCTGCTGCTGCGGGAGGCATGCAAACAATCGGGTAATCCGTTTCTGCCGGTGATTGAGCCGGAGGTGAAATTACCTGAAGCATTGGAAAAATTAAAACAGGAAAACATAAAAATATATTATGGTTCAGTAGCTCCGGCGGAGCCTGGCGGGGGGTTCGCCAGGTCAAAGGCGGTGGTGATCGGACCGGAAGGGGGCTTTGCCCCGGAGGAGTTGGAAATGATGGAAAAATGTAATGCTGAACCCTTGAATCTCGGACCCTTTGTCCTGCGTATGGAAACTGCGGCGATTTGTGCGCTTTCTGTGTTGCGCCGTTTGAGCGTCGTGGCAGTCATGATGCTGGCGGTATTGATTTCCGGTTGTTCATGCTCGGATGAAAATGAAAATCTTACAAAAGGTGAACAGCTGCTTCAGAGCGGTGATGCCAAAGGTGCCAGAGATTATTTCCGTATGGCTGTTGCGGAAAATCCCCAGGACCCCAATGCCTGTCTTGCTCTTGCCAAGGTCTGTCAGGATCTGGATGATCCTTTTGAAGCGATCTACGCATACAATCTTTTCCTCAATTGCGTGCCGGAAGGCGGCGATGGCAGAGCCGAGGCTGAAAGTGCTTTGATCGTTCTCCGTGAACGTGCTGTGAAAACGATTACTCCGGAGGATACCGGTGCGGGTGTGGCTGATGAGGACTACAAAGCTCTGCAGAATGCCAATGCATCTCTCCGCTCCCGTTTGCAGGAGCAGATCAATCTCAATAATGAATTGAAAAGAAAAAATAACGCCAGAAACGGTTCCAGAAAATGAAACTGTGGTTTTTCGGGGCGTTACTGGTGTTGGTGTGTGCCGGTTGTGCGCACACATCAACACTGGAATGGAATGAACCTGTTGCCGGACAGCGCAGCAGTAACGGCAACCGTGTCGTTCATAATGTCAGGGCGGTCAACCGCGGGATGTATCTTTTTAATCTGATCCCGCTGTGGTCAGGATATGCATCCCGTCCGAACCGTCATGAATATAAAATTTTTCAGGATACTCTGAACCGGGCAGATATGCGCCGGATGATGGATGTGCATTTGGAAAAGTGGGGTGCCGACCGGGTGGAAGATGTTGAAATATCATCATCTTCGTCAGGAGCTTTTACCTTGTGGATCGTGTGGCGCAGAACGATGACAGCCACCGGTGTCGCAGTAAAAGTTGAGCCGGAACATAAAAAAACTGGCAATGCAGAGAATAAATGACTTGACATAAGGCATTTTATATGCTATATTTTTCAGTCTGCGCATTTTTTAGGCGTGGGCGGATTGTGTTTTAAAATCAAAAAAATATATAACTGAAAAAGAAAGAGGTATCAAAATGGCTCGTAAGGTGATCATCGCCGGAAACTGGAAAATGAACAAAAACGCCGCTGAGGGCAAAGCTCTTATCGACGATCTCAAAGCGATCTGCGGCGGTTGCGGCTGCTGCTGTGAAGCTGATGTGGTGGTCTGCCCGCCCTTTACCACGATCGGAGCTGTGGTGGAAGCGGTCAAGGGAACTGCGATCAAAGTCGGTGCCCAGAATATCCACTGGGCTGACAACGGTGCGTTTACCGGTGAGATCTCCGGTGATATGCTCAAAAGTTCCGGTGTCGAGTATGTTATCATCGGTCACAGTGAACGCCGTCAGTATTTCGGTGAAACCGATGCCACGGTCAATGCCCGTCTGAAAGCTGCTCTGAAATATGATCTGATCCCGATCGTTTGCGTCGGTGAATTGCTTGATGAGCGTGAAAGCGGCAAGACCAATGAAGTTCTGACCCGTCAGATCCGCGGCGGATTTGAAGGAATTTCTGCTGCCGATATGGAAAAAACTATTGTTGCCTATGAACCGGTCTGGGCCATCGGAACCGGCAAAACTGCCACTCCGGAAATCGCCCAGGATGCACACGCCCATATCCGCAAAGAGATCGCTGATATGTTCGGTTGCGAAGTTGCAGAAAAAGTCCGTATCCAGTACGGCGGCAGTATGAAAGCAGCCAATGCCCGTGAACTGGTCGCCCAGAAAGACATCGACGGCGGATTGATCGGCGGTGCCGCTCTCAAAGCCGGAGACTTTTCTGAATTGATCAAAGAAGCATTGGGCAAGTAATTTACCGTAAGGTGCTTGAAGTGAAGTTTCCGGGATGCCGGAAAGATTGTTGAGGGAAAAATGTCAATTTTGGAAGTGTCTCTTTATGCGGTGATCTTCATCGTTGCATTGCTGTTGATCGTGCTGATCCTTATTCAGCCTTCCAAATCGGGCGGCATGGGAGCTGCATTCGGCGGTATCGGTGAATCTGTATTCGGCGGTAAAGCCGGCAGTCATCTTACCAAGACTACGGTGATCATGACGACGATTTTCTTCATTGTTGCATTGGGACTTGCGGCTGTTATCGGTCATAAGGGCGGCAGTAAGGATGAAGCGTTCCGCAACAGCATGACAGTCGGCGGTTCCGGAGAAAAAGAGCCGGAAAAAGCCGCTGAAGCAGTTGCTGAAAAAGAAGAAAAAGCGTCTGTTGCCAACAGTGTTGAAGTGGATGCAGCTGTTGAGAAAAAAGAAGCTGTTGAGAAAAAAGAAGTTGTAGAGAAAAAAGAAGCCGGAAAAAATGTTGAAGCAGTTTCTGTTGAAACTCCGGCAGCTGTAAAATAACAATTGAATAAAGAGGGACAGGGGGAATGAGGATAGCATTGATCGTATCGATGTTTCTGATTCTTTCCCTTTGTGCTTCAAATAAACTGATAAGCCGGATCGATATTGATCTTGCTCTGGAAAGTGCTCCGTCTGTGGAGTATCGCAGAGCATCAGTTCTTCCGGTAAAGGTGGGTTCTGAAAGCCGTTGGCTGGTGATCAACATTATTTATACGGCGAATAAAGAAAGCATGACAGAACCGTCGCTTGTGAAGAAACGCGGGGGGTATGAGTTGCGCTTCAACGGTTTTGTTGATGATCTTGGAGTGCGTGTAACGGTGCTGCAGAATACCGGGCTGCAGGCTTCCGGAAAGTATTTTTACGGGATGTATACCGGCGAGACGGCGTTTTATTCGATCCGGCGTGACGGGAAACGGCATTTGGTTCAGATGTTTGTGCCGGGAAAACTGCTTGACCGGTACAGCCGGGCTGCCAATGGTCAGATCACGGCGGCGGCGGAGAAAGATTTTATGGTTGAAGTCGTTTTTACGGTTGCCGGAAAGACCGTGGCGAAAGAATATTACGGCGGTAATGCCAAGGCGTTTGCCGGGGCGTTGCAGATGGTGCCCGGGAATATGGTGTTCAAAGGGGGAGTTTTTCCCCGTTCACGAACTCCGTGGGCATTGTTCGGCTTTGACGATTTTGATGTGGAAAAAGAGTTGCCGGCCGGAAAGATGTGATCAGGTCGGTGTGGAAAATTTGAAACGTTTGGATTGAGAAATGGGAAAAGAAAACAGTATTCTGACGATAGATATCGGAAGCCGCAGTCTGAAAATAGCTGAATTCAGTTTTCAAAACGGCGTAATTTCGCTGACGAATTTTCTCAGCCGTCGGCTCGAACAGCTTGAAGACGAATCGCCGGCTGAATGCTTTGAGCGGATTTACAATGAGATGCTCATTGAAGGCGGATTTACTGCAAAAGAGGTTCGGGTCGGTCTTCCTGCCAGCAGTTCTTTCCAGCGTTTGAGCAAATTGCCCCCGATGCTCGGAAAATCTGCCACTGTGGCAAAGATCATTGAGTATGAAGCTGCCCAGGCAGTACCTTATTCCATGCATGAAGTTGAGTGGGGTTATCAGCTGCTTCATCACGAGTGGGAGGAAACCACCACTGAAACTGATGAAGAGGGCAATGTTACCGAAGTTACCACCTCTAATGAGGAGTACGAGGCTCTTTTCGTTGCGGTAAAAAATGAAGATGTGGTCTGTTACACTGATGCTATAGAGCGTTCCGGCAAAAAACTGTTGTCGGTTGAACTTTCCGCGCTCAATCTTTTCAATGCCGCAGTGGTTTCCCAGATCAATGAAGAAGAATGTACTTTGCTGTTGGAGATCGGTGCGAAAGGCAGTTGCCTGATGATTGCTGACCACCGCCGGATCTTTGTGCGCAACATTCCTATCGGCGGAGATACGGTCAATGTCCAGATCGCCCGTGAATTCGGTGTCGGTGATGCTGAAGCCGAGGAGTTGAAACGGCGTTATGGTTTTGTTGCCCTCGGTGGAGCCTATGATGAACCGGATTCCGCACTGGCATCCACGATTTCCAAGATCGCCCGTAACGTGATGACCCGTCTGCATGGTGAAGTAAGCCGTTCCATCAATGTCTGGCGGGCGCAGCATTCCGGTAATGCTCCGGTGAAAATGCTGCTTGCCGGTGGTGGTTCTGCGATGCAGTACACGGTTGAATTTTTCAATGAAAAACTCCGTATGCCGGTGGAATACCTCAATACTTTCGGAATTATTTCCATCAGTTCCAGTGTCGATCGTAAAACATTGCAGGCAGAAGCCTCCATGACGCAGAGCATGATCGGTATGGCTTTGCACAATGTCGGCAGCTGTCCGGTGGATATTTCCCTGCTGCCGCGTGAAATCAAAAAGCAGTATATCCTTGATGCCCGCAAACCTTATTTTTACGCATCGGCAGTGGCTCTGATCAGCTGCCTGCTGATCAGTATGGTGGCGATCGCCCGTGTCAAAGCATTTGAAGAAGATCGTGTGAAGAAAGTGGAAGTCGAGGTTGCCAATGCAGAAAAGCTGGTTGCCGGCGTAAATGCAAAAAAGGCAGTGCTTGACAGTCACGTGGGCAACTATGAGCAGGCTGTAAAATATCTGGCGATCCGCAATAAATTCGGTGAACTTGTTACTGCTTTGGAAGAAGTTATCCCCCATGACCGTATCTGGTTGGTCAGCATTGAGCCTTATGTGGAAGCGGAAGAGAGCAGTTCAGAATCCGGCGAACAGAATAAGAGCGAAGAGGCAAGTCATCTTACTCCGGAAAAATTCAATCAGATGACCGAGATCAAGATGCTGCGTCTGGTCGGTTATGTGCTGAATACCAAACAGGATGAAGATGTGAACCGTGCTGTTCTCAATGAATTGCGTGAGGCGGTGAAGGGAAATGAAATGTTTGAGCCGATCAAGATCCTTGAGCAGGACAAACGTGGCGATTGTAACCTTACCTATTTTGATGCGGTTGTGACATTGAAAGAGCCTTTGAAAAAATAGTGGGAGTTTTTGCAAGTGAGTAAGAAATTCAAAAAAAATAAAACGCTGTTTATCACGCTCATCGGAGCGGGAGTTGTCTCTCTGGGGCTTTTTGTCTACGTGATCATTATGATGATACAGTGGAGTGCTTTGCGTGACAGTACGGAAGCTGCCCGTGAAAAGGTCAAGCAGTTGAATGCCTCCAAACCTGCTCCGGGTGCTGAAAATGAACGCAGGATCGAAGAAGACATCGCTTTGTATGAGGAAAAGAATAAAGGTCTGGTCGATAACTTCAAATCGCCGCTGCGTCCGGCTGTCGATGCGTTTCTTCAAGAATTGAAAGAGGCTGAAGCAGATAAGCTGACTGACGAAGAGAAGGAATTGTACAAGGTTGAAGGAACCGGTGTTGAAGCAACGGAGGGCACTAAAGCTGTTCCGTTGAAGATCCGTAAGTTCACATACGGTGAATTCCGGGAATTTTTCCTTGCCCGCTTTGAAAAATATTGTGCGGATCACAATGTCAGTGAAGATGAAAAATCTTCATTGAGTCTCCTTTTGGGATTCAATGATGATTTCATGCAGATCTTTCCGCAGGGCAGTTGGAACCGGGCTTTGGATAAATTTGTCAAAGTGGCTCAACCGTTGACCTTTGAGGTAATTACCGATGCCAACCGTCTGCCGATCCTGCTGATGGCGTTTGACATGCCGGAAGACAGATTCGGTCCCCGTCGGGTCAACAACAAAAAGGATGAATTGCAAAAGCAGACCGACCTGATGGTGGAAGAAAAAATCAAACCGATCGCCGGTGAAAATACCAAATTCTTTGCTCCCGGAGCGTTGAATTTTATCGGCGGCGGCAGCAGCAGCGGCAAATCCGGAGACAATAATTCAACTGCCTACAATTGGGCGGTTACTGATTATCCGGCTGTGTTTTTCCACTGGGATGTGTATGGCGATATTGCCAAACGGCTTTTCAGATGCGATGTGCAGACTCTGCATAAAGTTATTCTGCGGATGAAAAGTGCAGAATCCGGAGAAGGTGGAAGCGGTGGTTCGCAGATCGATCTTCCCGGCTCTTTTGAAGAAGACGGCAACTACAAGATCTATCATTACACGGTGGTATTCACCTGTAAGATGGATGTTTTGCGCAATGTTCTTAAAAATTTTGATAACGCCTGGAAAGGTGATGAGGAAAATGGTTTCGGTAAACGCATGTATGTTGTCCGTGCGCTGGCTCTTTATGCCGGGGATGACGGTGCCGACCGTGTGATCAATCCTATTGGTTCCGACAAAAAAGAACAGGAACAGACTGCTGAAACGAAAAAGCCATCCCGTCGCCGCCGTCGCGAAAGTGCAGCCAAAGCAGAAAGTACTGATAATCAGGCGAATGGTAAAGAGGAATTTGTTGAAGTTCCTTTGACTTCTGTTTCAGAAGAAGAGGCAAAAATCAGATACTACCGTGTGCATCGCCGGCTCAAGCTTGCTGAAAATAAGAAGACTCTGGATGAGATCCGCAAAGAAGAAGCAAGTATCTCTTCTGAAAAAAAGAAGGAGTTTTATGAAAATTATGTGCATGAAATTTCTCTTAAAATGGAAGAGCGTTATGGTTATGCCATGGTTTTGATCGGTGATCGCAATGATGAATGTGAAGTTTATCTTGACATCGATTATGTGGTTTTGAAACAGAATCAACAGTAACAGAGACGATTTTTCCGGAGGATTGAATAGTGGATTTCATAAAACAACATTACGAAAAGGTCATCTTGCTGGGACTTTTTGTCCTGTTTATCGGTTTGATGGTCACTGTTCGGGCGATCATCAGTTCTACGCAGGAGGTCAAAGCCAGCGACCTGAACCTTGTGCTGCCGCAGGCTGATCATGTCAATGAAGACAAAGATGATCCGAAATTTGATACTGCCAAACACTGGAATGACAGCAATTTCAAGTGGGATAAAAGAACTGCAAATGCTGACGGACCGGTCAGCGATCTGGTCAGCTCCTACAAGATGACCTACTGCCCGTATTGCACATCTGCCCAGAGAAAAGTGCTGGTTCCGCTGCAGGTTTTTTACGAAAAAGATGCTGAAAAGCGTAAATGTCCTGAATGTGGAAGTCAATTGGAGATTCCCCAGAGTATTGATGTTATCGCCATGGAACGCCGGTTTTTTGAAGAAGACAAGAAAGCTGAAGCGCACGAACTTGAGTCTAAATATGTCGAGGAAATAGCTAAAAATTTCCGGCAGGATTATAATGAAGAGTACAAGCGGATGGAAGAGGTCGCCAAAAAACTGCATGAAGCAGAGCGTAAACGGCTTGAAAAACTTGAAGAAGAACGCCGCCGCGAGGAGGAGGAACGCCGTCGTGAAGAGGAAAAAGATAAAGATGATGACGGTGTCGATGATGAATGGGAATCTGCTCACGGCATGGATCCCAACGATAAACACGACATCCTCTATGACAATGACGGCGATGGATTTTCCAACATTTTTGAAATCGAGAACAAGACTCTTCCCGATAATCCCAAGAGTCATCCGGAGTTGTGGTGGCGTTTCCAGGTCAAGAGCATTGCCAAAATTACATTGGATATTGAGTTCAAAGCTTTGACTGACAATGATAACGATGACAAGAGTACCTGGATGGTGCAGTTCAACTATCCTGACCCGCGCCGTCCCGGACGTATCACCAGCCGTTTCCTGATGATCGGTCAGGAAATCAAAATTGATAATAAAAACTACAGACTGGTTGATATCAAACGAATCATCACAGAGAAAAAACGTGAAGCCGGTAATCTTGACAGTAAAGAGGGTATTGACCGTATCAATGAATCACAGGCGATTCTGCTTGAGGTCAATCCTCCTGCCGGAAAAGATCCGGACAGATTGGTTGTTACTATCAACAAACCGGCGACATCCAATGATAAACGTCCGATATTGGTTGATTCCGGTAATCTGAATTTGAAACAGCGTGAAAAAGTTATGCGGATCGGTGATGAGATCAGGCTGGGGCTTTTCAACAGGGATAGCAATAAAGGTGAGGGCAGCCGGATGACTGCTCAGGAACGCAGACGTGCGGTGCGTGTTTACAAATTGATCTCTGTTGATGAGGATAAGGTGTCTGTGGTTCTGGAAGACATTACTCCGGTGGAAAATACGAAAAATGGCAAAGGTAAAAAAGGCGGTAATGATGCTGACAATGGCAAAAAGGATGCCGCATCAGAGCGTAAGCTGATCGTTGTTACCAGAGATGGAAAAGTGCCTAAAGACCGGATGCCGATCAAAAAGGTTGAGCGTTCAACAAACGAAGAGCACGACATTGAGTAAAGGTTGGGTAATGGAACATAAAACTGCTTTATTAACGGTAATTTTTACGATGCAGCACAGGTGTTTTCACCGGTGCTGCTCTATGCTGCCGTAAAGCAGGAGATAAAACCGCAAAGTTTGGTGAAATTGTCCGGGGTGCAGTGAAAAAGTGCAGTTCCGGTCAGAAAAATAATTGTTGAGCAGGGTTTCAGTTGATGGGGAAAGCTGTCACATATTTGACTGTTTTGATGGTCATGATCCAAATGCCGGTGCTGTTGCCTGCGGCAGAAAAAAGTGCGGTGGTTGCGGAACTTGCCGCAGGAGAGGAGAAGTTGCCGGATACCGATAAAGATGGTATGCCGGATGAAGTGGAGCTGCGTTTCGGTATGGATGTGAAAAATCCGTCTGATGCGCTGTCAGATCCGGATGGTGATGGATTTGCCAGTCTTTTTGAGATTGAGCATGGATTTGATCCGTCGGATCCGTTGAGTCATCCGCCGTTGTGGTGGAGATTACAGGTGAAAAAACTGGTACGGGTGAATTTTCCCGTGCAGTTTGCTGCTTTGAAAAAGTGCGGCAGCCGGAATGCCAGAGAGTGGCTGCTGACTGTGGAATTTGCCGGTAAGGGAGATTCCGGAAGTGTAAAAAAGGATGTACAGATCGGTGAGATCCTGACCATCGGCAAAAAGAGATTCCGGATCACCGGAGTGAAAAGTGATGAAAACGCTCTTGAAATGGTGTTGACACAGATCGTGCCGGCAAAGAAGAAACCGGTGGTCATAGAGTTGAAGTTGGGGGAAAAGTTCTTTGATTGGTGTCCGGTACTGGTTGACACCGGAGATCCGGAGCGGCGTGAGTATGTGGTTCATGCCGGAGAGAATATAGTTCTCGGTATGTTTGCTGCACATAAGGCGGATGGGAAGATCGTACTGGATGCCGCCGGACGCAGAAAGCAGATATGTTCTTATACGCTGTTGTCAGTTGGAGCGGATGATTTTGTCGTTTCAGCAACAGATGGTGCAAAAGAGAATGGAAAATTGGTGAAATTTGAGATTACTCCGGAAGGCATGGTGCCGGTTGACCGTCAGGTCAGGCGGTGAGTTGCATTCCGGTATGGATGTTTTATTGAAACAGGAAACAAAAGGATTGTAAAATTCATTAAATATTATAGATGGGAAGGAAAAGACGAATGAAAAAGAAAAAAGTATTTGCATCCGGTTCAGTTCTGCTTTGTGTAGCTGGTGCGCTGGGTATTTGTGCGGCACTGCCGGTTTCAGCCCGGGAGCCTGCGCAGGTTCAGGAACGGACGGCGGAAAGGATGTTTGCCGATCAGGATATTGAGGCAAATGAAGTGCGCAAACTTGCTGCCGAGGGCAAATATGATGTTGCCATCAAACGTTTGCAGGAAAATGTGATTGATCCGTTGAAAGATGAAGCTGCACGGGTTGACAGTTGGAAAGTGCGTACCCGTCTGGCTGAATTTCAGGAAGAGTTGCGCCAGTTGAAATTGAAATACGGCAATATCAAACTCAAACTTGCTGAAGATGCTCTTGCCAAAGCCATGTATGATGATGCTATTGCGCTTGCCACTGATGCCATACAGATCTCTGAATTGCTCAACGAGCGCGGTATGCAGTTGATCGTAGCTGCCCGTGGACGTAAAAATGCGCTTGCCCGTAAAGAGAAAGCTGCGGCTACCACTTCCGATCCTGAAATCGTCAAGCGTGAAAAAGAGATCAAACGTAAGCTTGCTGAAGCTCATGCCTTTTTCCGCAACGGTCATTATGACAAAGCATGGGAAAAAATCGAAGAGATCTATGTGATCAATCCGTACAATGCGGATGCGGCGTATCTTGCCTCCCAGGTGTATAAGAAATTTTACGTTGCCGGTTATCACCGTCGCCGTGCTGATATTCAGGCGCAGATGGCGTATGAAGCATGGCAGTGGGTCGAACCGGTGTTTCCGGTGCGCGGATCTCTTGATCCCAAAGGTACGAAAGATGCCATGGTCAAAGGTAAAAATGACTATGCCATCCAGAAAAAACTTGATGAGATCGTCTTCCCGATGGTCTCTTTCAACCAGACGGAATTGGAAGCGGTCGTGCTCTTCATGCGTAACAACAAGAGCTTTGACCCTGACAAAGAAGGGGTGATGATCACCTTTATCCAGCCTTCAAAAAAGGTTGAGAAGAAAGAGGAAGAAGAAGCTGCTAAAAATACGACTGATGAATTCGGTGAGGGCGGTGAGTCTGAAGAAGATTCCGAAGGCGATGACGACTGGGGTTCAGAAACCACCGAAGAGGAAACCAAAAAGAGCAAAAGCAATGCCGATGGTACTCTGGTCACTCTGGAACTGCGCCATGTCACATTGCGTCAGTTGCTGGATTATGTCTGCTTCCTTACCGATTTGACCTATGTCATCCGTGACAACCGGGTGTTTTTCGGTGCGGAAGATACCAATATGGTCAGCCATGACTACGATATATTCAACGGTGTCAAAATGATGATTGCCGGACGTAAAGGTGTTGCTGCACCTGCGGCGGAAACTGATGCCGCTGCTGCCGGCGATGCTGCCGAAGCTGAAGCCGGCGGAGATGATTTCGGCGGTTTGGATGAAGCTGGCAGCGAAGAAGGTGCTGAAACTGAAGGCGGCGAAGAAGGTGCCGAAGCTGAAGGCGGCGAAGAAAAAGCAGCAGCAGCTCCGCCCCCGCCGGCTCCGACTGTTGATGATAAAGACCTGACTCCGGATGCGTTGAAAAACTTCTTCTCCCTTTATGGTGTCGAATTTCCTGTGAAGAGTTCGATCAGCTACTTCCGCGGTAAAATCAGAATGAACAACACTGAAGCGAACCATCGCAAGATGAAAGAGCTTATGGAAAAACTCAATGTGGAAGATCCGCTGATCGAGGTTGAAGTCAAATCCATCGAGCTTGCTGAAAGCGATATGGAAGAACTCGGTTTCCACTGGTCACTGGGAGATGTCAGCAAAACCTCTTCCGGCAGCAAATGGAGTGCCGGCAAAGGTGAGAATACCAAATCCGGCGGTATGTTGAAAATGCTCGATTCCGCATTGACCGGTGTCGCTGATGCCAACTTGATTTCCAATCTGAATATTTTCCCGGATCTTTTCGGTTCATTCAAACCTTTCGGCATTGATCAGAGTTTCAATTTGACTTTGACGATCAATGCATTGGATCGCAGTGACCGTACCGAGCAGATCTCTGCACCGCGGGTGCTGGTTGCCAATGGTTCTACCGCACAGGTCAAAATGACCAAAGCTTACTTCTTCCCTGAAGACTGGGAGGAGTTGGAAATCGAGATGGAAAATACCGACAGCGAGAATTCTGCTCCGTATCCTTCCATTACTTATCCTTCTCCCGAGTTTGCTGAAAGTGAAACTGATATCGGTACTGTCTTTACAGTTACTCCGACCCATACTGTCGGCAGCAATGTGATCCGTTTGAATTTGCATCCCAAAATTACCGCTTACACCGGTAAAGATGAGTATGAAGTTGTCTGGGAATGGTGGTCAACTGCAACAGATGGTGAAAGAGTTACCGATCATGCGACTGTGTGGCGTCCGGTTATTGCCACCCGTGAATTGAAAGTTGTGGTCGATGTGTACCATGGTGAAACTCTGGTGATCGGCGGACTTTCCGACAGTCAGACCCAGAAACGTCTGGATAAGATTCCGATTCTTGCCGACATTCCTTTCATCGGCAGATTGTTCCAGTCGCAGTCTGAAATTTCCACCCGCCGCAACATGTTGATCTTCGTCACGGCGCGTCTGGTGAATAATGATGGTACTCCGCTGCCGATGAAAGAAAATCTCGGCAATGGCGGTATCCCGATGTTGATGCGCTGATTTGACCGGAGTTGAACTGGTAAATGAAAAAGATAATGATCACTCTGCTGCTTTTGGGTATGTTCCCGGCAGTTTGTTGCGCAGAAGGAGCTGTTTGTGACAGATCCTCTGCGATGAAGCAGCTGCTTGGCAGTGTGATCATCAGAGACTATATTATATATGACAAAATGCAGACATTTGCTGAAGCGATGGATGATCTTTGCGCGAGAGCAAATGAGAGCCGTCCGGATCAGAAATTTATCAATCTGGTAGTGCGCAGCAAAAAGTATGAAACGGAGGCAAAAACTCCGAAAATGCGTGGATTGGAGTTGCAATCTGCATCGGTGCATGATATTTTATTAACACTTGAAAGACGCAAAGATCTGCTTTTCCGGATTTGCGGGAATGTGGTTTTTGTGGTCGGTCCCGGTGTGCCGTTGCGGAATTCATTTTCTGAAACGTACGGGAAGTGCCGGATTATGAATGAGCAGTTGGACAGCATTTTTTTTCCGGCTGTGATGTTTGAAAAAATGGATGTGGTTGATGTTATTTCTTTTTTGAGAGAGAAGACCTCCCGTTTCTCTCCGGATAAAAAGGAAGTGGCTGTTTCGCATGCGTTTACCGGAAAAGAGATGGAATTTCTGCCTCCGGTAACGCTCGATTTGCGATTTGTTTCTTTGCGGGAGCTTTTGGACAGTATATGTTTTGTAACCGGATGTGCCTATGCTATCCATCCGGATCGGATTGTGTTTTATTTCAAAAAATGAAAATAAATCGGAGGATATAAGTTATGACAGGAAAACAGATTTTACTGCTTGCACCGGGCGTGGTTCTGGGTGCAGTGGTGATGGCAGCGGAGTCAGCTCCGCAGGAACCGGTGCTTAAAGAGTCAGAAAAGATAAGCCGGGTTGAAAAGATGGAAAATATCGGAAAGCAGGAGTTGCTTTTCCGCAGTTCCGAAGTTGTCAATCAGGCAAATTCTCTGATGATGTCAGGCAAGTATACTGAAGCTATCGAAAAGTACCGTGCCGCAGTGAAATTGCTCGCCCCTGCCGGTGGCGGAAGCAAGTTCAGCGAAAAAATCGATTTCTGCCGTAAACGCATTGCCGATTGCTACTATCAGATGGCAGAAGATGCGATGAAGAGTGCTGATGAACTTGCCACCAGTTATGACTTTGAAGCGGCGATCAAAAAGTGTGAAGATGCCGTGGAATTCTGTCCGGAACGGCGCGAAGAACTGCTTGACCGCATCGAGTTCTACAAAAAACGCCGCGAAGCTGCTGTGGCGCGTGAAAGTGTGAATATCCATAAACTGGAGCCCAACTTTGCCGCGCAGGAGTATCAGGTGCAGTTGCTGCTGGAGCAGGGTATTGCTCTGGTCAAGCGTGATGAATTCATGAAAGCGCGCCGCAAATTTGAACAGGTGCTTCTGATCGATCCCTACAATGAGGCGGCGATGCAGAATCTTATGGGTATCAATGTCCGTTTGGGCAAGATTGCCGAAGGACGTGTCAATGCCACCGCCCGTCACATGATAGGTCAGGTGGAATGGGCGGCGGCGATCCCGATCGTGGCGGAAGCTCCCGCCGGAACCGGTGAAAACCAGATCGATGAGCCGGTGGAAAAGGTTGAGGAAGATGTTTTGGAAAAACGCCTGCGCAATATCAAGCTTGCCAACTTTGTGCTGTATGATAATCTGCAGACCTTTGCCGAAGCAATGGATGATCTGCGTTCCCAGGCAAATGGTACATTGAAAGCCAATGACCGGGCGATCAACTTTGTTGTCCGAGACAACAAATATGATGATCCGAAAAAAGCTCCGAAACTTGCCGCATACTCTCCCGGTGAGGCTTCTGTGTATGACATTCTGGTCGAATTGCAGAACCGTGGCGATTTGAGTTTCAAACTGGACGACAATGCCGTGGTGATCGTTGCCAAAGGATTGCCGCTGGAAAAAATGGATGTACGCATTTTCCCGTTTGCTTTGCAGCCGGGAGATACAGAAAAGACTGTCAAAGATGCGCTTGTTGCCGGTGCGCAGGTGAAATTTGATGCCGGTTCTTCACTGACGTTGAACTGGTTGCGCAATGAAGTTATTTCCCGCAACACCCCCAGCAATCAGAAAAAGATCGAAAACTGGCTGAATGCCAACGGTGACAAAGGTGTGCCGATGGTTCAGATCATGTTCAAATTCCTTGAGGTTGCCCAGAATGACCTTGACGAATTGGGATTCAACTGGACTTATGCCAGAACCAACAGTAATGTCAATTTCGGGGTCGGCAGCAATGCATTGCTCCGTCACTATTCCAATGAAGACGGCAACGACCGTTTCGGCGGCGGCGGTGTCGGCGGTAATACCGAGGATGCAACTTACAACTTCTCCTGGCAGGACAATAAAAACCGTTTGAATGCCAGCGTGTATGCTCTGGATTGGGCGGATTCCTCTGACATTCTTTATTCTCCCCGGGTGACGACACTGGATAATACCACTGCGGAAGTCAATATGACCGAGCAGCACCATTACCCCGGAGATTACGATGATATTGATAATGAGAGTGAAGAGGATGCCGGTTTCTTCATCATATCTCCCCAGCCCACACTGGATGATGAGAGAAATCTGGGTATTTCATTCAAAATCAAACCGCATGTCAATGGTGAATTGATCCAGGCTGGCGTGAGCTTCAAAATCGATCAGTTTGACTCATGGTTGATCGTTGACAGCCGTAACCCGGAAAATGAAGATGATGACGGTGAATACCAGAAAAAAGCGGTTATCAACACCCGTTCCATTACCACGAATGTGACATTGAAAGATGGAGAAACTGTTCTTATCGGCAGTATTTCACAGGATGTGACCAATACTTTGCATGACAAGATTCCGATTCTGGGAGACATTCCCTTTATCGGCAGATTCTTCCAGTCCCGCTATACTGTGAGCAAAAAGAATAATCTGCTGATCTTCATGACCTGCAAGCTGATCAATCCTGATGGTTCAGCGGTCTATACCAATGCTGAAACCGGAGCGGCGAAAAATATCGGTGGTCAGAAAGGTTTGCCGGTATTTCCGCAGAATCAGTAAATTTGATTATTTTGCCCCGGTGTGATGCCGGGGCTTTTTTAACTCATGGATACAGAGAATTTTGTATTTACACCGGTCGGAGTTGTCCACTCATTTCAGAAGTACCGGTATGAAACTCCCCGTCAGGGGGCGTTTTCCGGATGTGATGGAGAAATCGAGCTTTTCAGCAATTATGCCGGAGATGCGATAAGTGATCTTGCCGGATTTGACCGGATCTGGGTGGTTTTCTGTTTCCATTTGAATTACGGGCAAAAGTGGAAAGCCAAGGTGCGTCCGCCGTTTCCCGCCGGGGGGCAGTGCCGCAGTGTTTTTGCCACGCGCTCTCCGCACCGGCCCAATCCGATAGGATTGAGTTGTGTGGAGCTTGTCGGGATCTCCGGAAACCGGCTGCTGCTGCGTCATATAGATATGCTTTCCGGTACACCGGTGCTGGATGTGAAGCCGTATATTCCGGAAGCGGATGCATTTCCGGAATCTGCGGTCGGCTGGCGGTCGGCGGTTCCGGCGGCAAGTGAATTGAGCTGGCATCTGGAATATACGGAAAAATTTCTGGTTCAGGCGGAATTCATCCGTCAGGAATCCGGATTGGATATATTGAATTTTGTAGAAATACAATTGGCGAATGAGCCTTTTGATACTTCGCGCAAGCGGGTGAGACAGACGGATGATTGCCATGGTGTACTCGGTTGCCGGACATGGCGGATAGTTTTTTCGTTTCAGGAAGTATCGCGGTATATAAAAGTGGAGCGCATTGAGTCAAATTATGCTCCGGAAGAGTTGTTTCCGGGGGCGGAAGACAGATATATGGATAAGGAAATCCACCGGAAATTTTTCCGGGAACAGTATAATCAATGAGGTGATATTATGAAAAAAACAGTAAAACTGGGTATGATCGGTCTGGGTGCAAGGGGGGAAACTCTGCTTGCCACACTTTTCGGTTTCCCGCAGGATGAAGTGCTGGTCAGTGCGATTTGTGACACCAAACAGGAGCGGATCGACAAGTTTTTCCAGATCATGGAAGAGCATGATTATCCCAAACCGGCAGCATATACTGATTACCGTCAGTTGATCGCCAGCGATGATGTCGATGCGGTGCTGATCCCGACGTCATGGAACAGCCATTTGAAGATCGCAGAAGAAGCGATGAAAAACGGCAAATATGCCGGTATCGAGGTCGGAGGAGCATCTTCCATCGATGAATTGTGGCATCTGGTGCGGGCGGCGGAATCCACCGGTGTTTCCTGTATGATGCTGGAAAACTGCTGTTACGGCAGAGATGAGCTGCTCTGTCTCAATCTTGTCCGCAAAGGGATGTTCGGAGAATTGATCCACTGCACTTGCGGTTACGAGCATGATATTGCTGAAATGGCGCATCTGGGCAACCGTGAAGAGCGTGAAGTTCACAACTTCAAACGCAATTGCGATCTGTATCCCACCCACGGCATCGGACCTCTGGCAAAAATTTTGCGGATCAACCGCGGCAACCGTTTTATGACCTTGACCTCCACTGCCAGCAAAGCCCGCGGTTTTGCCATTGAAGCAGAACGCGCCGGCAGAGGCAATGTCGTTTACAATGAGGGCGACGTGGTCACGACTGTGATCAAATGTGCCAATGGCGAAACAGTGACACTGACTCATTGCGTATCACTGCCGCGTCCTTATTCCCGCGATTTCCGGGTGCAGGGGACCAAAGGTATTTTCCTTGAAGATACCAAATCTGTATTTGTCGAGGGAATCAGTCCGACGTACGAGAAAATCGATGTCGCCGGAAATCCCTATACTGTGCATGAATGGACTCCGAAAGAGGAGATGTACGAAAAGTATGATCACCCGATCTGGAAAGAATTCCGCGATAATCCTGCCGGTGGTCACGGCGGTATCGACACGTTGATTCTGCGGGCATTCTGTGATGCCGTGCGCAACCGTACCGCCACCCCGATCGACGTTTACGATTGTGCCGCATGGATGGCGATCACCTGTTTGAGTGAGCAGTCCATTTCCCTGGGCAGCATGCCGGTGGCGTTCCCTGATTTTACCGATGGCAAATGGATCTACCAGACCGTCGGCTGCGAGGGTAAATATTCTCTGGATGAGATCTTTGAGTGATCGTCAACTGATTTCCCCGATCCGGAGGCACTCACGCTTCCGGATTTTTTTTGCCCGGCGGAAGATGCGGCGGTCAAAACTTATTCAAAACTGATCACTTCTGTTTTTTAACTGCAGTTTGCGGAATTTTCCCGGCGGAATGCCGTATTCGGCAGAGAATTGTTTGGATAAGTAGTTACTGTCGCAAAATCCGCAACGCAGAGCGATTTCTCCGAGAGAGAGATCGCTTTGCAGTATTAATTCCAGCACTTTCTGCAGCCGCAGCCGGGTCAGATACTCCAGCGGAGTGCAGTTGAGCCGGTTTTTGAAATAACGGAAAAGATTGCGCCGGGAAATGCCGGAAGCTCTGGCGACCTGCTGCATTGTGATCGCTTTTGTATAATTTTTCTGCATATATGCCATGGCATCGCCGATCAGCCACAGCGGTTTGGCAGAGTCAGTTTCCGGCGAAAAGAGCCGTGCCAATTCGGTGAGCAACTCCATAAACAATGCCAGAGCAATAAATTGACGCCCGGGCATGATTCCATGCAATTCCTGCTGCAGCCGGTCAAAAAGGGCATTTATCCGGGTGAAATCTGTTTCATTGAGGTGCATCAGCGGTTCGACCTGTTTTTCCGGAGCGAAGCGGTCTCCCGGCGAAAAAAGCATCCGGAAAAACGGCATACTTGAAGTATCCATCAACGGCAGACTCAAGTGCCGCGGCCGGAAGGCAATATTTTTTAATTTCAAAGTTTCCGAATTCTGATATCCGTGGATCACTTCCGGGTGGATCAGCAGAATATCCCCCTTGCATATCCGGGCGTGATACGGAGTTTCCCAATGGATCGCCTCTCCTCCGGCGACCAGTACCAATTCCACACTTTCACCATGATCGTGAAGCTGATTTTCCGGTTGTTCCCCCGGCAAAACGGTGTTGACATACAACGGCAATTCGCCGTATTCCAAATAACTGTTCAATGACCAGTGAAAAAGCATAAAATATCCTTTCTGAACTATCTGGCACTAATTTACAGTTTTTTGTCGCATTTGTCAAGGAAGATTTTTTATTTTTATCGTAAATTATTAGTATGAGCGAAAATCAAATTGTTTTTAGCAATAGGAGAATATAAAAAATGAATTCACTTTTTTACACATCACTGCTTTCATTCATGTTCAATCAGATGCCGGAAAATGCTTTGATCCGTTATTATCATACGGCGGATAGATCAAGTTACTGCGCTCCGGTGATCTCCAACGGCACGCTTTATACCCAGCTGGATATTTCCGGCACGCAAAAACAGGATGTGCGTTACACATATCATGGCAAAAACGGTTCACGTCAGGATATGATCCCCGGAGTCTATCTGGCGGGAAGGCGTTACAATACCGTACAGCGGGCATTGATCCCTTTCGGCTACTTTGAAGAATCCGTTACGATCGGCGGTCAGGTGCCGGAAAGGTCGGAAAATGCCGGACAAATTCTCGCGCTGGGCAGTGCTTCGACCGGATGCCGCAACGATTATGCCGGTGGTTTATCCATTTTTACGCATGCATTTGTTCACAAAAATCTGCCGATCCTGGCACTCCGGAAAAGATTTACCGGTCGACCGGCAGAATTCAATTACCGTTTTGATTACTACTATGCCGCCGGAGGCACGGAGCGTACTCCGGTGCGCTGGAGCGATTTTACGATCGAAGTTCTGCCGGAAAACCGGGGCGCAGTGATCCGTTACCGGATCGACGGGATGCAGGAACTCACCGGGGCGGTGACGATTCTTGCTTCAAGTGCGCCGCAGAAAATCGAGATCGAAGGCTGCCGGGTCTCATTTGTTTATAATAGTGTGCCGGAAACGGCAGATTTCACCATGATCTATACCGATTCGCTCAACGGCAACAATTGGGAAAAAGAACAGGCAGCATTGATCGCCACAGCAGAAGAGGAGAAATTTGACGGCCTGTTTGCCGGGCATTGCGCACAATGGCAGGAATTCTGGCGGCGTTTCGCGCTGGATATCCCGGATGAAAAAATGCAGGATGTCTTTTACAGTGCAGTTTACAATCTGGTCTGCACTTCGACTCCGTGGGGAGTACCGGTCGGTGTGCATCCTTACAGTTGGGAAGGCAGATATTTCGGTTTCAATTTATTCGTATCGCTTTTCTGTATGCTCAACAGCCGTCCGGAAGCCGCCCGGATCCCGGCATTCCGCAGAAATACACTGCAAAATGCCATCGCCCGCACGACCAACTGGGTCTATTCTGCCGGAGCGCGTTTCCCGTGGCAGTCGGATGAGGAAGGATTCTATGAGTGTTCCTCACCCGGTGTGTGGCAGGATCACATCTTTCACATGGGCAATATCAGTTTGGAAGCATGGGAATATTTCCGCTACACCGGCGATGTGGAATTCCTGAAGCAGACCGCTTATCCGGTGATCCGCAAATGTGCGGAATTTTTCATGCGTCAGGCGATCTACACGGTGGAAGGCGGTAAAGTTATCATCGGCAGATATTGCGACCTTGAGCGTTTGGGTACGGCAAGAGAAAATGCGTTCCTGACGACCTGTTCCGTGATTTGCGCATTGGAAATCGCCGCCGATGCCGCTGATCTGCTCAACGAAGATGCTCAAGTGCGTTCCCAATGGCGGGAAACTGCCCGGATGTTGCGGCAGAGTCTGCCCGGTGACGGTGTGAAATATCTGCCATTTCCCGGCTGTGAGGAAAAAAGTATCGGAGTTTTCGGCGGATTGTATCCTTACTTTGTTCTTGAACCGGATGATCCGCGGCAGTTGGCGGCGATCAACGATTATCTGGGCAGTACCGCTGAAGCGGGTAATATGTATCCATTCGGCAAAAATATCTGTACCTGGTATGCCGCATGGGTGGCCAATGGTATGATCCGCCTCGGTAATTCCGCCGGAGCATTGGAATATTTGCAAAAAGCATCGCTCTCGACCGGGGCATTTGACATCATTTACGAGATCAACGAACCGGGGATCTTTGTCAGTCATCCGTGGTGTTCGGCACCGCCGGCGTGCTATGTGCAGGGGATCCTGGAGTTGCTTTGCCGCGGAGAAAAAGATACCGTTTTCCTCTGCCGCGGTTTGGAAAATATCTGGCAGGATCTGCGTTTTAACCTCGGTGCGCCGGATGATTTGATCATCTTGTTGGAAATGAAAGCGGGCAAAGTCTCCTTGCTCAAAGTTTCTGCCGGTCAGAATTACAGCGGCCGGATCCGCAAAGTGGAAGTTTGCGGGAATATCATCGAATTGCAAATGAAAGCCAGTGAAAGCAAAATTTTTATCGGAAAGGAATAACCAAATGATCAGAAAAGTGTTATTGGGGTTGACCGTCGTTACTGCGCTGTCAGCGGTCGCCGGAGAAGAGATCCCGGATTTCAGCAATTACAGCCGTTCACAGGCAAGAGTCTGCTTTGATGAGAACTTCAATTCCGACATTTCCTGCTGGATACGGCCGAAAAACAGTTTCACCATTCAGCCGCATATCGGAGTGACCGGTTCGCCGGCATTGTCCGCCACCAGCACCGGACCGGGCAATATGCCGTCATGGAAAACCGGAATCCGGGTGATCCCCGGTATGGCGTATCAGGTTTCATTCCACTACCGTTTTGACAATCTCAAGGTCAAGAAAACCCGCCGCAACCGGGTCATCGTCTGTTCGATTAATTTGAAACACAAAGATACCGGTGCCAAATTGCCGGCGATGAATATCTGGGTCACTGCCGAAAATACCGGTAAAGAGTTGCGTTTTCATTCTGAAACGCTGGTCATTCCGGTGGAAGCCGCTCCGGAAGCTGAATTGGCCATTCACATCGACTGGTGGCACAACGGCACTTTTATTTACGATGATTTCACCTTTGCCTCGCAGGAAATACCGGCGGAACTGCAGTTGGCAGCTCCCGAAAGGATGACGCTTGATGACCGTGGCACGATCTCCATCCGTTACCAGCGGCGCGGGGAAAGAGTGCCGGATGGTCTGGAAATGCTGATCGATTCTGGCGGCGTGAAAAAACTTGCCCGTTTCGCTGACGGGCTTTTTACGGCACAATTCGGTCGTCTGCCCGGAGAAAAAGTTCAGGTCAAAGCAACCCTTTTCAACCGCCGTGAACGCAAAATCATTGCTGAACATGAGTGGGAATTGAATAATCTCCCCGCTCCGGCGGTTTCCACGATCGACCGCCACCACCGGTTGATTCTCAACGGCACACCATTTATGCCGATAGGTTGTTATACGATGATGACCATGAATGATGAACACTTGAGCCGCATTAAAGCTGCCGGATTCAATATGCTTCAGGTGCAGCCGATGCACAGCGTAACTTTGCGTGCCGTGAAAAATGAAAATACTTCGGAAAATCTGCTGGCATATATCGATTTCATCGCCGGATATGATCTTAAAACACTCATGTTCCTGCAGTTGATGATCCCGGAAAAAGAATTCATCCGCCGCCGTCTGGAAAGGGCCTTTGACGGTCAGACCGCTATCGACGGTATCGTCCGGCAGATCGGAATCACTTTGCGCGGCAATACCAATGTAATCGCTTACTATCTTGCCGATGAAAATACCAGCCGCGACCTGCCCAATACCCAGATATTGCGCCAGCGGATAAATTTTGCTGATCCAAGCCATGTGACCACGACCCTGACGAATTCGACCGGGTTTCTGGATCAGTATGTTTCCACGGGAGATATTCTGCTTTTTGACATTTATCCATTTAACAATCAACGCACCCCCGGAGTTAAAGGCGATTTAGTGACTGCGGATCAGCAGCTTGCCCGGATCGCTTCACTGAATACTCCTTTCTGGCTGGTTCCGCAGGGGTTTGACTGGGCACGTCATCCGGCACGGCAGATGTTCGGCAAGACTCCGGAAGAAAAACGTCAGCACCGGATACCCGGTGAGGAGGAATTGACCTCGCTGCCGCTGCTGGGGGCGATTTACGGAGCCAAAGGTTTTGTGTTTTACAGTTATCATGAAATATTTTTTCACGGTAACAATGTCCACCCCGGATTCAGCGACATTTTCTGGCCGAAAGTTGTCAAAGCAGTCAGTGTGCTGAAAATGCTCGAACCTTTTATCATGAGTACCGAAACTCCCGCCCAGTTGACTTTGAATGTGACTGCGGGTGCGGTGCGGAGCAGAGTTTTTACGGTGAATGGCAAAACAGCGATCGTGCTGGTCGGTCTGCAGGATGCCGCCAATGCCGCTTCCGGCACACTTCCGGCGGGCAATTTCACCTCATTTTCCGGCAAAAGCAAAATCGAAAACGGCCGATTCACTTTTGCCGCCGACGGGGTCAACTATGATGTGCTGATCAGTGAATAAAAAAAAGGAATTTTTGATTATGAAAAAACAATCAGGTCATGGCAAATTTACTTTGAATGGATTTTCGGCAGGCACAGTTGATTCTTTTCCTCCGGAAAGTGCAGTTGAAACTCAACAAAGAGTTCCGCTTTTCTTGAAAAGGCAGTGGGTTTTGCCGTTGCACTACCTCAAAAAATTTTATAAAAACTACACATCCTTACGCCCGCAAGGGCGCACTTCACGTTTGACACAGTCAAACTCTTCACACCTTCACATCTTCTCTCAATCAGCGTTCACGCTGATTGAACTGCTGGTTGTGATCGCTATCATTGCCATTCTGGCGGCTATGCGGCTGCCCGCATTGGGCAAGGCCCGGATGACGGCACAGGCTGCAAGCTGTAAAAATAACCTGAAACAAATGGGGCTGGGGCTGCAGCAGTATGCCGCCGGGAGTGATGATTTCTGTCCCTGGGGGTATTACCTCGGGCTTACGATCAATTATTATCTGTACCCTTATATTGCCGGGAGTGCGTATCCGCCGGAATACAAGGCAGACTCGAAGCCGCATGTTTTCGGAACATATCAGTGTCCTACTGCTAAATACAAATATATGTACAAGCAGGACTACGCCGTGAGCAGTTACGGGTTTAACAACGCCGCCCGCTATGCGGACAATAATAGTTCCCGTTTGATCGGCTACTGTTCTGCCGCCAACAGTCCTTTTAATCCCGGGAAAATCGTCAAAGCCCGGCAGCCGTCTGTAGTGATGGCGTTTGCGGACGGTCGTTTGGATCTCAGTGCCAATTCTTGGAATGGAGGGCAGTACCCCAATGTGGCGCCTGGCGGGTATTCTGCGGATGAAATTGTGGAATTGCGGCATAACGGCATGGTCAATGCGGCATTTTTCGATGGGCATGTGGAGCATATTCT
>JAZSIZ010000118.1:0-3200 GCA_045534015.1 Victivallaceae bacterium | reverse complement strand
GGAATCACACACATGTTACCGTAGCATAACTTTGGGAATCTGTCAAGCAGTTGCTCTTCACCTTTGGCTCCGACGAGTGAAAATACCCATTCTCGCCAAAGGGAGCAACTGCTATCTGATAACCGGGGAATAATATACAAGCATTACGGAATGCGGCATGCAGTCTGCGCGGGTGGAGCTGGGTATTATGAGAATTTTTGGGAATTTTTGAGAGATTTTGAGAGGTTTTGAGAAAGCACAATACCTCAAAATCTCCCACAATTTCCCACAATCTCCCATGAAAACACAGCCCGCATACCACAGGCATAACGCCCAATCAACCACCACCATAGCCCGCATGCCACGGGTGGCATACGGCATATCCGGCTGCGCCGTGACAAGGGAGGGCGGCACAAGACCAAACGACCCGCAAAAATGACCCGCAAAAAGAAAAAGCAATGATGGGAAAATTTTTTTACAAAATCATTGCTTACTTTTTGCCGGAATTGCGAAAGGTATCTGTTTAAAATAAAATGGCATCTCCAATGGGATTCGACACAAGGGCGAAAGCCCGCAGTGAGCCTGAGCGAAGCGAAGGCAACCCTTGGGAAGTGAGCAATCCCATTTTTTGCAGAAGGCAAAAAATAAACGCGCAAAAAGAAAAAGCAATGATGGGAAAATTTATTTTCCAAAATCATTGCTTGCTTTTTGCCGGAATTGCGAACGGTATCTGTTTAAAATAAAAATGGCATCTCCAATGGGATTCGAACCCATGTTGCCGGGATGAGAACCCGGTGTCCTAGGCCTCTAGACGATGGAGACACATTTGAAACACTGATAAAATATAGCTCAAAGTAGCGCAATTGTCAAGTATAAGTGCGAATAAAAGTTGAAAATATTCAAAATAAAGGTTATATTATGCAATAATATTGTTTTTACTGTAATATGGAGATACAGAAATATGTCAGAAGTAAGAACCCGTTTTGCGCCGAGTCCGACCGGTTTCATGCATGTCGGCAATTTGCGAACTGCGCTTTATGCGTGGCTGCTTGCCCGTTCCGAGGGTGGAAAATTCATTTTGCGTATTGAGGATACCGATCAGGCGCGTTATGTTGCCAATGCGGTGGATGTGATCTATGCGACACTGAAAAGTGCCGGATTGGAACATGATGAAGGACCGGATAAAGATGGCGGTTACGGTCCGTATATTCAAAGCGAAAGAAAAGGTTTGTACCGTGAATATGCCGAAAAGCTGGTAGCTTCCGGCAATGCGTACTACTGTTTCTGCGGCAAATGTGAAGATGAGGAAAGTGAAGAGATCCACGAGGCTTCCGCCCTGTGTCCCTGCGCTTCCATGGATGCTGCTGAAGCTGCGGCAAAAGTTGCTGCCGGCGAAGCACATGTGATCCGTCAGCGTATCGACCGGAGCAGAATCAGCACATTCACCGATGCAGTTTTCGGTGAGATCCAGATCGAGAACAAGGTTCTTGATGACCAGATCCTCTTGAAACAGGATAATATGCCTACTTACAACTTTGCCAATGTGGTCGATGATCATCTGATGAATATCACACATGTGGTTCGCGGTTCGGAATATCTTTCCAGTACGCCGAAATACAATCTTCTGTATGAAGCTTTCGGCTGGGAAATTCCGACCTATGTCCATCTGCCATTGATCATGGGGCGTGATGCCGAAGGTAACATTTCCAAATTGAGCAAACGCCACGGTTCAGTCAGTTTTGAAAATCTGGTTGCCGAAGGTTATCTGCCCGAAGCGATCGTCAACTACATTGCTCTTTTGGGATGGTCACCCAAAAGCGACCGGGAGATTTTCACGTTGGCAGAATTGGGAGAAGCATTCAAGATCAGCGGGTTGAATAAATCTCCGGCGGTCTTTGATTACGACAAGCTGCGGTGGATGAATTCAGAATACATCAAGGCTTTGAGTTTTGATAAATTTGTGGAAACCGCCCGTCCTTTTGCCAAATTGGAAGGAACCGGTCTGGAAGAAAAATGGGAAAAGATTGCAGCATTACTGCACGGCAGAACAGAAGTTTTGAGTGAAATCGCAGAAAAAATTGCATTCCTTGTCGAACAACCGGAATATACCGTGGAGCTTTTCAACCACAAAAAGAGCAAAAGCGATCCGGAAAATACCAAAGCTGATCTGCCGGAACTGCGCAAGCTCCTTGCAGATCTGGCAGATTGGAATGCCGGAAACATCAGCGGAGTGCTGAACAGTTTTGCCGCAGAAAAAGAGATCAAAGCCGGTCGTCCCATGTGGCAGGTGCGGATCGCGGTTTCCGGTTGCGCCGTAACCCCGGGAGGCCCCGGAGAGATCATGGAAATACTCGGTAAAGAAGAATCATTAAAAAGAATCGACAGCGCACTGGAAAAACTCGGTGCCTGATTTGCAGCAACTGATACTCAATTCATTTCAATAAGAACGGGAATTGAACTATGAAACTTTTTCTTACAGGTCTGATAATTCTGATTGCAGGCGGAACTCTTTACGGAACCGTCGTAAAAAATATTCTGAAACCGGATGACCGTAAAACTCCGGCGGAAACCAATGCTGACGGGGTGGACTTCATGGTGCTGCCGAACTGGAAAAACATGTTGATCCAGCTGCTGAATATTGCCGGTATCGGTCCGGTGATCGGTGTCATCGGCGGGATCCTTTTCGGTGACATAGTTTTCCTTATCATCCCGATAGGCTGTGTGCTTATGGGAGCCGTCCACGATTACGTTGCCGGAATGATGTCGATCCGTCACAACGGAGCCAACCTGACTGAATTGGTGCGGTTGACTGCGGGGAAACACATGTACCGGGTATTTTCCGTATTTCTGGTGCTTGCGTTGCTGCTGGTAGTAGCAGTATTCATCAATGTCCCGGCGAAACTCTGTGCCGGAATAACCGGCGGTGAACAGGCATTTTTATACTGTATCATCGGCATTTTCATCTATTACATTTGTGCCACACTTTTTCCGGTGGATAAAATCATCGGCAGAATTTATCCGGTTTTCGGTGCAGTTCTGCTGCTCGGCACAGCTGCACTGCTGGTCAGTCTGCTGATAAGTGCCGTGCAGGATCCGGCAATGCTGATTGAAAGTGAAGCTTTTCAATCAAAGATGTTCACTCCGGAAAAGCATCAGCCGATCCTGCCGCTGCTTTTTGTAACTATTGCCTGCGGAATACTTTCCGGCTTCCATGCGACACA
>JAZSIZ010000163.1:0-11751 GCA_045534015.1 Victivallaceae bacterium | reverse complement strand
CAGTCGAACTTAATATAATAACAAAGGTGTAAAAATGACAAAAGATACTACTAATAGTTTATCACACACTCGTTGGAAATGCAAGTACCATTTAGTATTTGCTCCCAAATTTCGCCGTCAAATTGTATATGGTAAGATTAGAGAAGATGTCGGGCGTATTTTGCGAACTTTATGTGAGCAAAAGAAAGTTGAAATTCACGAAGCAGAGGCTTGTCCAGATCACATTCATATGCTGGTCAGTATTCCGCCACATTTGAGTGTTGCACAGTTTGTCGGCTACTTGAAAGGTAAAAGTTCGTTGATGATCTTTGATCGCCATGCGAACTTAAAATACAAATACGGGAATCGACATTTTTGGTGTCGCGGATATTTTGTCGATACGGTTGGAGCAAATAAAAATGCAATAGCCGAATATATCCGACATCAACTTGATGAAGATATCGCCTACGAACAATTGTCCTTGAAGGAGTATTTTGGCCAGTTTACGGGTGGCAAGAATAAATAGGCATTAACAACGACTGGCAGGTCGTGTGAGAATATTTTTTAACATAACAACAGCATATAAAAATAGTTCACTGACTGCTTTAGCAGTAGCCAGTGAGCTTAATGCGAATGAAAATTTCATTCAGAGCCCGGATCGGGCTGCCAGCAAAAATGCCTTCTAGGCACAGTGCATACCACCAGCTCAGATGGTGGTTTTGATTGTGTGGTGGAAAATTATTCCGGATCTTCTTCGTAAACACCGGCGATCAGAGGACATTCTACGGTGTTGTCGTAAAGATTTTTGACCAGCATCCAATGTTCTTCAAATGCCAGTGTTACATCGCAGGCAAAATTCAGGTAATTATCATTGTCAAACCAGATGCACAAAGATGTTTCATCAAAAGTGGTATATTGGTTTTGAATGTGTTTCCCGTGCATAAATTTGCCCATTTTCCACACTGTGTCGGGATAATTTTCAACGATTGCGGAAATTTTCTCCGCCGCTTCGTCAATTCCACAATCATTGGGCAGCACCAGAATAAAACCGGTGGTTTTGTTTTCTGCATAAATCATTTCAGTTAAAGATGTTTCTTTCATAATTCAACTCCTTTTCATAATCCATATTTTGCGATATAACAGATGCTCAACAATAAGCCGAAGGGCAAAAACACATATTTCAATGCGGCACAAAGCACTTCTCCAACGGCTCCGGCAATGTTGCACAGGACTCCGAAAAGTCCCAGTGTCGCTAATCCCAGAAAAATGATTGCCATTTTTCGCTCCTTTCAGGCGCAGGTTGCCAATTCTACTTCGGTGGAGATCCGCTGCCAGATGCGATATTCCTCGTTGATTTCCACCAACTGATATTCGCCGAAATAACGGTTGCCGTCATCTTTCACCCAGCGGCAAATTACCGAACGTACTGCATTTTCTCCATTGGCAAATTTTTCTGCCGCTTTGTCGGTCGGATCGAGCCACTTGCCGTTCTGATTGTTTTCCCGGATGTAATCGACACCATCTTTACGGAAAAATCTGTTCCAGCTTCCGTCGGTTTCGGCAAACCATAAAGTGTGGCCGCAGCTGGTCTTCATCGTAGCGTGGCGCACATTGCGGGTAAACGGTTTGCCGTTGTGATCCCGGAGTTTGAGAATGTCGTTGAGATAGGTGGATTTGAGGCAGTGAAAAACATTGTTGGTGACAGTGATGATGCTCATGATACTTTTCCTTTCATTTTGGATTGTTGATAATCGTTTGGATTGAACTTACGCATTTTTGATGAAGTTGACCATCTTTTCCAGTTGTTCTTTGCCCGGGTGCAACACTTGGGGACATCTGCCGAAACGGCGTTCAAGCATTGCCAGAAGTTCCGTTTTGTCTTCGGCAGAAAGTTTTGCCCCGCAATCTTTGAGTCCTTTAAGGATATCCATATAAAGACCGGTGTCATTGAAATAACGCCGCCAGGCATAAACAGTCAACAGAATGCTTTTATCCAACTCTTCCTGACTGGCATCAGGCATAAGTTTTTCAATCTGCTCGAAAGCGGAACAGCGACAGCACTCGGAGAGAGTTTTGCTTTCATCGAGGAAATAATTTCTGCCGTAACGCATTTCTCCTGCCAGAAAATCCAGAACCTGCCACGGCAACGGAAATTCACATTCCGTAACAAGGTCATCCAATCGGTCGCCAGCATCGTAAAGTTTTGCGGCGATATTCCACTGTTTTTCGGCAAGGGCGAAATAGAGTGCCGACTCTACGCCATAGGCATCACCCCGGCGGCAAATGCGGGGATCGGCGCCCTGTTCAAGCAAGTTTTCCACCTCGCTCCACTTCTTTTCAAATGCAGCAAGCACCAGTTTGGCACTCTGCATGGCATCTCTCGGCAAATCTTCACGGATCTGACGGATGCGATTTTCCATTTCCATAACTTCCATTTCTTTGCTGATGTTTTTCATAAGCACTTCTCCTTGTTTAGGTTATTGGTTTTATTGTTTTTGTTTTCTTAAAAATCAGGGCATGAGTTATCACCCCAAAAATATTTAAATATTTTTGGGGGATGGGGGAAAATATTAAATTTTCAATCAGCCGGGGGAAAGTTGTTTTATTTAATTTTTTTTATTTTATATTGGCTATAATAACAAAGGAGTTAAATTGGTATAAGCTCCAAACATGAAAAAATGCAAAAAAATCGCGCGGCACATCCCTTATATTTAAAAGGAACACGCACGCGCGAATAACAGAAAAGATACAAAAGTTAATTCAGATTCAGTGATATCCGAAAATATATTCCCACTCTTCAAATTCACCGGCGGGTTTGACATCAACTTTGTCCTCAAGTTTATTGCCGAAAGAGATGGTAAGTTTGCACCACTGAATGGCATCAAAGCGTTTCCAATCCAGGTTTACGGTCATTTTTTCCACATCATGCCAATGGAATCTGCGCAGGAATTCCACCAGATAATCATTGGAAAAATCGGTAATATCTTCCACCTCTTTTTCCGGCGGAGGACAATGCAAAAAAGCATTAGCAATCACTTCGGGAGCGAGGTCATATTTTTTGCTGAATTTTTCGATCATCTTTTCCATAATATCTTTTCCTGCAGTTAAAGTTTTTTTTACCTGTTAACAGAATTTCAGAAAAAGTTAATTCAAAATATCTTCAAGATCCGGAAACTCTTTTACCAGTTGGTCATAATCCGGGCAATCCCCGATAAAGTCGTGGGGATATTCACAAGTGGTCAGAAAATCGTACCAATCCTGACGGGAAAAGTTTTTGACGGCAGCTTCGATTTTTTCATCCACTTCATCGCATTTTGCGTAAACTTGCGCCCACTCTTTGGCGGTAAATTCATCCCATTTATCGCAATCTTTGACAGTTGCCGCCAGTTGATGAGCCGGAACCATGGAAATAATATACGCCCATTCCTTGTGCCCCCAATAAGGCACAACCTCACTTTTTCCATCAAGTTTATCGCCGAAACAGGCAGTAAGTTTGCCCCACTGAACAGCATCAAAGCGTTTCCAATCCAGATTTGCGGTCATTTTTTCCACGTCATGCCACTGGAATTTACGCAAAAAATCCACCAGATAATCATTGGGAAAATCGGCAATATCTTCCACCTCTTTTTCCGGAACCAAATCCATAAAGGCGTAGGCAACAGTTTCCGGCAATACATCATACTTTTTGCTGAATTTTTCGATCATCTTTTCCATATTTTTCTCCTGCACTTAAAGGTTGTGTACCCATAATAACATGATTTATGCTTTGGTTAACTGCCAGAATACCGGTTGATACAAAGAACCCGTGCCGAATTTGCACCATTGGGCGAAAATTTCCGGATATTGCAGAATTAAAACCAGCAGACAATCGCATAAAACGCACTTGCGGTGATCGTGCATGATAATATCATACCATTCTACCGGAGTATGATTTTCCGGCGGCAATGGGGTGCAGGATTGGGCAACGATTTTATGCTCTGCCCAATCCTGAAGTTTCCAGTTTCCGTAAAGAATTGGATATTCCAGAAGCAAGTAACAGATATTGCCGCACCGTTTGAAAAACTGCGGCTGAGCTTGCAGCAGATCTGCCCATTCATCCAAACGGAAATCCCATACGGGACAAAATTCTGCCAATTGCGGTTGTTTGAGCAAGATCCGCCACCAGTCATCAGCCGGAATCGTGCTTAAATCGCATTTGTCGGCAAATTGTCCCTGGTGTTCAAGGAGATAACGCAAATCGTGACCGGTGATTTTTGCAAAATCGCAGTACGGAGCAAGCTGCGGATGCTCCGCTAAAAGATTGCTCCAGCAATATCCCGTCAACTCTTTCAATTGCGGACACTTTTCTATTTTATCCGGATTTTTCAGCAAAAAGCGAAGTATTCAAAATAGTCCATATCTTTCTCCATGGCGTAATATAACATAATGTTGCACATATTGCAAATGCTTATACCGCTGTATGTAAAACGACATCAAATTCTTTTAACTGAACCACTTCCCTTTCCGGGAGATTTTTACGGCGATTCAATGTTTCCCTCAAGGTATTGTTCAGGATGTTTGTCTGTCCTTTCAAGGCAATAAAACGATCCTTGCGCCAGTGGAATATCTCTTCCGGTTCTGCCATTTTTTTTGCTTGGAAACGGGTGTTTTTAGCTTGCACGATGTTGGCGATCTTTTTATCAGGATGCTTTCTCAAAACCCGTCCCGCCATCTGGATCATCGGCAGTCTGGAGGAACTGCGGACAAAGACGGTTTGCAATTCCGGCATATCAAATCCTTCGGTCAAAAGTTGACAATTTACTGCCAATGGTTCTTCACTGTTTTCAAATTTCTTTCTGGATAAATCATTGCCGCTTTGAATGAACAGGCATTTTTCTCCCGCTTGAATAATCAAGTGTTGAAACTTGGCACATTGCTCCAGCGTCGGCATAAATACGAGAGTTTTCCCCCACTCTTTTTGTCGGGCAAGATAGTGTTTTGCCACTGTTTCCGGAGTGAAATTTTCAATGATATAAGAGTTGAATTTGCTCAAAAAGCCTTCCTGTATCAACTGGTGGATATTACACTCATTGACTGTCGCAGAAAACGCCAGTTTTATTTTATCCGTACGCAAAGGAGTTGCTGATAATCCAAGAAGATATTGCGGATTCATCTGTGTATACAAATTAATAAAACTGCTGGTAGCTTCGTGGTGAGCTTCATCAATAACAACGATATCAAAGTGTTCTGCTTTTTCCGGCTTGGTGAACATGGAAACTGTTTTTATCGGCAAATCAAAATTGCGGTTGGATTCCATCAATTGATTGAGCAGATAATGCCGTAGCGCGACCCAGGCACAACGGAGTTTTTCCGGGGATCTCTCCATCAAATCCTGCACGATTTTAAGTCCCATAACCGTCTTGCCGGAACCTACCGGAGACTCCAGCAAAACAGATTTTTGTCCTTTTCTGAAATGATACAACACTTTTTCAATGCTGCGCTGTTGATATTCACGATATTCTATTTTCATATTAAGCTCCCTGCTTCAAATCATTGAAAAAGAGTTCTTTGACCGGTTGATTGATTCTATATATTCCTTCAAGATCGGCTGGCTTGGTCATCAAAGATGTATAAAATTTTTCGAGACTGCTGTCATCTTCATTCTGGTGATGAGTCATAACTTCACTTACCATGTTGAGCAGATTGAGCAAACTCAATTCGACCGGTAAATCTTTCCTGCGGATGGGATTTACCTTCTCAAAAGAATCACATTGATAATACTGTTCCGGATAATTGGCAAATTCTTCCAGCCGCCCAACGATCTGAGAGGCAAAGTCGCCCCCGTGGATCATAAAAAGCTGTGTTGCTTTAAGATATTCTGCCGCACTGACTTTAATATATCTGGCATCTTCAAGCCGCCTCTGCATTGCCGCAAAAGCCCGGTCATTGCGGAATGTTTCCAAAAGTTGCCGCAAATGAGTCCCGTGTTCTTTTTCGATAATGACTTTGCTGGCAAAAATATCTTTGGTGACGACCGTTCCGTTGGTACAGACTTCACGCATCATCCCCAAAACTATTTTACTGTCGCCCCAGCAATCTACCGGAGTGGTAAAACGCAAACGCCCCTGGTAATCACTGTCAGATTTTAACGCCCATTGATTGGGCTGCTCAATAAAAGTTTCCAGAATACCGGATTTAGGGCGGTATTTTACTTTAATAAGTTTTTCGTTTTGCTGAACCGCATCAACTACTCTGGCAAGCGGGAACAGATGGTTATCACTTCGGGTCGCCGCCATAATGATTTTCTCTTTCTGGTCGAAACAAATCTGTACCGGCTGGTCTTTGTGCCGTAGGATGATCCTTTCAAACAGTTCTGCCGGAGAAAAATAACTGAAGATGTTTTCCGTAAACCCAAACATAAACATCAAACTTTTCATAAAACGCGGCGAAGCATGGAAAGCATCATATCCGACACGGACACCCAGTAAATTATGCTTTGAATTTTCCTGTTGCGAAATAGGTTCAAGTTCAGAAAGATTGATTTTTGCCAATTCAAAACGGCGGCAGAAATCGCTCATTTCATCTGGTTCAATGGAAATTACTTGAGTAAAATTGGGCTTGTTTTCGGTTACAGTTGTCATAGTCAATACTCCTTAAAATTTGAAAAACAATCTTATCATTTGAAATCCGTAACAGGCAAGAGCCAGCAGTATCATGAACACCAGAAATGCCCCGCCGATAAAAAGTAATTCACTCATAATAAAACCCCTGTTGTAAAAATGATGGATAAAAATGCCTGAATGGTTACTGTTGCTTTTACCTGTTCAAAAGTTTTGCAGCATTCTGCCCACAAAACGTGGGATAATATTATGCCGAAAATACCGCAAGCGCCGCAGAAAATTTTATTGGAGATACCGGACCAGTGGAAAGCCGCATACATTGAAAAAAACAATGCTCCACCAAGAGAGATTAATGCAAGCAGACCAAACATAATGTCGTTGTTTTCTTCCGAAGATGCCACGGGCATCGAGCCTCTGGAATCGCCGTTGCCGCCAAGATAAATACAAATAGCGTGCCACAAAGGCCCATGCCCCATTATTCCGGTGGTACGGTATTCTGCCACATGGGCAAGTTCGTGATACAAAGTAAGTTTCAACTCATTTTTATCCTCACTTTGCAAAAATTTTTCATTTAATTCAATATGATCTGAATATGCTCTGCCTAAAAATTTGTCGCCAAGATTTGTAAAACGGATTTCTGGAACTTTGCCCAGTTTTTCGGCGGTTACCAGATTGGAGGAGGATAATTCCTGCCACGCTTTAATGGCAAGTTCTTCACAAAACTTTTTCATATATGTACGATCTCTCCGTTATAGTTTTTAAAAATTTCATCCAGTTCACTTTGAGTATTGTAAACACTTTTAAGCCGCCGTTCCAACGCTGACGACGCTTTTTCCGGAATGTGCAAGCGATTGCCGAGAATAACAGTATCGCAGTCAAAAAGATATTTCGCCATTGACGGAAAAATCTTTCCATCCGGCACAAATCCGATTTGATTTTCTCCGTCCTGAATCGTCAGGCAAAAAGGCTCAACGCTGTCATAACGCACCGGGATCAGGGAAATACCGCAACCGTATTTCACAAAAAGTCTGCTTTCAGAAACAGATAAAAAATGAGTTTTTATCCCCTCCAGAAACAAGCGCTCTGCACAAAGATGAGTGGTGATCAACGGCACATCATATTTGAGACAGAAGCGGTCAGCGTTATGACTGCGCTGGTGATGTTCACAAGTAACGATCATTGCCAGCGGTGCATTGCCGTCAACGATATAAGCGTGTTCCATCTCCACAAGCGTTCCGCCGCCATTGACGGCGATATTACCGGATCCCAGTTGCAGCAAAATGCCGCCGAAACCGTTACTTTGATACTTCATTTTTATTCTCCGTTTTATTGAAAAGATAAACCTGATCAAAGCGGGAAGCTGCGGCATAGATCAACTTCTTATCGGTTGCTGCCTGCACGCAAAGCCAGATTTCTCTGCCGCTTTTTCCCCGCATGGCTCCGGGTAATTTTCTACCGGGACGAAGTACCAGAAGTTCTGCTCCGCTGCGGGCGGCACGTTGTTTTAGTTCCTGTAGAGTCATGATGGTTTTCTCCTGTATGTAAAAGGGTTGTTTTGATTTATTTGATTTTTAATTTTGTTGTATATTAACCGGGAGGTAACGGTAAGTTAATTGTTGGAAAAGAAATTTTGCATTTTTCAAAAAGCAGATTTACTTTTCATTATTTTATGTTACTATGAGATTTACCGAAACAATTATATACTTTTTCAGGAGGAACTATGTCAAATCAAATCCCGGATGTTTTTCAGCAGCTTGATATTGAAATCGCCAATCGCCCCAGTACATTCAACGATTATTTGCAGGAGAATCTGCCTTTGGTCTATATCAATGTCCGGGAATATCCAGCAAGTTATAATAATGTCAGAGCGTGTCCGTTGCCTTATGAAAGCATAAAAAAATATTTGCAAAGAGGCATTGACTGGATGAGGTATCTTTTTAATAATCCCGGTGAATACACTCGCTGCAACTTTTCTCTGCTGGATGAAACGGAGTTGACTTATTTGTTAAAAGAAATGCCGGAAATGGACTGTTGTATCCAATGGCGGAATGTTTTACCGGAAGAAAAAAAGCAAATCCTGCTGACGTATCACCCGCAATGGGCTGAAAGCCGTGATGAGTTGGAAAAACTGTCAGCTTTGCATTGGGTGAAACTTCTTATTTTGCATCCGGAGTACGGATTTATTGCCCCCTGGCAAAAGTTTTCCGGTCAGAATTGGCAAAAATTATTAAGTGAACACCCGGAATTTGCTCAACATTGCGATTTCAACTTGCTTGAGGTCGAAGATTGGGAAGTTTTGCTGATAAATCAAATTCGCTTCTTCCCGTTCTGTCCGGCAGAGTTACGCAAAAAATTTTCTCCGGAAACGCTGTATGAACTGTTTGCCTGTTACCCCGAAATTAAAAATTTATGGGAAAAATAATTATGAAAATACTTTTTACGATTGCACTCTCTTTATTGACTGTTATGTTGTCAGCTGAAAATATTATTACTTTTTCCGACTTCATTGCTGAAGACGGCAGCGGCATTGAAAAACTGCTGAAACTGCAAAAGGAGAGATGCGATAAAAAAGAGGTCTATACCACGCACGATATCGTAAGTGACGCCTGTGAACAGGTTGAATTGGTTACTGTTTTACTTGATGAAGCTGTAATGAAAAAAGTACGGAAATTGCCAGCCGATCAGGGAATGATTGTATTGAAAAGTCATCCGCTGTGGTGGAAATATTTTGATTCTACTCCATCGTTGCCGAATGTCAATGGTTCGGCACGGGGGATATTCATTCTGATGGGTAATTTTCTGCGGATAAAATCCCGATGGGAAGCGGTAAAACTGCCGTATGAACAGTATCTTGTCTATGCCAAAATCGCCAATTTTTGCCAAGTTCGTCTTAATTGCGGAACCTATAAAATGCGGTTCGGAGAAGTCTGTCTGAAAAGAGAAGCTGACTGGGCTTATGATGCCGATGCTGTAAAAACTTTCGGTAAATATTATCACGATTTTCCGATCAGCATTTTGCCTGAAACCTGCCGGAATAACGAGAACGGATATATTGCTGTACTGCAAAGCGCAAAAACACTCTACTTATGCATCTGGGATCAAACTGGTTCTCCGCTTGCCGTACATCCATTGAAAGATGTCAAAAAAATCGTTTCAACAGTGCCGGATTCAGAAAAAGTAGAAGTAACTTGTATTGATAAGCAGAAAAAGCAATGCAAATTTATTTTTAATTTGAATGAAAGAAATCAAACAAAAATTTCCACCGGAGAAAAATAAATAATGAAATCCATTCTTACTTTCCTTGCAGTATGTTGCAGTCTCGGTCTTTGTGCAGCCAAGCCCGTCAATAAAACTTTTACCTGGTCAACGGAGTTGAAATATCCGTTTTTACCCAAACAAAAGATGGAGTTTATCAATGGTGTGGTAAAAAACACCGAAGCCACTGCCCTGCCGGATATTGAAGCAAAATACAGCAATAAAATCAAAGTTGATGATCTGATTTTTACTTTGCTCGGAGAACTTTGCGAAACGATGTCAGCGTGTTACAAAGCTGATCTCAACGGTGATAAAGTGCCGGATTATATTTTTGTCAGCATAAAAGTCTGGAATGGGAGATTTGCCGGACAAGCCGATGTGGGTGTATTTGTTTCCAATCCGCAGAAAAAATACGCCTTCAATGCCTTTGAAACCCGCCATTTGAAAGCAGAAGTTATCAACGGCAAAGTCATGCTGATAAAATACGCTTATTCCGATGATAACGAAAATCTCATCCGTCAGGTATATACTTTTAACAAAGATGGGCAGATTCAGCTTTATCAGGCGGATGAATTTATATTTTCCTCCAGATAAAACGAAGTTTTACAGGCAAGGTTTCAGGGTTTTATCTTTGCCAGTTTGAACGTATATTATCTGCCTTGCAGGTTTAACATAAACAGAGATGTTAACATATGAAAAAGCCGACCGATACCTACAAGCGGTTGCGAGCCGTGATAAAAGATGTAAGCAGAAGTTCTCTGCCTTGCAGAAAATAATCCGGCGTAGGGCTATGACCGTATTGCCGGAGTATAGAAAATTTTAACCGAGCAATAAAGACAGAGTGCCTGGACAAAATTATATTTACCAATGAACTGCAACTCCGCTTTGCTGTGAAAGAATATTTGAAGTATTGGAATTATTACCGCCCCCCACGCAGGGCTTAACGGAAATATGGTACTGCCGTATCCGCAGGATGTAGACGGCGAAATACAAGAGATTTCATTCCTCGGCGGTATGCTTCACGGTTACCGCCGGGTGAGTCACGCAGCGTAAGTTGCTTTGAAAAATTTACAACGGAAAATGTGGTGTATTTTTGCCACAGGGGTACTTGTACCAAAATTCAGGGAAAAACCGGCACAAAACACTGCATCCGGGCATTTGTTGGTGTTTGAAAGAAACTTGCAAGCCAGATTTGTTTTTCCGGTTTGCGGTGCCATATTAAAAAAGGTACTTCGAAGTGCCTTTTGAGGGAAAAGGAATTTTTGCACCCTCCTGTATGACAAAAATTCAGTCATTGCATTGTTTTGCATGATTTGAATCGGCGTGTCACCGAAACTGCTGGAAAACCTCCCTTAAAAACTGCAAAATTCTCTATTTTATTTCATGTGTCACCTGCGAATACCTGATAATAAAGTATTTACAAAACGGAGAATGAGTTCGGATTTGATTATAAATGCCCCACCATTTTTTTTGCCTTTTTTCCAAAGGCAAAAAAACACGAAGCCGCACTTGTCACGGCGTAGCTCGCAAGGGCGAAGACGTATGAAGCAGCTCCCGTCTTCATTTCGCCGAGGCAATCCACTTTGTTCCGCTATGAAACATTTGCTGTTCGCAAATATGAAGCACAAGCGTCTTAAGCCGCTTGTATAATATAGAATTGATTTTTGTATCTACGCCAGTCAAACCGACTGGCTTTTTATTATACACCTTCAGGTCAATAAAACCACCGGCTTTGCCGGTGAGCACCGAAAAAATCTTTAGAAATAGTTTGCAAAATTTCACCTTTGCTACTACACTATGTTCAGACCTGCCAGTCGAACTTAATATAATAACAAAGGTGTAAAAATGACAAAAGATACTACTAATAGTTTATCACACACTCGTTGGAAATGCAAGTACCATTTAGTATTTGCTCCCA
>JAZSIZ010000024.1:0-9727 GCA_045534015.1 Victivallaceae bacterium | reverse complement strand
ACCCCTGCGCCCCGCTCGGCGGGGGGCGGGGTACTGTCCTGTGGTATGCGGTGTGTGGTGGTGGTTCGCCTCACGTGGTGCAATTCGTCACCCTCTGCCGCCTTTTATGGCGACAGAGGGATTAGACTTGCACCACGGCTGGCACCTGCGGGGGAGGAAAATCCCCCGCAACCCCCTCACACCTGCGCCTTTCAGGCTCGGTGCATTACTGACGGTTTGATTGCTTACCTTGCTGCAACACGTTAAATAGCTCAAAACAACTGCATGAGCAGAATCTGTATTCTCCGGCAAGTTTCAATGACAGTGCCGGAGAAGTGTCTGCTACTACCGGCAAATGAACAGAAAATACTTCTGAACTGATTTTTTATTTGTTAAGGGGGTTGCAACAGCCACTTTTCTTTTTTTCGTGATTCCGGATATTTTATCAGGTCAAATCCGGCAAATCAGCTTGAAAAAACAGCAAAACACCGCTATTTTATGTGATATATTTTTCTTAATAGCAAATGAAAGGTCGGTTTTATGAAAAAGATCCGGGTCGTAGTCGCCGGTTACGGGAATGTGGGCAGAGGTGTGCTTGCCGCTTTGAAAAATAATCCTGATATGGAAGCAGTGGGAGTGGTCAGCCGCAATCCTGACCGGGTGAAAAAGAGTTTCAGTGAACTTCCTGTCATGCAGATAACAGATGTGGATGCATGGCTCTCTGCACTTGAACCTGATGTCGCCATTCTCTGCGGCGGCAGCAAAGATGATCTGCCGGTACAGGGTCCTGCGCTGGCGGCAAAAATCAATACCGTTGACAGCTTTGACAATCACAGCCGGATCCCTGAATACTTTCATGCCATGGATGATGCGGCGGAAAAAAGCGGACATGTTTCAGTTATTTCCACCGGCTGGGATCCGGGGATATTCTCCCTTGAAAGGGTGCTGGGCAATGCTTTTCTGCCCGGGTCAAGAGCATACGGTTTTTACGGTCTGGGCGAATCCGGCGGCTTGAGCATGGGACACAGCGATGCCCTGCGTACCATTCCCGGAGTGAAAGATGCCCGTCAGTACACCCATGCAGTGACGGAATCCATTGAAAAAGTCCGTGCCGGTGAAAATCCGGAATTCACTCCCGGTGATATGCATACCAGAGAGTGCTTTGTCGTATTGGAAGATGGTGCGAACAAGGAAGCCATTGCTGAAACGATCCGCACTATGCCGGGATATTTTGCGCCTTACAAAACGGAAATCCATTTTGTCACGCAGGAGTTCCTCAATGAAAAATGTGCTGGATTCCCCCATGACGGTCTGGTCGTTGCCGCCGGCACGACCGGCTGCGGCAATCCCGCCAGAGTGGAATACCGCTGTCAGTGGGGCAGCAATCCGGAAGCGACTGCCAATGTGATGGTCGCCCATGCCCGTGCAGCATTCCGTCTGGCAAAAGAGGGGCGCAAAGGAGCATTTACCATTCTGGATATTCCTCCGGCTTACTTCTCATTGCACAGCAAAGAAGAACTTTTGAAAAAATTCATGTGATCCCCAATAACAGAAAAGAGGTTTTTTATGGCTGAAATGGCAAAATTGGCGTACCTGGTCAAGCCGGGTGAATTTGAATTCCGGGAATTCCCCATCCCCGAAATCGATGATGATCAGATTTTGATCAAGGTTGAAGGCTGCGGTGTCTGCGGTACCGACGGTCACGAATATAAACGGGATCCATTCAATCTCTGCCCGGTGGTTCTCGGTCACGAGGGCAGCGGTGAAATCATCAAAATCGGTAAAAATGTCAAATTTGACTCTGCCGGCAAACCGGTTGCGGTCGGTGACAAAATCGTGACCTGCATCATCCCCTGCGGCGAATGTCCTGCCTGCAAAAATACACCTGCCCGCACCAACCTCTGCGAAAAATGCGGTGTTTACGGACTTTTCCCCGAAGATGATATTCATCTGAATGGTTACTTTGCCAGCCACATGATCGTCCGTAAAGGTTCCACCTTTTACAATGTCACCGGTATGACTCTTGATCAGCGCATGCTCGTTGAACCGGCAGCAGTGGCAGTTCACTGCGTGGAGCGTGCCAAAACCACCGGCTTGCTCCGTTTCGATACAACAGTGGTCATTCAGGGTTGCGGTCCGATCGGTCTGATGGTGATGGCGGTGATCCGCACCATGGGTATTGAAAATATCATTGCGCTTGACGGCAATGACAACCGTCTGGAAATCGCCAGATCTCTGGGTGCGACCCATACTTTCAACTTCACCAAATTTGCCTCTACCGATGATCTGGTACAGGCGGTCAAAGATGTCACCGGCGGTCTGGGTGCGGAATTTGCCTTCCAGTGTACCGGTGTGCCTGCCGCTCATGCCACAGCATGGAAACTTGTCCGCCGCGGCGGCGGTCTTTGCGAAGTCGGCTTCTTCCTCGACGGCGGCAACTGCTCCATCAACCCTCATTACGACCTTTGCAACAAAGAGGTTACAGCTGTCGGGTCATGGGTCTACACTCCGCAGGATTATCCGACGACTTTCGACTTTTTGCGCCGTGCCAAAGCAATCGGTCTGCCGGTGGAAAGTTTCGTTACCCACCACTTCCCGCTTTCTCAAATCAAGGAAGCTCTGGAAGCCAACGTCAACATGGCTGGAATCAAAATCGCTGTTGTTGCCGACTGAAAAACTTCACGGTTTCAAACTCTTTGCCGCTTTTTCCGGCGGCAAAGAGCTTTTTTCTGCCCAATTTTTATTTCTTTCTGCCTAATTTTGCCTTGAAATTAGGCAGAAAGAGGTTATATTATGGGCAGATAACAGTTAAATATCGTTGGTGTGCTTAATAAAAAGGTAATGTCCCGAATTTTGTAAAATCCAAGCAGAAGGGGCTAAAACGATGAGAAGATTTGATTACAGTTCCTTGCCCGGAGCATTGCTTACTCCGGAAATCAGCAATTTTTTGTCTGCGCTTCACGAATACCGTGGAAAGCAGGAGTTGTATCTTTCTGCTCAAAAAGATGTTCTTGAAACGTTGTTTGAATTGGCGGTCATTCAAAGCACAGATGCGTCAAACCGCATTGAAGGAATATTCACCTCTGATGCCAGATTGAAAGAACTGGTTACGCAAAAATCTCTGCCGGTAAACCGTAATGAAGAAGAGATCGCCGGCTACCGTGAAGTGCTTGATACGATCCACGAAAATTATGAGTATATTCCAATTACTCCGAATACTGTATTGCAGCTGCACCGTGATTTGTACTCATTTCAGCCGACCGGTATTGGCGGAAAGTGGAAAGACAGCGATAATCTGATTGCGCAAACCGATGCAGACGGCAGCAGACATGTTCGTTTTATCCCCATTCCGGCATTTGAAACTCCGCAAGCCGTGGCAGATTTGTGTACGGCGTACCGGGATGCTCTTGCCGCCGGGGTGTGCGATCCTCTGATACTTATGGTGATATTTGTTTTTGATTTTCTCTGTATCCACCCATTTAATGATGGCAACGGGCGTATGAGCCGTTTGCTGACTTTGCTTTTGCTTTATCAGAATGGTTATATTGTCGGCAAATACATAAGTTTTGAGAAACTTATTGAGGAGAGCAAAGTTACCTATTACGAAACGCTTCAGGCAAGCAGCGGCGGGTGGAATATCAATCGTAATAACTATATGCCGTTTTTACGTTACATGCTGGGGATAATTCTCAAGTCTTATCGTGAATTTGGTAGCCGGGTAGAACATGTTGTATCCGGAAAATTCAATAAAACCGGGCGTATCAGAATATTTTTTGATACGAAACCCGGAAAAATCAGCAAAGCAGATATCGCCAATGCCCACCCGGATATAAGCATTGCCATGATCGAAAGAACTCTGAAAGAAATGCTCGACAATGGCGAGATCGTTAAAGTCGGTTCCGGCAGATCAACCGGATATGTGAAAAAATAATGCTGTTATTTAAAGAGGATAGTGTTTGCCCGAAATTGCCGGCTTACTGCGCACAAAATTCTTTGATTCTGCCGATTTGAGCAAGCGCAGCTTGACAGCCGATGTCGTAAGTTTGCTGAAGCAATTCAGGATCATGGCAGATACGATCGACCGGCAACGTTTTATCCGGACGGATAACCAGAATGTTTCCTGCTTTTTCCTGTTCATCCAGATAATCCATTGTCCGGTTGTAATTTTCGTGCCGCTTTTCCAGAGTTTTGATCACTGCCGGATATTTCCGCAACGCAATTTTCAAAAGCCACATCATTTTCTGCGGCTTTTTCCGGTAACCGGCGCACTGGGTGAGGATCACCACATTTTTCCGGTAACCGATGGATTCAAAAAACTTCAGCGGAATGGAATCGGCTATCGCACCATCAAGGTATTCTCCGGAGCCTGCTTTCACAACTTGAGAAACCAGCGGCATGGATGCCGAAGCGCGCATCCATTGAAAACACTCCTTATCCACTTTATTGCACAATTGATAGTGCGCTCTGCCGGTATGAACATCGGTACAAACAAGAAAGAAATCAGCCGGATCACGCTCAAAAGTTTCCACATCAAAAACATCCAGCTCATCCGGCAATTGCCGGTAACAGAAATCTGCACCGAAAAGATCGCCGGTTTTCCACCATGATGACCAGCTGCAATAGCGTTTATCCCGGCAGAAGCGTTTATTATAGCGCAGAACTCTGCCCTTTTGCCGGGATTTGTAATTGCAGCCGAAAGCCGCTCCGGCGGAAACTCCGATGATACCGTCGAACCGGATATGATTTTCCATCATCACATCCATCACTCCGGCAGAAAAAAGCCCCCGCATGGCTCCGCCTTCCAGTACCAATCCAACTTTATTCATGAGAAAAGAAAACCTCTTTGCATTGTCAGCTCCAATATATACCGTTTTGTTGTTTTTTTCAACCGGAAAAATTGTGAAAAATATGGTAATTATCTGCTTTTTCTACCGCAACTCTTGTTTTTACAGCTTGAGGTGATATATTATGAATGAGAACCATTGAAACAACAAATCCCGGAGGAAAAAATGGAACAGTACAAGCAGGAATTTATTGAATTCATGATCGATTGCCAGGTGTTGAAATTCGGTGATTTCGTCACCAAAAGCGGCAGAAAGACCCCGTTTTTTGTCAACACCGGTTTTTACCGTACCGGAGCCCAGCTCCGCAAGCTCGGCGAATATTATGCCCAGGCGATCAAAAACACCTTCGGTTTGGAATTCGATGTCCTTTTCGGGCCTGCCTATAAAGGAATTCCCCTTTCAGTTGCCGCTACCATCGCGCTTTCTGAAAAGTATGATGCCGACATCCGCTATTGCTCCAACCGTAAAGAGGTGAAAGATCACGGCGACAAAGGCATCCTGCTGGGCAGTCCTATCAACGACGGCGATAAAGTGGTTATCATTGAAGACGTTACCACTGCCGGAACATCCATCGGTGAAACTCTCCCGATTCTGCAGGCGCAGGGCAATGTGGATGTTCTGGGTCTGGTGGTCAGCGTTGACCGCATGGAGCGCGGTCAGGGTGAAAAAAGTGCGTTGAATGAAATTTCTGAAAAATACGGCTTCAAAACCTGTGCCATTGTGACCATGAAAGAGGTCATCGAACACCTCTACAACCGTCCTTATAAAGGCAAAGTCATCATTGATGATACGCTGATGGCGGCGATCAACGCCTACTATGAACAGTATGGAGCGAAGTAAGTTATGAAAGTTGGGGAACGTTTTGCCTCACTGTTGAACCGGGCGGAATGTGATATTGAAAAGAACATCCGTCCGGTAGCCGGATGTAAGGATATACCGGTTTTGAATGAAGGCGGTGTCTACTGCGGTATATGGCTGGAATGCGGGCCGCATGAAAGTTTGACCATTGCCAAGAAATATCCGGATGTGGCGATGATGAGCCACCGGATATTCTATATCCACCAGAAAGAGGATGGTCAATTTCCCAGTTCAATTGGTGCGGAAAGGATCGGTTACCGCCAGATCCAGCAAGTCGTTCCTATTGCGTGTACCGCCTTGGAACTGGCAAAAATGACCGGAAATGAAGCGTTTCTGGCAGAAAGTTTTGAAGCATGTTCCCGGTGGGAAGCGTGGCTGACCTGTTACCGTGATCCCCGGAAACTGGATTTGATCGAGGCATGGTGCGAATTTGATACCGGCCATGACAACTCTCCGCGCTTTGCCGGAGTTCCCCGTTTTTGTCCGGATGGAGCGGGGCAGATCCCCGAAGGCGTGATTCCCCGTCTGGCTCCCGACCTTTCGGCAAATTTGTATTCATCCCGTCTGGCTCTGTCTGAAATGGCGGAACATCTGGGCAAACATGACGCAGCGGAAAATTTCCGTGCCGCAGCGGAACGCACCAGAATCAATGTGGAAAAATTCTGTTACGATCCGGAACGCAACTTTTACTATGACCGTTTCCACGACGGCAGTTTCTGCCATGTGACCGGCGATGCCGGACTGCGGGTGCTGGGCGAACATCTGCCATCGCTTGAGCGCGGCAAAACGATCTTCAGAGAGCATATACTCAATGAAAAAGCATTCTGGACACCTTATCCTATGCCGTCGATTGCCGCAAATGATCCGGAATTCATCCATCCGGCAACGGAAAACTGCTGGGGCGGAGCATGTCAGGCACTGCTTGCGTTGCGGACACTGCGGTACTTTGAGTATTACGGTTTTTCCGAAGAGTTGAAGCATCTCATGCTCCGCTGGCTGGAAGCTCTTGACCGGTGTGACAAATTCATGCAGCAGATGGATCCATTTACCGGAGAATTTTCCACTACTGAAACTTATACCCCTGCCATGTGCGTGGCGATCGAATTCATCAGAAAACTTGAGAGTATGGGGTGTTGACAACGCTCCGGCAATAAAATCCGTGCGGCATTTACGGAAGCTTTTTCAAGTTTCATAATATGCCGCATTTTTTATATAATCTCCCCGGGAAATATCACCATTCATCCTGTTGTTTTCCCGCACCGGAGCTTGAAAAACAGCAGAATCTGTATTATATTAAACATATAGACAACCTATACAAGCAATTTCATAAAGGGCTTTTATCATGTTCAAATTACGTCTGCTGTTTATGCTGGGAATTCTGATCATTTCCGGCTGTGCCGCAAAAACTTTCATCCATGATGTGACCGGAGAAAAGAAGCCGTGGACACATGAAAATTTCAATACCGATGATGGTAAATTCACCTTTGTCATCATCCCCGACCGTACCGGCGATGAACGCCCCGGCATTTTCCCTGAAGCGATCAAAAAAGCCAATATGCTGCAGCCGGATTTCATTATGACAGTGGGCGATCTTATTCAGGGGCAGATGGATATCCGTTATCAATCCCATGACTATCTGCGGGAACAGTGGAAAGAATTGATCTCTTTCACCTCAAAATCAGAAGCTCCTTTTTTCTATCTTGTCGGCAACCATGACATTGCCCGTTCCAGAGAAGGCTTTCCTTTGAGCAATGAAACCAGCAAAGAGGTCTGGCAGGAGTTTGCCGGAAATCAGACCTACTATTACTTCATTTACAAAGATGTGCTTTTTCTCTGTCTGAATACCCTTGAGTGCCGGGATGCCAAAAACAAACCGCAGACAGACTTCTCACCGGAACAGATCAGATGGGCAAGAGAAGTTCTGGAAAAACATCCCGATGTCCGCTGGACAATGGTCTTTCTGCACCAGCCCAACCAGTGGGCGGGTAAAAACTATGCGCAGATCGAAGAACTGCTGGTAAAGCGCAACTATACAGCTTTTGCCGGTGACTGGCACCATTACTGCAAATTTCAGCGGCACGGCAGAAACCACTATGTGCTTGCCACTGCCGGAGGAGTTTCCAAAATGCGCGGATTGGATTACGGTGAATTTGACCATGTAACACTGGTCACTATGACCAAAAACGGTCCGGTGGTCACAAATATTCTGCTGGATGGCATCCTGCCGGATGATGTGACTACCCCCGAAACGATCAAGCGTCCTTTCCGCAAAAATTTGAATTATCCCCTGCAAAAAAAATAAAGCGATCCTACTCACCATGCGGTCAGAATAGTTGCGGCACACTTACATGCAGCATCTATTCTGACCGCTTTTTTAATCCGGTCAGGCTGCACAGAGAAAACTTACAGATCATTCAGCTCCGGAGTGTATGAAAATCCTTTACCGAACTGCTGTTTGCGCATATCATAAGTTCCGGGATTTTTCAGTTTGACAGTAATGGTATTATACTTATGATAACGGCTGGACGGAGCATATTCTCTGTCAGGTCTGCCGAAGTAATTATTTACTGTATAGCGCAGGAATATACTTTCCCATACCGATTTTGAACTGTACTTGCCATCCGGTGTTTTCGCCAACCGTATTGCTCCTGCGCCGGAAACGATTTTCATCCGGTCGGGAGTGGAATAAAACCGTTTGTAGTGATCCAGCAAATAAACCGAATACAGTTTACGGTCTTTCCAGATATAAACGGTCAGCAGATCCTCGTGCTGACGGTCGATCAGGGCGATATGAAATGTATGTTTTTCATCTTTCACCACATAGCAATGGGGAAATACGATCTGATAAACCGGATTTTTGTACCGGTAATCATATTCCTCACTGAATGTAGCTTTCTGCGGATCGGGTACGGGCAAAATATTTGCCCGCGCCTCACCGCTTTTGATCATCAGTTTTCCAATGGGAAGCGATTCAAAATCCTCAATTGAAGCGTGCTGATACCCGGTTACAGGCAATGAGAGATGGTACTTGCCGTCCGGACTGATAAAATTATCTTCAAAATACGGATTGAAATCATAGTCCAAAACCAAATACATTGAACCACCGTAGCCTGATTCAATTTTACAACTGGTGATTTTGATATGGTTCGGATCGTTTTCAATAATCTGTCTGTAATATACCTGACCGTTTTTCCATACCATAAAAAGTGAGAGAAATCTTTGAGAATCGGAGCGTATCCCTTCCGGATAATCTTCAAACATGATTGCAACGTGGTAAACATCATTCCGGATATTGAGCTGCCAGAAATATGGTTTCTGAACAGTATATCCGCTTTGAGCCACTGTCCCGGAAGTAAAAGGCATCGGCAGGGCGGCAATTCTTTCAAGAACATCCTGCGTGCTTTTAATATCGGCGGCTCCAAGTGTCATCAAACAAACTGTCAGCATTACAGTAGCGGAAACAAAAAATTTTTTCATGGTCATTTTTTCTCCTGAATATTTGTCAACATATCAAATTATGCAAGGATCCAATATCCGAAGGTAACAGTTCACTTTACGGGAATACGCGGGAAATCGGATACGGAAAATAAATTAGCATCACAACGACAATTTGTCAAGCATAAAAATGATTTCTTTGATAAATCAACCGGCATTACTTTGCATTGCATCCACTGAGTGGATCGCCTATGTATAATGCGGACAGAGTTGTGTTGCAATCAGAAAAACTCTCATTTTTTCATTTTCTCATAATATGAGCGAAGCGAATGCTTCATATCGGAACGAAGTGGAGATGCTTCATAGCGGAATGAAATGGCTTGCCGCGGCGTAATGAAATGAAGACGGGAGATGCTTCATATTTGCGGAAGCAAATGCTTCAGCCGTCTTCGCCCTGCGGGCTACGCCGTGCCAAGTCTGAAAAGGCGTTTTTATGAAGCACATTTTGTGCTTGCGAGCTTTGCTCGTCAAGCATCAAAAATATGAAGCACGCCTGACGGCGTATGGAGCGAAGCCTTTTCGGGCTTCATGTTTTTTTGCCTTTGAAAAAA
>JAZSIZ010000035.1:0-2065 GCA_045534015.1 Victivallaceae bacterium | reverse complement strand
GGAAAATTCCTTTATGGTGGAGCTTTCCCGCTTTATTGTAAAATCCGGCAGAACTCCCATGATCTGGGGAACCTGTTCAGGGCAGACCTATCCGGATGATACCATGATCCAGATATGGCTGGATATCCGGGAACCTTTGAAGGTAGCTCCGCACGGAAACAAGATGATCTATTCAGTTCACAGTTCTCTTTATTTTGACTATCCGGCAAATTTGAGCGAACCGTGGGAAACATGGATGTTTGCGCTGGATGAAAAAGGTGTGTACATGACCGATCCGTACATTATCTGGGCTGATCAGGTCAAAGATCATATTCTGGGGACAGAAGCGTGCCTGTGGACTGAAACCATTCCGCAGCACCGGGTTTTTGCCAAACTTTTTCCGCGGATAATTGCTTACAGCGAGTGTACCTGGAGCATGCCGGAAAAGAAATCATGGGCAGATTTTGTCCGCCGTAAAGAATTGCTCGAAGCTGCCGGTTACTTTGATTATATGAAAGGATTGTGAACATGAAAAAATTATTATTGATACTCTCTTTTGCCGCTTTCACTCTTGCCGGAGCAGAGCAGTTTTCCGTATCTTTTGCCGAAAACAAATGGGATCCGGCAGATTTTCTGGTCATAAAAAGTCCCCGGTTCGATAAAGTGGAAAAATTCACCCAGCAAAGTGACCACATTGCCAATATGGTTCCACCGGAACTTGCCAATAAACCATCCTTGAGTTGTGCAGATTCCTACTGTGCGATCGTGACGGCAAAGAAATTTTCCGGCAATGTCACGATTTCCAGCAGGATGAGTTTCGATCAGCGTATGGCTCCTTTGATCGTTATCGCCCCGGAACTGGGAAAAAGTGCTGATGGCAAATATCCTGAACTGCGTGACCATTATGAGATCGTCCTTTATGATCGGGGAATCAATGTCTGGCATCACCGCTATATCAACGGGAAACCGGCATGGTATAAACTTGCCTACATTTTAACTCCATACAAGGCGAAAACAGTTTACGATCTGGAAGTCACTTTGAAACACACCGTCAAAGGTCCGCAAATGATCATCAAATGTGACGGCAAAGAATTCGGAGTTGCCATGCCTGTGGAATTTACCGCAAAAGAGTACCATCTGGGTATCATCGGCTGTGAGGGGATCAACCGTTTTTACGATTTCAGAGTAAAATAATCAATTATATATTCACGCCAGCTGCAGATGTATTAAACAGCAGGAGAGATAGTTATGTTTTGTAAAAATTGCGGATGTTATATCAATGAGGAGTATGTGGTTTGCCCGGGATGCGGCAAAGCCGTACGGGAGGTTTGTTTTGATGTTTCGCAACAGATAGTTCCTGGACAAACTCCGAAAAAAACTGTTTCAAAACTTCCGGTGAAAAAAATTATTTTATTGGCGGTGGCAGTTTTGATTTTGTGCGGCGGAGCTATCGGTACATGTGTTGCTTTGACAGACAATTCAAGCTCTTCATCCGGCAGTGGCGGCGGCAGCAGAGATAAAAAAGGAAATGATGCGGAACAGATTCGGCAGCTGAAAGCAAAAGGTGTTGAATTCAGTGAAGATAACAAAACTCTGATCAAGTGTCCCAAAAATTTTGAAGGAGAAATAGTTATTCCATCCTGCGTTACAACCATTGGTGATGGGGCGTTTTACAGTTGCGACAAGTTGACCACTGTGACGATCCCTGACAGCGTTACAACCATTGCTAATGGGGCGTTTTTAGGTTGCAAAAGTTTGACCTCTGTGACGATCCCACGGAATTGTAAAGTCGGTGACAGCGCTTTCCCTGATAACTGCAAGGTTGTCAGACGATAGTGATGTAAAGTTCTTTGGCTGTGTCAAAATGAACAGATGATTTTTATTGATCAGTACGGATGGTAACGGAATGCGGCATGCAGACCACAAAGACAAATGCACGCCGCATTTTTTGATGTCCACTGTGGAAACTATACGCCACGGGTGCGAGGCGGTTGCCGCCGAGCGCGCAGCCCGCATGCGAATATACTTTTGCCCGTTAAGAGCAAAAGCCGAGCAACAAAAGTTGCGAGGATGAGCGGAGGGCGAG
>JAZSIZ010000038.1:0-16484 GCA_045534015.1 Victivallaceae bacterium | reverse complement strand
AACGCAGGCGCCGTAATTTAGTGGAAACTGTCGCACTGAATCCGCTTGGAAAGTGTGTGCGTAAAGGTTGGGGAGTATGAGGGGAGGAAACCGTGGAACGGTTGCCTATCCCCTCATGCGAACAGAACGCATTGCAGACTGCATGCCACGGGCGGCACAAAAAACAAACGTTACGATGCACCACTGACCGGGCGGTGCAAACACCCAAACGGCATGATTTTCCGGCGTTGTAGAGGCAAAAGATGTGTTCTGTTTTGTTGTAAAATATCTTTTTCGCAAAAAAAGTTGAAAAAAAGATGGTTTTTCAGGAAAAAAATTTGCATAATCACGCTTTGACAAGTATATTATAAGACTTTTACAGATGCGAGACGCATGGATCTATGGCCGAAATCCTCTGGGCCTGTCGGTTCGTCACATCCGCAAAGCAGGTGAAACTGTTGAAAAACGGTTTCTGTAACGTAGCTGTACTGCCTGCGGCAAGTGTGAACAGGAAAAGTGCAAACGTGAAGAAACGAATAATAAAAAGAGGTAAAATTTTTATGGTCAGAATCAGATTGAAACGTACCGGCAGCCGTAATGCGGTCTGCTTCCGTATCGTTGTGATGGATCAGCGTTCCAGCCGCGACGGCAAAGCGATCGAAGAACTCGGTTTCTACAACCCCCGCACCAAAGAAGAAAAAATCAATTTGGAGCGTGTTGCTTATTGGACCGGTGTCGGTGCTGACGTTTCCGAGACTGTCAAAGACATCGCAGAACGCGCCAAAGGCGGTATCGTGCTGAAAGATCGCGTCCGTCCGGCGAATATCTCCAAAAAGGCAAAAGCCAAGGCTGCTGCTGAAGCTGAAGCCAAAGCCGCCGCCGAAGCCGAGGCAAAAGCCGCTGCTGAAGTTGCCGCTGCCGAAGCTGCTGAAGCTCCCGCTGAAGCATAATTCTGGGGTATATTCCGATGTTTAAAAAGTTGTTCGGCTTCCTTTTTGGCAGCAGTGAAGAAAAATCGACTGCCGCGCCAGACAACAGAGGTACTCTGCTGGAGTTGGAGTTATTCGTTGATTATGTGGTGAAGTCTCTGGTCGATTATCCGGCTGAAGTCAAACTTACTACTGTTGAAACCAGTGAAGGTGCGACTATCCAGATCCGCTGCAACAAGGAAGATATCGGAAAAATTGTCGGTAAACGCGGCAAAACCATCATGGCTATCCGTTCTCTGGTGAGCGGAGCTGCCGGCAGACAGCGCAAGCGTGTGTCGGTCGATGTGATGGATTGAGTGCAGACGTTTTGATTTTTTGAAAGCGGGCAATTTATGCGGATTGATATATTGACGCTTTTTCCGGAGTTGTTCCCCGGGCCTCTCGGTGAGAGTATCATCGGGCGTGCCGCCAGAAAGGGAGTTGTTTCGGTTAACGCAGTTGATGTCAGATCATTTGCCGCAGATGCCCGCGGTACTGTAGATGAGAGACCCTACGGCGGCGGACCTGGAATGTTGATGGTTCCGGATGTGCTGACCAGGGCGATTGAATCTGTCAAAGACGCCAAAAGCACGGTGATACTTACTTCCCCGAGAGGAGAGGTGATGAACCAGCGTTTGGCGCAGGAACTGGCGAAAGAGGAACATCTGGTTCTGGTCGCCGGTCATTACGAAGGCGTGGATCAACGGGTGATCGACTCGGTCGTTGACCGTGAGATCTCCATCGGGGATTTCGTTCTTTCCAGCGGCAATATTGCGGCAATGGCGATTGCTGATGCGGTGATCAGACTGTTGCCGGGAGTGCTGGGAGATGGCGAATCTGCCGTTGAGGAATCCCATTCAATGGGATTGCTTGAGTATCCGCAGTATACGAGACCTCCGGAATTCCGGGGGATGAAGGTGCCGGATTGCCTGTTAAGCGGCGATCATGGCAAAGTAGCTGAGTTCCGGAAGCGTGAAGCGGAAAGAGTTACCCGTGAGCGGCGACCGGATTTATGGGAAAAGTATCTGATTTCAGAACTTAATAGAGAGGTAAAAAAATGAACATAGTTGACAACATCCGTAAAGCAGAGGCGAAAGCCGATTATCAGTTCAGCATTGGTGATACCGTCAAAATCGCCGTCAAGATCGTCGAAGGTGATACTGAGCGTATCCAGTACTTCCAGGGTACGGTCATCGCCCGTCGCGGCAGCGGTATTGAAGAAACTTTCACTGTCCGCCGTGTGCAGGCCGGTCAGGGTGTGGAGCGTGTTTTCCCGCTCAACAGTCCCCGTATTGCCGGTATTGAGGTTGTCCGTCGCGGTTCAGTCCGTCGTGCCAAACTCTACTACCTCCGTGACAAAGTCGGTAAAGCTGCCCGTGTTAAAGAACTTCGCACGAAGTAATTTTCCGGCTGTGGCATAAAATGACACGGCAATGTGCTGTCCTGAGACAGGACGATGAACTCCTCCTCTCGGAGCGGCAGCTTCGGGCGGAGGGTTTTTCTTGGATAGCCGGAGTTGATGAGGCGGGCAGGGGACCTTTGGCGGGTTCTGTGTTTGCGGCGGCGGTGGTGCTGCCGGATGATGTTGCTGAATTACCCGGTGTATTTGATTCCAAGCAGCTTTCGGAAGCGGAGCGTGAAGAACTTTTTGAAGCTCTTTACGCTTTGCCCGGAATCAGGATCGGAGTCGCTTTTGCTGATGCAGAAGAGATTGACCGCCTTAATATTCTGCGGGCGACCCACACGGCAATGCGCCGGGCAGTGGCAAAGATCGCAGAGGCTGATTTTGTATTGGTTGACGGTTTGCCGGTGCAGTTTACACTGCCATCACGCAACATCGTTAAAGGTGATGCCAAATGTGCCAGTATCGCAGCGGCAAGTATTATTGCCAAAGTGACCCGTGACCGGGAAATGGTGCGTCTGGATAAAGAGTATCCGGGGTATGGTTTTGCCCGGCATAAGGGGTACGGTACTGCGGAGCATCTTGAAGCTCTGAAAAAACTCGGGCCGTCACCGGTTCACCGGAAAAGTTTTCGTCCGGTGTATGAACTTCTGCCGGAAACTCCGGTGCAGGGAACATTGGATTTTTGAATATGAATATGAAAAATTCTGATTTACAAGGAGGAATCCCCCACGCTACCGGCGTGGGTGTCACCGCATGGTGATGCAGTAAAGGGGGATTGTGTCCTGATTTTGGTAGAACAGGATTTTATTTTAATATGATACAGATTTGTTATTAATTTCGGAGAATATTTATTATGAGCAATTTTGATTTGGAAACGATCCGTCACAGTGCGGCGCACGTGATGGCGGCGGCGGTGAAGCAGCTTTATCCTGATGCCCGTTTTGACATCGGCCCTGCCACGGAAAATGGTTTTTACTATGACTTTGACATGGAACACCGTCTGGTCAGTGAAGATCTCAAAGAGATCGAAAAGGTGATGAAAAAAATCATCGGCAGAAAACTTCCTTTCGAGCGTTTTGAAGCCACCCGCGAAGAGGCAAAGGAGCTGCTTGCCGGACAGAATTACAAACTGGAACGTCTGGCGGATATTGAAGATGGTGCCCCGATCAGTTTCTACCGTACCGGTGATTATCTTGATCTCTGCCGCGGTCCCCATGTGGATCATACCGGAGACATCGGCGCAGTTAAATTGACCGGTATTGCCGGAAGCTATTTCCGCGGCGATGAGAAAAATCCGATGCTTCAGCGTATCTATGGTACGGCGTTTGCCACCCAGGAAGAGCTGCAGACTTATCTTAAACAGATCGAGGAAGCGGCAAAGCGTGATCACCGCAAACTGGGTACGGAACTGGATCTTTTCGGTTTTTCCGATTGCGTTGGTCCGGGACTGGTTTTGTGGCATCCCAAAGGTGCGCTTGTCCGTCATCTGATGGAAACATTCTGGAAAGATGAGCATTACAAAAACGGTTATGAGCTGCTCTATACTCCGCATATCGGTCAGAGCAATCTGTGGGAAACCAGCGGACACCTGAATTTCTACCGTGAAGGAATGTATTCCGCCATGGAGATCGATGAAAAGGATTACTATGTCAAACCGATGAATTGTCCTTTCCATATCGAGGTGTACCGTTCAAAACTCCGCAGTTACCGTGAATTGCCGCTGCGCTGGGCAGAATTGGGTACGGTGTATCGCTATGAGAAATCCGGTTCGCTGCACGGCTTGATGCGTGTGCGCGGATTTACCCAGGATGACTCTCACATCATCTGTACTCCGGAATCTATTGAAGACGAGATCGCAGAAGTTCTGCGCTTCAGTCTGGCGATCAACCGGGCATTCGGCTTTACCGACATCAAAGCGTATCTTTCGACCCGTCCTGAAAAAGCGGTCGGTGAACCGGAACGCTGGGATAAAGCGATCGATTCGTTGCGCAAAGCCGTGGCGAAATGCGAACTTGATTGCGATGTGGACGAAGGCGGTGGTGCTTTCTACGGTCCCAAGATCGACTTGAAGCTGCGTGATGCCATCGGTCGTGAATGGCAGACCACAACGATCCAGTTTGACTTCAATCTGCCCGAGCGTTTTGATATGACTTACATCGGTGAAGACGGCAAGAAGCACCGCCCCTTTATGGTGCACCGTGCGTTGCTGGGATCACTGGAACGCTTCTTCGGTATTCTGGTCGAGCATTATGCCGGAGCGTTCCCGATGTGGCTGGCTCCGGAGCAGGCTCGTATTCTGCCGGTTTCCGACAAACAGCTTGATCTGGCAAAAGAGTTCCAGAAAGAACTCCGTGCCAAAGGATTCCGGGTAGGTATCGATACTCAGGCTGCCGGTTTGGGAGCCAAGATCCGTTCCGCCCGTTCCGAGCGGGTGCCGTATCTGCTGGTGCTGGGCGAAAAAGAGGCGGAAAACCGTACTCTTGCTGTCAGAAACCGCAACGAAGGCGACATCGGCGAGATGAGTATCGAGAATCTTGTCGAAAAAATGCGTACAGAAGTTGACAATAAGGTAATTTGGTAATATATTATATAGAAAGACACCCTCCGTTGTTGTGAATGGGGGGCGTCTTGGTATATGAAAATCTGTTGATTTACAGTTTTTCAAAGAGATTTGGTGTTAAATTAAGTGCCGTTTTGAGAGGAGGGTATTCGTATCGCCAAGTTGTTGAAACCCAATGATCGCAGCATCCAGCTCGATCAGGTGCGCCTGATTGGATCAGATGGAAGTCAGCTGGGAGTAGTGCCGTATTCCAGAGCAAAAGAATTGGCTGTGGAGGCAGGAGAGGATCTTGTATTGGTTTCCGATACGTCCAATCCGCCGGTGGTCAGGATCATGAATTTCGGCAAACTGTGCTATGAGCAGAAGAAAAATCTCAAGGCACAGCGCAAGAATACTGCCGCACAGAAGATCAAAGAGATCAAGTTTCATATCAATATTGATCAGCATGATTATGAAACCAAGATCAACAAGGCGATCGACTTCCTGGATAAGAAGTTCCGCCTCAAGATCACTCTGGCAATGCGTGGACGGGAAATGGCGCATCAGGATATGGCTTTTGAGCTGATGGATAAAGTTACCGAAGCTCTTACGCCGTATGCAGAAGCTGATGGCAAGCCGAAATTGCTCGGCAGAAACATTTCAGTGAATTTTGCACCGAAAAATTAAAAGTTGTATTTCCGCATGTTGCGGAAGGTTATAAGTAACAGGTGTTCCGTAATGGGGCATCGCGCCGGAAAGGGTAATGCATTGACCCTGACGGTGAGTAAACATCAAAAATAAAGGATGTAAACAATGCCGAAACTCAAAACCAGAAAGTGTGCCGCAAAGCGTCTGAAACAGACCGGCACCGGTAAGTTCCGCCACAACAAGGCGGGTGCCCGTCACCTTATGAGCAGCAAGAATGCCAAACGCCGTCGTCGTCTCCGTCAGGATGGTGCCGTTTCTCATGCCGAGAAACGTCGTATCCAGGTTGCGTTGCCGTATGGTCTGTAATTGTTGATATAAGGAGACTGCGAATATGTCCAGAACTACTTGTGCTGTTCCGTCACGCAAACGCCGCAAAATGGTGCTTGCCCGTGCCAAAGGTTTTTATGGTAATTCAAGCCGCAACATCCGTACTGCCTACGATGCAGTGGATAAAGCGTTGGTTCACTCTTACAAGGGCCGCAAACAGAAGAAGCAGCAGTACCGTCAGCTGTGGATCGTCCGTATCAACGCCGCCTGCCGTGCGCTGAACGTCAACTACAGTACCTTTATGAATGGTCTGAAAAAGGCGAATATCGGTCTGAACCGCAAAGTCCTCGCTGATCTTGCCGTGACTGCGCCGGCTGAGTTTAAGGCTCTGGTGGAGAAAGTCACCCAGGCCTGAGGTTGGTTTTAACAAGATCACAACAGCTTGGAAATGGTGACTTTTTTCACCACTTTCAAGCTGTTTTTTGTTTTTTTGCCGGAAAAGATCAATTTATCCGGCGGGATTTCAGAGGAAAAATGGTATGAACGAGATTATTGAAGCGGTAAACCGTGCAGTTGCCGATGCGCAGGCAAAAGCGTCAGCGGCTGTTGATGCCGCCGCACTGGAAGCATTGCGGATCGAATATTTCGGCAGAAACGGATTGTTTCAGGAGTTGTCCAAAAAGATGGGCAGTGTTCCTAAAGAAGAGAAAAAAGATACCGGAATGGCGTTCAATTCCGGCAGAAACAGCATTCAGGCTGCATTGGATGCTGCCAACAGCCGTATCGGCGGCGCCGGAAAAAAGGAGCAGGATGCGATTGATCTGACTTTGCCCGGCAGACGGAATGCGCCCGGACACCGTCATCCGATCACCCAGCTGGCGGATGAATGTGTTTCTGTTTTCCGCCGCATGGGTTTTGTGGCAGTGGATGGACCTGAAATAGAGGACATTTATCACAACTTTGATGCTTTGAATACTCCGGATGATCATCCTTCCCGTGATCCCAAAGATACCTTTTATTTCCCTGACGGCAGAATCTTGCGTTCCCAGACCAGTCCGGTACAGATCCGGGTCATGGAAACGCATGAACCGCCGGTGCGAATTGTTGCTCCGGGCAGAGTTTTCCGCCGTGACACACCTGATGCCACCCACGGTATGAATTTTCACCAGATCGAGGGATTGTATATCGACAAGGGTGTTTCGATGGCTGATTTGAAAAGTGTTTTGCAGACCTTTGCCTGGGAGATGTTCGGCAAGGATGTGAAAATCCGTCTGCGTCCTCACTTTTTCCCCTTTACCGAGCCGAGCGTGGAGTATGACTTCAGCTGTGTGGTATGCGGTGGAAAGGGTTGCAATGTCTGTAAAAATTCCGGATATATTGAAATTGCCGGAGCGGGCATGGTTGACCCGAATGTGTTGAAAAATGTCGGTTACGATCCGGAAGTGTGGAGCGGTTATGCTTTCGGTCTTGGATTGGAACGGTTGGCGATGTTGCGTTACCGGATTCCTGATCTGCGTTTCCTTTATGATAATGATGTCCGTTTTCTGGAACAATTTTGAGGTGTATGACAATGGATATTTCAAGAAAATGGCTCAGTGATTACGTCAAACTTGATTGTGATGACGCTTATCTTTGCGATAAATTGACCATGGCGGGGATCGAAGTGGAAAAAATCGAAAAGAACTCCACGATCCCGGAAGGTGTGGTCACGGCAAAAATCCTTTCCCGTGAAGCTCATCCCGGCAGCGATCACCTTTCTGTGTGCAAAGTCACTGACGGCACGGAAGAGCTGCAGATCGTCTGCGGTGCGCCGAATTGTGATGCCGGCTGCATCGTCCCGCTGGCAAAAATCGGTACGGTTTTTGTTACAGAGGAAGGTGAATTCAAGATCAAACGATCCAAACTGCGCGGAGTTGAATCCAATGGTATGATGTGCAGTGAAGAGGAGCTTGGTATTTCCGATAACAATGACGGGCTGATGATTTTCCCGGAGGGTACCGAACTGGGAGTTCCTCTGACCAGACTTTATCCGGGAGATACCAGAATTGAGTTGGAAATCACTCCGAACCGTCCGGATTGTCTTTCCATGTGGGGTGTGGCACGGGATGTTTCCTGTCTGCTGTCAACTCCGGCGGAGTTGCCGGAAATCTCCATTCCCGGGTGTGATATTCAGATCCCGGATCTGGTGACGGTCGAAAATTCCGAACTTTGTCCGCGGTATATCGGCAGAGTTATCAAAAATGTAAAAGTCGGAGCTTCTCCCGACTGGTTGAAAGAGCGTTTGGAAAGCGTCGGATTGCGTTCCATCAACAATGTTGTTGACGTGACAAATTTTGTCATGCTTGAGCTTGGTCAGCCGCTTCATGCCTTTGACCGTGCCACGCTTGCCGGAAACCGGGTGGTTGCCCGTAATGCCAGAGCCGGTGAGAAGATCACTCTGCTGGATGGTAAAGAGATTGAACTTACTCCCGACCACTTTGTGATTGCCGATGCGGAAAAGCCGATGGCTCTTGCCGGTATCATGGGGGGAGAGAATTCAGGAGTTACTGAAAACACCACTGAAGTGCTGTTGGAAAGTGCCGTATTCAAATCATCCCATATCCGCGGAGAAAGCCGCTCGCTTGGAATTTCCACCGACGCCAGTTACCGCTATGAGCGCGGAGTTGATTTTGACATGGCTGAACTTGCTTCCCGAAGGGCATGTCAGTTGATCCTTGCCACTGCCGGTGGTGAACTTGCCAGTGCCGCAATGGAAGTTGCCGGGAGCCGTCCGGCGGAACCGGTGATCAATTGCCGTTTTGCCAGGATCCGTGAACTTATCGGTACGACTGTTACCAATGAGAGGATCGTGGATATTCTGCAGAAACTTCACCTTAAAGTGGAAAATATCACCGCAGAATCCTGTGTGGTCACAGCTCCCTTGTTCCGGCTTGATCTGACCCGAGAAGCCGACCTTGCAGAAGAGGTTGCCCGTATCGACGGATTGGATAAGATCCCGATGATCCCGGTTGCCGGAAAAGTCTGTCACCCGGATAGCGAAGATGCTTATGCTCCGTTGCGGAGTCTGCGTGATCTGGTGATCGGCATGGGCTTTGATGAATGTGTTCATTACAGTATTGTCGGTTCTGCTTCTGCGCTGGTTGACAGCCGCTTTGAAAAGAGTGATCTTATCGAATTGTCCAACCCGTTGTCACCGGATAATGGCTGGATGCGTCCGGGATTGCTGGGTGAGATGCTCGGCACCGTCGGCAGAAATATTGCCCGCGGCAACCGTGATCTGCGCCTTTTTGAATTGGATAAGGCTTTCTGTAAAAATCCGGCAAAATTCCCCGAGGAGCGCAATGAATTGCTGATCCTGATGACCGGTAAACGTCATCCGGAACTTTTCTCCGCTGCCGGTGAAGAGTTGTGTGATTTTTATGACATCAAAGGCGTAGTGGAAACGCTGCTGGAAAAACTTGCCATCACCAATTACCGTTTTGTCATTCCTGCAGAACCGGACAGCCGTTTCCGTGACGGACATGCACTGGTTCTGCTTCTGGAAGGCAAAGTTGCCGGTATGTTCGGTGAGCTGAATGGTAAACATGCCTCATCATGGCGCAGTTCTGCACCGGTATTCTTTGCCCAGATCGAAGCAGCCGCTTTGATCGACGCTGCCGGCAGAGTGAAAAAGAGCTGCAAACCGCTTGCCCAGTTCCCCGGAACCACCCGTGATATTGCGTTTGTTGCTCCGGTATCACTGACCAATGGCGAGGTGATCGACTTCATCCGCAAATGCAAAGCAGCTAACTTTGAAGGAGTCCGGCTCTTTGATATTTTCGTTGGTGATGATCTGAAAAAGCAGCAGAAAAAGAGTATGGCTTACAGCTTGAGTTTCCGGAATAAAGAGCGTACGCTTACCGATAATGAAGTCAATGCCGCCGTGGAAAAGATCCGGGCGAAACTTGAAAAAGAGTTGAATGTTGAATTGCGGTGATCACTGCAAAGGAAAGGAATTTATCATGAATAAAGATGCAGGTAAGATTTTTGAGGGCGAATTGAATGCCGCCAATATCAAAATCGGTATTGTCTGTGCCAGATTCAATGATTTTCTGGTCAGTCGGCTGTTGTCCGGGGCGATGGATGCGATCGTCCGGCACGGCGGTGATGCGGAAAATGTTGCAGTTGCTTATGTGCCGGGATCTTATGAGATCCCCTTTGCTGTGAAAAAGATGCTTGACCGCAAAGAATTCGATGCCATTGTCGCTCTGGGCGTGGTTATCCAGGGGGATACTCCGCACGCTTCATATATCAATTCTGAAGTTGCCAAAGGTCTGGCACAGCTCGGTTTGGAATACAGCATTCCGGTCACTTACGGCATGATCACTGCTGATAATCTGGAGCAGGCGATCAACCGCAGCGGTGTCAAAGCCGGCAACAAGGGTGTGGATGCCGCTCTGGCGGCTATTGAGATGGTCAATCTCGCAAGGGCGATAAAAAATGCATAATCCGGCTACCGATGAGATGCCTCCCGCACACTCCAAGCGGTTGGGCAGAGAGTTGGCAATGGAGTTTCTTTTTGCCTGTGAAAGCAAAAATGAGCTTCCGGGAGCTGCTGAATTTGAAATTTTTCTGGAATCGGTGAAAGAGGAGTTCGGTCTGGATGACAGCCGCAACACCCGCCGTGCCAGAGATTACGCCATCCGTCTTTATGAAGCTGTTGCCTGTGAGCAGGAAAAAATCGACGGCATCATTTCTGCGCATTGCCGCAACTGGGATATGGAGCGTCTTTCCGGTGTCGATCGTAATATTATGCGGGTCGCTGTGGCGGAAATGATCTCGTTTCCGGATGTTCCGGCGGTGGTCAGTATTGATGAAGCGGTCGGAATCGCCAGAGATTTTTCCGGAGCGGAAGCGGGTAATTTCATCAATGGTGTCCTGAATTCAGTAAAAAATTCTGAAAGTCAGAAAAAGTAAAACAACGCTATGTCAATATTTTCAATATTCAAACGCGGTCTGGAAAAAAGTGCAACCAAACTTGCCCGGGTGGTAGGCGGGGTTTTTTCCGGAGTGAAAAGCCATGGTGCAGCCAGCTTTGATGATCTGGAAGCGATGCTGATTGCTGCCGATTTCGGTGTGGCTGCTGCCAAAAAAGTGGTTGATGAGATCCGCGATCAGTATGAAAGGGGCAAGATTGCCACAGATGCCGATTTGATCGCCGTGGCAAAAGAACAGGTTTGTACCATTCTGAAACGTGGTGCAAGAGAGATTGCTGCTGCTCCGGAAAATGAACCGCTGGTGATCCTGATGGTCGGAGTCAACGGCAGCGGAAAAACCACCACCATCGGCAAACTTGCCGCCCGCTGGAAAGGTGAGGGTAAAAAAGTTATTCTCGGTGCCTGTGATACTTTCCGTGCTGCTGCTGTGGAACAGCTCCAGCTGTGGGGTGAACGTACCGGTTGTCAGGTGGTTTCTGCCAAACACGGTGCTGATCCGGCAAGTGTGGCATTTGATGCTACCATGGCGGCAAAATCCCGTGGAGCTGATATTTTGCTGATCGACACTGCCGGCAGGCAGCAGAATCAGCAGGATTTGATGGCTGAATTGAGCAAGATCCGCCGCTCCATCGGGAAAGTTCTTCCCGGCGCGCCACATGAAGTGTGGTTGACTGTTGACAGTTCTCTGGGGTCAAATGTTATCAGTCAGGCGCGTGAATTCGGTAAAAGTGCCGGAGTCACCGGATTGGTCATCACCAAGCTTGACGGAACCGGCAGAGGCGGTATGGCTGTGGCTTTGCATGAAGAATTTGACCTGCCGACATTTTTCGCCGGTTTCGGTGAAGCTCCGGAAGATTTGCAGGACTTTGATCCGGAATATTATGCTGAAGCTCTTTTCAGCGCGGAGAAGGCATGAACAGCGATTCAGAATATATGCTTGAAGCTCTCGCTCTGGCGCGAATGGGGTGGGGGCTTACCAATCCCAATCCCATGGTAGGGGCGGTCATTGTCAAAGATGATCAGATCATCGGCAGAGGTTTTCATCGCAAGGCGGGCGAGGCTCATGCCGAGATCAATGCTTTAAGTGATGCTGCCCGTCATGGGCATGACACAAAAGGGGCGACGATTTATGTGACGCTCGAACCGTGTTCATCTTACGGCAGAACTCCTCCATGCACTGAAGCGATCAAGGCTGCCGGGATTTCCCGGGTGGTCATCGGTGCAATGGATCCCAATCCCAGACATGCGGGCAGAGCTGAAGAGATTCTGACCGCAGCCGGGATCACTGTCGATTGCGGTGTGGAAAATGCTGCATGCTGGGATTTGAATAAACATTTTTTCCGTTGGATAACTGCCGGAAAACCGTTTGTGATCCTGAAAATGGCAATGACTCTGGATGGCAGGATCGCCTGTGCCAATGGTGATTCGCGCTGGGTGACCGGCAGTGAAGCGCGCCGCCGGGTCCAGCAGTTGCGCCGGCTCTCTGATGCGATCATGGTCGGTGGTGGTACTTTGCGGGCGGATCATCCGCAATTAACTGTGCGTGAACCTGAATCATGGGAGTGTCAGCCCCGCCGGATCATTGTTTCAAATTCGGTGACGGAAGAGGAGCTTGCAGAATATTTTCCCGATGGCAGGGCGGAAGTTGTTTCCCTGCCTGATCCCGGAGCATGGGATGGATTTTTAACAGAACTTGGAAAAGACGGTGTCACGGTTTTGCTGATTGAAGGCGGCGGTGAATTGGCTGCTTCTGCGATCAATGCCGGTGCTGTTGATATGGTGGAGTTTCACATTGCTCCGAAATTGCTCGGGGGAAAAGATGCGGTTCCGGTTCTCGGAGGAATTTCTCCGGAAGCAATGGCTGATGCGCTAAAACTCAACAGAGTTAATACTTTTAATTGTGGTGATGATATTATTGTTACCGGATTTTTGAAAGAGGTGTAAGTGATGTTTACCGGGTTGGTTCAGGGTACAGGCAGAATTGTTTCCCGTTCCGGGAATAAATTAGTCGTGCAGCCGGATTTTTCTCTGGATGATCCGGTTTACGGTGAAAGTATCGCTGTAAACGGCTGCTGTCTTACTTTGGAAAGTACATCCAATGGCAGATTGACTTTTCACACCATGGAAGAAACTCTTGCCCGGACTAATCTGGGAATGCTTGCCATCGGTTCCACAGTGAATATGGAGCGCGCTTTGCGGCTCGGTGATCGTTTGGGCGGGCACATCGTGCAGGGGCATATCGATACTGCAGCAGAAGTTCTGGAGTGTCGTAAAAGTGCCGGTGGCGATTTTATCTTTGCAGTTTCCCTTGCTGCGGAATTTGCCAATCTTGTTGTGGAAAAAGGCGGGATCGCCATAGATGGTGTTTCCCTGACCGTTGTTGAAGCGGCAGACGGATTTTTCTCCGTCAGATTGATTCCGGTAACATTGAATGATACGGCTTTGATTGAGCGCAAAGCCGGTTCCATGGTCAATCTGGAATTTGATGTTGTCGGCAGATATATTTTGCGGATGCTGGAACTGCAGAATAATAAACCGGAAAAATCCGGTGTGACAATGGAAACTTTACTGGAGGCTGGGTTCCTGTGAAAATCCGTTATTCCATTGCCGTTTCCACCCCATGGCAGATGGCGGAACTGCCTGATTTGAAGCAGGTCGATTCCGTGGAACTTTCTTCTGCCATGCGCTCTGATACCACTTTGGTGATTCCTCCGGCATGGAAAAAACGTCTATTCCGGATGAGTTGCCGGATGGAAGCCGGGACGATCAATGCTTTGATCGATTCCGGTTCTGCAATGAGCCGTGATTTTTACCGGATGTTTTCGGATTGTTGTGCCGACTGCATCAAATTCAATATGCGGGAAATATCTCTGGGGATCGATTGGGAAAACACCCTGTCTGATCCTGAATATGCGGTTAAACTCCGGGAAATTCTCCGTTGCTGTTTCGGTATTGCCATGAAATATCAGCTCGCTGTACTGCTGGAGATCCGTATCCCGGGGATAGCTGCTGTTCAGGCTCTGGATTTTTTACGTTTCCGTGATTCTCTGCTCTTTCCTGTGCGTACTTTGGTGAATTTTCATCCGCATGAACCCGGGGCATTGGAACTTATGGAGGAGTTTTCTTCAACATTGCCCTTTGAAGTAAGTAAATTCAGGGTAAGTTTTGATGCCGCAAACGGTAACTATATGACACCAAAACTGTTGGAAAAAATTAAGACATCATTGCGTCCGGTCGGAAAAGAGATCCCGGAATTATGTTTTTATCCCGGCAGTTCGGCGGATAGATATGCTTTTGCAGCTTTGGAAACGGTGATGGCATGAGTTCTGAAAAGGAAAGTAAACTGCTCAAACACAGTTTCGGTGTGTCACTGGCTACTTTTGCCAGCAGAATCCTGGGATTGTTCAGAGTGCGTCTGGAAGCTTTTGCTCTCGGCGGCGGTACCGATGCCAGTATATGGGCTCTGACATTGGCTGTTCCCAATCTGTTGCGCAGATTGCTGGGGGAGGGGGCTTTGGGAACTGCCCTGATCCCGCTGATTGCAGAAACTGAAAGGGATAACGGTATTTCTGCCGGTCGCCGGGCATTGGCACAGGTGTTGACCGTACTCGGAGCTTTACTGGCGGCAATTGTTGCTCTTTTTTCTTTTCTGGCATATTTTTGCGGAAAAAGTCATTTGTGGTTCGACTGGGCATTTCTTCACAGTGAGCGTTTTCTCGGCATTTGTGAACTTCTGCCTTTGATTCTGCCATATACTTTTTTTATCTGCCTGACCGGTGTCATCGGTGCCGTTCTGAATTATTCCAATATATTTGTACGCCCGGCATTGACTGCTCTTTTTTTCAATATCTGCATGATCGGCGGGCTTGCTGCCGGTGTCGTATTTAAACTGCCGTCTTATCAACTGCTTACTTTGCTGGCTGTATTGACTCCGTCTGCCGGAGCAATCCAGTTGCTCCTTATGCTGTGGATGCTTCATTCATGCGGCAGAATACCGTTGTTTTCCAGAGAAATATTCAAATCATTTTCTTTTACCGCACAACTTTTCAAAATCGCCGCTCCGGGAATACTCGGTTACGGAATGCTCCAATTGAGCTTTCTTATTGACCGGTTACTTGCTCTTTATCTCGGAGATCAGGCTGTTCCTGCGCTGACCTATGTTGACCGGGTCATCGATCTGCCTATCGGATTGTTCGCCGTTTCGCTCGGTTCTGTGCTGATGGCATCAATGACCCATGCCGCTGCCGCTGCCGATTGGGAGGCTGTACAAAAGCAATTGAATTTTTCCATGCGGCATGTCTGGTTTATTACTGCTCCTATGGCAGCCGGGGTTATATTTTTCAATCAGGAAATTCTCGGCGTCCTCTGTCTCGGCGGCAGATACACTGTTTCTGATCTCGAAGCCGCCCGCTATGTAGCTGTGTTTTACGGAATGGGAATCCCGTTTTTCTGTTCGCTCAAAATTATTCTGCCGGCATTCTATTCCCGCAAAGATATGAAGCGGCCGTTTTACGTTTCCATGATCTCCATATCTGTAAATATTATTCTCAATCTGATTTTGATGTTCCATTTGAAACAAGCCGGATTGGCTCTGGCGACTGTTATTGCATCGATTGTCAATAACACTCTTTTGCTGTATCTGCTTGCCCGGGATGGTTTTTTTCTTCAGAAGCAAACTTTTTTTTCCGCTTTCCGTTCCATTGCTTTTGCCCTTGCGGCGGCATTGCCGGTTTTTTTCTGCCGGTCATGGTTGATAAGAAGTTTTGAACAGGGATTTTTATCCAGATGTATCATCCTTGCTGTTATCGGTGTGCTGTTTATCTGCATTTTTGTTGCGCTGGCTGCCGTTTGCAGAACGCCGGAATTACGCGAATTTGCAGATATTTTGCGCCGTAAACGGAAAAAAAGTACTGCAAAGTGATTGAATTTATTCAATTGTAGAGATATATTATAAGGTAAGTGAATTCAGGTGTCCGGGTGGTGGAATGGCAGACACAGCAGACTTAAAATCTGCTTCCTTCGGGAGTACGGGTTCAAGTCCCGTTCCGGATACCAGTTTTAACAGTCCCCTTGCAAAAAGCAGACAGCCGCTTGGAAAATATGATTTTCCCGCCGCTGTCTTTTCTTTTTGCTTTTGATTGTTTTTTAGCTCTCGCAAAAAACGGGGACTGTTCACTATTGAGCGGGTTGCCTCCGCTTTGCTCCGGCTCTTCGTCGCTTTGCTCCTTGTCAAGTCCCGTTCCGCAATACCAGTTACTTTCTTTTTACGAAAAAAGAAAGTAACCAAAGAAAAACGGACTGTCGCGCCGCATCCGTTGTCGCGGCTTGATCGACGCTTTTGAAAAAAGCTTTGCAGTAATATCCTCCCGGGTTTTTCTTTTTACGGAGATGGTTTGTTTGAAATCAAGCCGATTTTTGAATTTTTTTGAAATTTTTATACGGATAGTTACGGATAGTTACGGGATGCGGCATGCAGACCACAAAGACAAATGCACGCCGCATTTTTGATGTCCACTGTGGAAACTATACGCCACGGGTGCGAGGCGGTTGCCGCCGAGCGCGCAGCCCGCATGCGAATATACTTTTGCCCGTTAAGAGCAAAAGCCGAGCAACAAAAGTTGCGAGGATGAGCGGAGGGCGAG